>CAZBLU010000010.1:0-47247 GCA_964493015.1 uncultured Caldimicrobium sp.
TATCCTTTTTCTATTTTGCAGGGGAGCTTTGTCCCCTCTTTTTGATAAACTTTTGAGGGTGGCTGACCTTTATAGAATCCCCTAATCTTAAGGGGTTTGCCGCAATCTAACCTTAGAGGAAAACCTTAAAATTTGACAAAGCCTCTCTTCTTAAGTAAAATTAAGCAAAAGCTATGAGGAGGATAGAGGGCTATGCTTGAGGGAAAGGTTGCCTTAGTTACTGGGGCTTCAAGAGGTATTGGAAGGGCTATAGCCATAGAACTTGCCAAAGCTGGAGCTGAGGTAATTATTAATTATTTAGGTTCTGAAGAAAAGGCAAGAGAGGTCAAGGCAACCATTGAGGGCCTTGGGAAAAAGGCTCATCTTGCACGCTTTGATGTGGCTAACCCTCAAGAGGTAACCGCAGTAATAAAGGAGCTTGAAACCCGCATCGGGCCCATCCATATCTTAGTAAATAACGCTGGCATCACGAGAGATACACTCTTTTTGAGGATGAAGTTAGAAGATTGGGAAGCCGTTCTTCGGACAAACCTCTTTTCTGCCTTTTATGTAACTCAAGCTGTCTTACCCCTTATGCTTAAAGCCCGTTGGGGAAGAATCATAAATATCTCTTCAGTGGTTGCCTTTACAGGTAATCCAGGCCAAGTAAATTATGCAGCTGCTAAAGCAGGACTTATTGGTTTTACCAAGGCCTTAGCCTTAGAGGTAGCAAGCAGAAATATCACTGTTAATGCCATTGCCCCTGGTTATATAGAAACCGATATGACAGAAAAACTTCCAGAAAAGGTTAAAGAGGCCTTTTTACAAGAAATTCCTCTGAAAAGGGCAGGTCTTCCTGAAGAGGTGGCTCACTTAGTCCTCTTCTTAGCCAGTGATCAGGCAAGCTATATTACTGGCGCCGTTTTTCATATTAATGGGGGTCTCTATAGAGGCTAAGAGGTGTTAGTTCTTGATGGTTCTTATGGAGAAGGAGGAGGGCAACTCCTACGTTCAGCCCTTTCCCTTTCTTTGATACTAAAATTACCCTTTAAAATGATCAAGATCCGTGCAGGAAGACCCAAACCAGGGCTTCAACCTCAACATTATTGCTGTGTGGAGGCCTGTAAAAAACTCTCTCAAGCCCGTGTAGAGGGAGATTACCTCTATTCCCAGGAGCTCTTCTTTTCCCCTGAACACTCCCCTGAAAATAAAGTCTACACCTTTGATATTGGAACAGCTGGCTCTACTACGCTCCTTTTTCAGACCCTTTTTTATCCCCTTGCGCTTTCCCAGGGAGGCACCTTGGTGCTCAAAGGAGGGACTCATGTGCCCTACAGTCCTCCTTATCATTATATAGAAAGGGTTTATCTCCCCGTAGTAGAAAATTTTGGTTTTCAAGGAACCATAACCTTAGAAAGGGCTGGCTTTTATCCTAAGGGTGGGGGGGAAATTATAGCTCATATCAAGGCTACAAGAAAGCTTAAAATACCTCAGTTTCCTGAAAAGTTTTTCCCCCAGAGGATACACATACTCAGTTTAATAAGTGAGGATTTGCCCTCTCACATATTGGAGAGGCAGGCTAAAGCAGCCCAGGCTATTTTGAAGGCAGAAGGCTATGAAGGGGAGATCTTTCTTGAAAAGGTTAAGGCCTCTTCTCCAGGCACTATGCTTTTAGTTTACGGAGAAGGAGGCCCTTTAAGAGCTGGTTTCTCAATTTTAGGTAGAAAGGGGGTGCCTGCCGAAGAAGTGGGTAAGAGGGCAGCCCAAGAATTTCTCCATTTCCTTAAAACCCAGGCCCAGGTGGAAGAACACTTAGGAGACCAGCTCTTACTTCCAGCAAGTCTCTCCCTACTCTCTTCAGAAGAAAAAACCTTTTCCTATACTGTTTCTAAACTAACCAGGCACCTCCTAACACAGGCCTGGCTTATCCCTCAATTTCTAAAAGAGATATCCATTAAAGTTGAGGGAAAAGAGGGAGAAAAAGGAGGAGTTATCCTTGAGAGAAGATAAAGAGATTAGAGAATTTCTTAAATTTTGCTGGGAAAAAAACCCCTATTTAAAGGCCTATCCTCTTCAGGAGTGGGAATTGGCCTATGAAAAGGGAAAACTTCTCTTCTCCACCTGGAAAGGATTTTCTTTCTTCAGACTCAATAAAGAGTTTAAAAATTATCCCACTGGGACCTTCTTTAATGAAAACCTCCTGGTAAGGGGTTATCCCTCTATTCCCAGGATTTATGTTTTAAAAACAGGGCTAAAGAGATATTTAAGTTTTCCCTTTTATGCGGAAGAAAAGATTGAGGGCTATAATGTGAGACTTATCAAGATTAACAAGGAAATCTTAGCCTTCACGAGGAGGGGCTTTGTGTGCCCCTTTGCTACTGACAGATGGGAAGATTTTTTGCCCAAGCTTCCTAACTTTTTTGAAGTCTATCAAGACTATATAGTTTGCTGTGAAGTTGCCGGCCCAGAAAATCCCTTTGTAAGTGAATGGCCCCCTCAGGTAAAAGAGGATGTAAACTATTTTGTCTTCGATATTGCCAAAAAGGGAACTGGTGAGTTTTTGCCTGTCCAAGAAAAAATAAAAGTCCTCGAGAAATTTGCCTTTAATCATCCTGAAATACATGGACCTTTTCATCCAGAAGAGGACTACGAAAAAATAAAAGCCTTAATTCGCCGATATCACCAAGAAGGAAGAGAGGGACTTGTCTTTAAACCAGAAGAAAGGGGCACCCGCATAAAATATGTAACTCCCTATTCTAACTTAACAGATCTAAAGGTAGTCTTCCCCTACTTAGGTGAAGTGGAACCTAACTTTATTAGTTTGAGACTTATAAGACTTGCTTTAAATCTCTTTGAGTTTGAAGAATTTAAAGAGGAGATCTATCAAAAACTGGGTGAAAATATCTTTGAAGAGGTGTTAAGCTTATTAAAGCAAGGCCAGGCCTTGGAAGAGGTTTTTCGGGTCCGTTTTAAAAAGGAGGAAAACTTTCTTGCCCTCCTTGCCCATTTTAAACTGGCCAGAGTAACCGTGGAGATCTTGGAACGGGAGTGGAAAAATGGCTATCTCATGGTAAGATTCAAAAAAATCTATCCTCGGGCAACGCAATTTTGGGGAAATAAATTAGAGGGTTGGGGAGAGGTTGACTGAGCTATATCCTATCTTTTTAAAACTCAAAAACAAACTCTGTGTGGTAGTGGGAGGAGGTAAAGTTGCAGAAAGGAAGATTCTCTCTCTTTTGCCTACAGAGGCACACATAAAGGTAATTTCTCCAGAGCTAACGGAAAAATTAGAGGCGCTAAGTAGAGAAGAAAAATTAATTTGGATAAAGAGACCCTATCAAAAGGGCGATCTTCAAGGTGCCTTTTTGGTGATTGCTGCCACCAATGATCCTCAGGTGCAGGAAGCTGTCTTTAAAGAGGCTGAAGAGCGAGGACTTCCCTGTAATGTGGTAGACAAACCAGAGTTTTGCACCTTTTTTGTGCCCTCAACCCTCAAGAGAGGGGACCTTTTAATTGCCATTTCTACAAGTGGGGCAAGCCCTGCAGTAGCGAGAAGATTAAGAGAAACCCTTGAAAGTCTTTTCCCAGAAGAATTTGCTCTATACCTTGAACTTATGAAGGCCATAAGAGCGGAGATCTTAAAAATGGAACTGGACCCCACAGAAAAGGAAGAAAGGCTTCAACGCTTAGCCTTAGCACCTCTATTTCAATATCTAATAAGAGGTGACTTTGAACTTTTAGAAGTTATTTTAGAAAAAGAAGGCTTGCCTAATCTTCTTTCTGAGATATCTTCTCTTTATAGAGCTTCCAAAGATATAGAAAGGCAGGGCTAAAAATTTCAGGGCTTTCTTCAATCATTTTTTCTAATTCGGGGATAGAGACAAATTTTCCTTCGCTTATTTCATAAGGATTAGGCTTAGGTGTTTTATCTGTCTTACCCACAAAGAGAGCAGTGCATTCCCAATTAGTCTCTGGAGAAGGGGGAACTCTCAAAACTTCCTCTAACTTTACCTTTATTCTAAGTTCCTCTTTTAATTCCCTCTGAGCAGCTATAGCTAAGGGCTCTCCTGGATTAATGTGGCCTGAGGCTGAGGAACTCCAAAGCCCAGGATTTTCTTCTCGATCAAGGTTCTTTTTTTGAAGATAGATTTCTCCTTTAGAATTAAAGATAAAGACATGAACAGCTCTATGAAAGAGCCCACTTGTGTGAACAACTCCGCGGGCAAGCACACCTAAGATCTGACAATCCTCATCCACAACTTCTATGGGCTCTCTCTTGATTCTCTCGGGACTTTCCTTTGGTTTTCGCCCCCGCTTTTTAAGTTCATTCATAGAATTCCCTCATCATGATTTTAACACAATTTTTCTAACTTCATCTAAATGTGAAACTTTTATAAATGTGATCTGAGACCTAAGGTCCTCAGGAATTTCCTGTAAATCCTTTTCATTTTGAGCGGGAATAATAACTTGCGTAATCCCCTTTCTAAGGGCAGCAAGGGCCTTCTCTTTAATACCTCCCACAGGTAGGATTCTCCCGCTAAGGGTAATCTCCCCAGTCATGGCATAATCTTTAGATACAGGTTTTTTAGTCAAGGCAGAAATAAGGGCCATGGTAATGGTTACCCCTGCACTGGGGCCATCCTTGGGAATGGCACCTGCTGGCACATGGATATGCAAATCATACTTGGTATAGAATTTTGGATCAAGCCCCAATTCATCACATCTTGAACGAATGTAGGAGAGAGCTGCCTGAGCACTCTCTTTCATAACCTCACCTAGAGACCCAGTTAAAAGGAGATTCCCTTTTCCAGGCATCACCAAGGCTTCTACATAGAGCACTTCCCCACCATAGGGAGTCCAGGCAAGACCTGTGGCTACTCCCACAGTATCTTCAGTAAGCCTAAAATCTTCAAGAAATTCTGGAGGACCTAAATATTCATGTAAGTTATCTACTGTGATGCTAAAAGGACCCTCTTCACCCTCAGCCTTTTTCCTGGCAATTTTTCTACAAAGTGCGGCAAGCTTCCGTTCAAGCTCTCTTACTCCTGATTCGGAGGTATATTCCTCAATGATCTTAAGAATGACCTCCTCTGATAAATTAAATTCCCTCTTCTTAAGGCCATGTTCTTTGAGAAGTTTAGGTATTAGGTGTCTCTTAGCTATTTCAAGCTTTTCTTTAAAAGTATAGCCAGAAAGATAGATCACTTCCATGCGGTCAAGGAGCACCTTAGGGATAGGTTCAGTCATATTAGCCGTAGCAATAAATAAAACCTTAGAAAGATCAAAGGGGACATCCAAATAGTGATCAACAAATTCTTTATTTTGTTCAGGATCAAGGACCTCAAGAAGCGCTGCAGCAGGATCACCATGAAAATCACTACAGAGTTTGTCAATCTCATCAAGGAGAAAAACAGGGTTATTCACTCCTGCTTGCCTAATTCCTTGAATAATTCTTCCTGGCATCGATCCTACATAAGTCCTTCTATGGCCTCTGATCTCTGCTTCATCCCTTACTCCACCCAAAGCAATTCGCACAAACTTTCTCCCGAGAGCTCGAGCTATAGACTTACCTAAGCTCGTCTTACCAACTCCTGGAGGACCCACAAAGCAAATTATAGCTCCCTTGGCCTTAGGATTTATCTTTCTCACTGCCAAAAATTCAAGTAATCTATCTTTGATCTTTTCCAGATTATAGTGGTCTTCGTCCAAAATCTTTTTTACATGCTTAAGATCTAAATTATCTTGTGTAGATTTATTCCAGGGAAGCTCAATAAGCCACTCTAAGTAGTTTCTGACTACAGCTGCTTCTGCAGATTCAGGGTGCATGAGCTCTAAACGCTTGAGCTGCCTTAGGGCCTCTTCTTCCACCTTTTTAGGCATCTTGGCCTTTTTGATCTTTCTTTTGAGCTCTTTAATCTCAGACTCAATATCTTCTTCTTCACCGAGCTCTTTTTTGATAGCCCTTAACTGCTGACGCAAGAAGTATTCCCTTTGAGTCCTGCCCATCTCTTCCTGGGCCTCAGACTGGATCTTATTCTGAAGGGTAGTGATCTCAATTTCCTGTAAAAGAATCCGAGAGATTTTTCGAAGTCTCTCTAACCCGTTGAGGGTCTCTAAAAGCTCCTGGGCAGTTTGGACTTTCAACTTAAGATAGGCGGCCACTAAATCGGCAAGACGCCCAGGCTCCTCCATAGACTGAATAACATGGCTAATCTCAGGATTAAGGAAACCCTTTAAAGAGAGGAGCTTTTCTAAATTTTCTTTAACGCTCCTCATCAACGCTTCCATATCTGGAGTCAAAACCTCTGGCTCAGTCTCTTTACAAGGTTCTATTTGCACCTCAAAAAAGGGATCCCTCTTCACATACTCTTTAATCTCTACTCGTGTGATAACTTGCACTATCACTTTTTTTCTATTCTCTGAGAGATTGATAACCTTTAAAATCAAACCCAAAGTTCCAATCCTATAAAGATCTTTTTCTTGCGGATTTTCAAGCCTGGAATTCTTTTGTGTTACTAAGATAATAAGCTTTTCTCTCTTTTCTGCCTCCTCAATAGCCTTAAGAGACTTAGGCCTTCCTACAAAAAGAGGTACTACCATGGCAGGAAAGAGCACCATATCCCTTATGGCCATTAGAGGAAGAAGATCTGGAACGTCTATTATCTCTCCTTCCTGTAACGCCTGATAATTGAAGTCTTGTGGTTCGTTCATACTCGCTCCTTTTTAAATAAAGACTTCTTCAAAAACTTTCTCCATTCACTATTTATTTCATAATAGGTATGATTTCTGTGTTTGATTTTTCCACCTTTTTTCACAAAGGTTTGTGAGACCCGCACAAGAATACCCAAATTTTCTAAAAATTTAAGTCCATCCATAACCTCTTTCAAGTCTAAGCGAAGCCTTCGTGCTATAAACTTAGCACAATCTGGCTCAAAGTAAAATAAATCCTTGAGGATACGAAATTCCCTCTCAGTCATTAGTCTCAAGATCAGAAGAAACTTTTCCATGAAAACTAAGAAGTCACAATCTCTCCGTCTCTCATGGAGATGATCTTTTTAGCTCGCTTAGCAAGATTCAAGTCATGGGTTACCATTACTATCGTTTTACCCTTAGCATTGATTTCTTCAAAGATTTCCATTACCCTTTCGGTATTTTTGCTATCAAGATTCCCTGTAGGTTCATCACAGAGCAAGAGTTCGGGGTCGTTTGCCAAGGCTCGGGCTATAGCCACCCTCTGCATCTCTCCTCCAGAAATCTCAGTGACTTGTCTTCTCTCCTTTCCCTTTAGACCAAGCCTCTCTAAAAGCTCTCTTGCCCTCTCCTCAGCCTCTGGCCAAGGCTTTCCCAGTTTTAACTGAGGAGCAATAACATTCTCTAAGAGATCCAATTCAGGAATAAGATAATGAAATTGAAAAACAAAACCCATCTTTTCATTTCTAAACCTACTCAAGGCCTCAACCTTAGAAAGGTCAATCTCCCGATCCTTATAATATATCTTTCCTTCGGTAGGCCTATCTAATAATCCCATTATATAGAGAAGAGAACTTTTCCCCGAGCCCGAAGGACCTATAATAGCTACAAACTCACCTCTCTCAATCTCTAAAGAAATATTTTTCAAAATTATCTCCTTCCCTACCCTTTTTTCTATCCCTACTAATCGAATTAGCACCATCTCAGAGACTTCTAAATATTTCTACAGGGTTTAGCCTACTTGCCCTATAGGCTGGATAAAAACTTGCTGCCAAGGAAAAAAATAGACTCAAAAGGCAACCAATTAGATAGTATAAAGGAGATCTATCAAGGATAAAACCTTTACTCCTTAATAGCCCTTCAATGTTAAGCTCAAGAGAGGATAAATACTCAAGAATACCATATGCTAAGATAGTGCCTAAAAGGGCACCTAAAATACTGGTTACTAACCCAGTCATAAGAAAAATTAAAGTTACATCACGAGGAGTATATCCCATAGCCATAAGTATAGCAATCTCCTTTCGTTTTTCCATGACGGTCATCATAATAATGTTAAAGATGCCAAAGGCTGAAACCAATACCACGGCAAAGACTATCATGTAGGTGATTATATTTTGGACTTTGAAGATCTTTAGAAAGTTCAGATATGCCCTTTGCCAAGACTCAACCTCATACTTAATTTCCCTTTGCAATTCCCTTGAAAGGGCTTCTGCCATGTTTACATCTCTTACCTTTATAACCAACACATTGACTTCATCAATCCTATCAAGGAGAGATTGAAGTGTCCTTAAAGGTATATATACTCGAGAAGCGTCAATATTAGTGATTCCTGAATTGAAAAAATCCACTACCTTCAGAGACTTAACTTCTCCATTAGGCAGAGAGAGGACTACCCTTTTATTTGGCTCAGATATGCCTAAATCCCTGGCCACTATCTTTCCAATTATGATATTATCCTTGTTGGCCTCCAGTTGCTTTAAATTTTTATATTCGAGAAAGCGCTCTATGACTGAGGCGTTGACCTCAAGCGAGGGTTCAATCCCTATAAGAGTCACAGTCTTTTCCTTAGAACCATATTTCAAAACTCCCTTGCTCTCCAAATGAGGAGAAACCCCTAAAATATGTGGATTTTTCTCCAAACTTTTCATGATCTCTCTCCAGCCAAGGATCCTGTCCTTCTCTCTTGGCTTATTTCCGTATGCCTTAACAAGGCTCTCTTTATCAATTCTTCTTATTAATCTATCCTCAGCTATTTCTTCCTTAGGTTTTATACTTATATGGGCCTCAATATCAATCACCTGTTGAATAAAATATTTTTGAAAACCAAACATAATAGAGCTCATTACCACAAAGGTAGCCACACTTATGGCCACACCTAAAAGAGAGATAATAGTCTGTTTTTTTCTTTTCTTAAGAAAGGCAAAGGCTATGAAAAAATTGGCACTCATTCGTAGACTTTGACTTCTTCTCCCTTTCTTAGACCAGAGAGGACCTCTACAAATTCACCAAAACGCTCTCCTTTCTCTATTTTAACCTTACCTCGCCCCTTAACTTCCACAAAATTTTCCTCTCTAAGGGCTTTCAGAGGAATGACTAAACCCCTTTTTTCCTCAAGCAAAATATTGGCCTCTACCGTAGTTTGGGCAGGCAAAAGGGGAGCTTCTTTGAGTTTTACCTTTACAGGAAAACTTCTTTTGGAACGATCTATTTCCCGAATGATCTGGTAGACCTCACCTTCAAAAAGTCTATCTGGATAGCTATCAAAGGAAAGAAAGGCCCTCTGTCCTATTTTAACCAGGCCAGCATATTCTTCGTCCACCTCTAATATTACTTCCATTTCTCTGCTACCTAAACTAAAAAGTTTGTTTTCATTAAGAAAAGAATTCACATAGTCCCCGATTTCTACATATTTTTTTAAGATAAAACCTGATTCTGGGGCCCTAACGATATACTTAGATAGCTCAGAGGTTAGAACCCTTCTTTGCTCTTGCAAAACCTTTTTTTCAGTTTGTAAAGCCTTCAAAGTATCCTCATACTGATTTTTGAGTTTTTCATAGGTCTCCTTAGCAGTCTCATAGCTTTTTTGAGCATTTTCTAAATCTTCCTTAGATATCAGGCCCTCTTTAAACAAATCAACCCTTCTTTTCCATTTTTTTTCTTCATTTAGATAATTGGTTTTAGCAATTTCTATATCTCTCCTCAAACTCTGAAGATAGTCAGAATTTGGATGTAGACGGGCTTCAACCAAGGCAAGTTTTCTGTCAATCTCTGCAAGCTGTGCAGGGACACCTCTTGGCTCAATCTCCGCAAGAATGGCCCCCTTTTTAACCTCATCCCCTTCCTTGACATAGATATTACGAATATATCCCGAGACCTCTGCTTTGATAAGGACATAGTGTATAGGTTTGGTATAACCAGAGGCATATATCACTTTCTTCAAAGGCCTTTCCTCCACTTTGAAATAAGTAGTTTTAGCTGAAAAGAATGGACGAGCGATCAGGAATAAGAAAAGGCTTAGGCTTATAATTATTAAAACTAACTTTATAGATCTTTTCATGAGGCTTAAGTATATAATCTCTCTGCAAAAACTTCAATAACCTTTCATGCTATTATATATATTTTAACTGATAGGGTAAAAAGTATTGCCCAAATATAAGGGTTAGTGGATTAAGCTGGCAGGATATAACCCCTGCCAGCCCAATCATCTCTTTAGCCTTGAGAGGCCCAGAACTGATAGACTCTGCTTACACGCTCCTTAGAAGGTTTCGGAGAGGTTCTCCAGGCCGCCAGTTAGCTGAACATGCCTCTTTAACCCCTGATAAAGATACCTATTGTGGAGCCTTAAGTGCCCTCACTAATTCAATCTAAGTTCCTACCAATTTTACCGCCCAGATCTGATACCATGGGATAGGGATCTTGTTGGGACATACAAAGGTAAAATCAGTAGGGTAAAACATGAGCATTATCCATTTGCCAGCACAATCAAAAAGTTTTAGTGGCCCCATCTCACCACCAGGGAAATGAGCCTGAGCTTCAAAATCAGGAGCTTTGACATCAGGTCTGATACATATACTCCCAAAGAGAGGAATAAAAAAATTTATATTGACAGAGGCAAAAAAAGAAGTTTAATAGAGAAAACTCTAAAGGAACAGGTTTTATGATTAGGATCTTTCGCTCGGAAAAGGGCTTACTTGTCCCTACTGATGAGATCAAGACACACACCTGGATTTGTCTTACTAATCCTACTGAGTTAGAGTTAAACTATATTGAAACCAGATTAAAAATTTTTCCTGAATTCTTAAGATATCCTTTAGATGAAGAAGAAAGACCTCGCCTTGAAAAGGAAGAACAACAGGTCCTGATGATTATAAGAATTCCAAGCCCTGCTGGAGCTGGTCTCTTTGTGAGATATGAAACCATTCCTATCGGCATTATTATCACCGAAGAAAATATCCTAACCGTCTCTCTTATTGATCATCCCATCTTTGAAGACTTTATCAGTTATGCCAATAAAAGTAAAATTTTTGACCTAAAAAAGCCTGTAACCTTTCTTCTAAGTTTCTTTTACAGGGCTACCTCACTTTATATAAGATTTCTCAGACAGATTGACAAAGCCATTGAGGAATATGAAGAACTAATCTTTAAAGCCCTTACTAATGAAGAGTTTTTACGCATGCTTAGCTTAGAAAAGACCCTCACTTACTTTAACACCTCTCTACAGGGTAACGATGTAGTTCTCACTAAACTTCAAAGCGGAAGATATTTAAGACTAACTGAAGAGGAAATGGAGCTCTTAGAAGATGTGCAAATTGAAAATAAACAAGCTATAGAAATGACTAAGGTATTTACCAGCATCTTGGCTAACACCATGGATGCCTATGCCTCAATAATTAACAACAATGTGAATGTAATCATGAAATTTTTAGCTGCCATGGCTATACTAATAGCTATTCCAAATATTGTTTACAGTATGTATGGCATGAATATCCCTCTACCCCTTCAAGAACTTGAGCCACTAAAAGGCACTCCTCATGCCTTTTATATAATCAACCTGGTAATTTTTATTATCTGTCTACTTATCTTTTTCTTTTTTAGAAAAAAACGATACTTATGAGATAAAGCTTATAAGGTAAAGATGGATTATCTTTATCCCCTTATCCTCGGCCTTGTGCAAGGGATTACTGAGTTTTTGCCTGTGTCCAGCACAGGACATCTTATCCTTTTATCTAATTTTTTTCAATTTCCCAGTCATCTTTCTTTTGATGCCTTCATCCATCTTGGATCCTTTTTGGCTATACCTCTTTATTTTCGCAAAGAAATTAAGGAAATCTGGTCTTATAAAGGTCTGATCTTAGTTTCTATCTTTCCTGGAGCGTTGGCTGGGTTAACCCTTGAGCACCTTATTGAAAATTATTTTCGGACGCCTCAAATGGTAACCCTATTTTTGATCCTTATGAGTCTTCCTATGTTCGTTGGAGAAAGATGGGGAAGAAAAAATAGAGAAATAAAAGATCTCTCCTTAGGCAAGGCCTTAGTTATTGGGCTTTTTCAGGCCTTAGCTTTATTACCTGGCACTTCAAGAAGCGGTATAACCATTTCTGCAGGGCTAATCCTTGGCTTAAAGAGAGAGGAAGCAGCTAAATACTCCTTTTTGGCAGGTGCTCCCCTGATTTTGGGAGCAGGTCTTTATGAGGGACTAAAACTCCTGAAAACAAATACCATAACCTTAGAAATAGCCTTAACAGGATTTATAGCCTCAGCCATTTCAAGTTTTTTGGCTATAGCCTTCTTGCTTTCCTTTTTAAAAAGACACACTCTCTATCTCTTTATCCTCTATCGCCTTATCTTGGCTTTGCTTATTCTTGGTGTATACTTTGTTTAAGCTATAATATTTTCCTGAGGTTGAATCTTGTCTAAACTTATTTTAGAGGAAGAAAAAATCACTATTCGTGGCCAAACTTTAATTGTCTATCGTCCTGCCAGATTAGAAGATATCTTTCAAGGCGATCCCTTTTTAGAGGTGGAAAAGTTTCCCTTCTGGTTCAAAATCTGGGAATCAAGCCTCATATTAGCAGACTACATAGCTACCTTAGAGCCTCCCTTAGAGATTCTTGAGCTTGGGGCAGGACTCGGAGTAGCCAGTCTCTTTGCCAGTTACTTTGGTCATAAAGTCCTGGCTACCGATTATGAGGAACTTCCTCTTGAGCTAATTAAAAAATCTGCTCAAAAAAATGGCCTCCTTTTAGAGGTCAGAAAATTGGATTGGAGAAAATCAGATCTTTCACTAAAATTTGACATCATTATGGGAGCTGAGATAGTCTTCAAAAAGAGTCTATATGATCCCTTACTTAATATTTTTAAGGAGAATCTTAAAGAATCAGGCCAGATCCTCCTTGCTCATTCTATGGAGAGGAAGCGAATCCTTGTTCCCTTTCTTTATAAGGCAGAACCCTATTTTGAGATTCAAACAAGCCTTAGAAGATTAAAAGGGACTGATGAGGTAGCTGAGATTATTTTAAATAGGCTCTTACCCAAGAAGTGAAGGTAAAGGAGGCCCTCCCTTATCTCATAGAAACGCTCTCTCAGATTGAAGATGAAAGAGAGGCCCGTAGAGAGGCCTTAGAAATTCTTGCTCATTTGCTTGAAGTCCCGCCCCTAAATGTCTATCTTCACTTGGAAAGAGAGGTTTTAAAAGAATCCCTTGAAGATATCCTGAGAGAACGCCTCAAATTAAAACCTCTGCCCTACATCTTAAAGAGGGCCTATTTTTTTAAACGTACCTTTTATATTGAAGAGGGAGTGCTTATTCCCAGGCCTGAAACAGAGTTGCTCATAGAGGTCTTCTTAGACCTCAATATCAGTGAAGGTTTTGTATTAGAGCTTGGCTGTGGTTCTGGAATTATATCTATCACTCTTCTATTGGAAAGGCAAGGGCTTAAAGCCTTTGCTTTAGATATATCAGAAAAGGCTTTAAAGGTAACTTCCTATAATGCAAAGCTTCATGGAGTATCAGAGAGGCTCTACTTAGTTAGAGGTGACTGGTTTTCACCTTTAAAGGAAAAGGGCTTCTTCAAGGCTATAGTCTCTAATCCTCCCTATATCTCCTTAAAGGAGTGGAAAGACCTCTCTCCAGAGGTAAGAGAATTTGAACCCATAGAGGCACTACTTGCTGGGGCAAGAGGCACAGAATTTCAAGAGGCCCTTATAAGCTACAGTAGGAAATATCTTTGCCCAGAGGGTTTTCTAATCTTTGAAATGGGATATAATCAGGCTTCAAAAATAAAGAGATTAGCCCAAGGGTGGGAGATTAAATTTTTTAAGGATTTACAAAACTTTGATAGGGTTGCTCTATTATGGAAGAAAAGAGGCGCTATATAATTAGGGGAGGACAGGTCCTAAAGGGAGAAATTACCGTTAAAGGAGCAAAGAATGCCGTTTTACCAGCCTTAGCTTGCACCCTTCTCTCACGAGGAGAGTATTGCCTAAAGAATGTCCCCAAGGTAAGAGATGTCTTTTGCATGCTGAAAATTTTAGAATATTTAGGAGGCAAAACAAGGTTTGAGGGGGAGACACTTTTTGTAGATACAACTAAGGTCAACAGGGTAGATATTCCCTATGAGCTTGCCTCACAGATTAGGGCTTCCATTCTCTTTTTAGGGGCCCTTACTGCCTCCTTTGGAGAAGCTATTGTGCCTTTACCAGGAGGCTGTGCTATAGGAAAGAGGCCTGTCAACTTTCATGAGAGGGGACTACGGCAACTTTCAGCTGAGATTGTCCTTGATCATGGGAACCTCAAGGCTAAGGCCAAAAAACTTAAGGGAGCAGAAATCGTCCTCGATTTTCCCTCTGTTACTGCTACAGAAAATCTTCTCATGGCTGCAAGCCTTGCCGAAGGGGAAACCATTATCAAAAATGCGGCTAAAGAACCTGAAGTGATCTTCTTAGCAGAGATGCTTTCCCACATGGGAGCTGACATTAAAGGAGCAGGTGAAGATACCATTCGTATTAGGGGCAAGAAAAAACTAAAACCAGTCAAGATGGAAATAATTCCAGACAGAATTGAAGCTGGAACCTTTCTCATCCTTGCAGCTCTCCAGCCTGAAAACGAAATTATTATTCATAACTTTCCTGAGGAGTTTTTGAAATATCCTCTTTTAAAATTTCAGGAGATGGGTGGTAAAATAGAAAAGGTAGGCAAGGCCTCTGTGCGAGTTAAAAGGCCTAAAGAGCTAAATTCTATAGAGATCCATACGGCCCCTTATCCTGGATTTCCTACAGACCTTCAACCTATATACGCAGTCTTACTTACCCAAGCTAATGGTATCTCTTTTATTCGAGAAAATCTCTTTGAAAATCGCTTTCTTTATGCCATGGAATTAAATCGTTTAGGCGCTCAAATAACTGTAGAGGATAGAGTAGCAGTTATTAAAGGACCTACCCCACTTTCAGGCTCCCCTGTGAGAGCAACAGATCTGAGGGCGGGAGCAGCCTTAGTGCTTGCTGGCCTCCTGGCAGAAAACACCACCACCCTCTACGAGGCAGAGCTTGTGGAAAGAGGATATGAAGACCTCCCAGGAAGAATTAGGGCCTTAGGAGGCCATATAGAGGTAATGGAAGAAGACCTTTAAGCATGAGAATCATAAGAAATCTCTCTGAAATTTTGGGACAGAAACAGGCCATCAACCTCTTGCAAGGTGCTCTAAAAAGGGGGTGCCTTGCCCATAGCTATCTATTTACTGGCCCTAAGGGAGTAGGAAAAGAAACTACCGCTAAGGCCTTGCTTTATCATCTTTTTTGTCATCTTAGTAAAGAGAGTCCCTGTGGGGGATGTCTTGCCTGTAAAAAACTTGATAGAGGAATTCATCCTGATCTTATGGTTATCTATCCAGAAAAAAGGGATATTCGTATAGACTCTATCAGAGAAATTGAACGCTTTCTTCGTTATCGCCCTTTAGAAGCGCCCTATAGGGTTGTCCTAATATTAGAGGCTGATAAACTTAATCTTGAAGCAGGGAATGCCCTGTTAAAATCTTTAGAGGAACCACCTCTTTATGCCCTCTTTCTTCTACTTACTGAGAGGGTAAGCCAGATATTACCCACCATTCTCTCTCGGACTCAAATAGTGAGATTCATCCCTCTACCTCGGGAAATCATAAAGAACTATTTAATGGTTTGGCGAGGCTTTGAAGAAGCGGTGGCAGAAACCTTAGCAGAATTATCCCTTGGAAGCCTGGGTAGAGCTTTAGAAATTGCAGATAGTGGTTTACTGGAAGAACTAAATAGCTTTATTAAGGCTGCAACAAACCCCAAGGAAGAGGTTAAATTTAAGGTGGCAGAAAAGTTAGCCCGCTTGAACAAGGAATCTTTAGACCTCTTTCTATTCCTCTTAACCCTCTGGATCTGGAAATCTTATCTAAAAGAGCGGATCAATTTTCCCTTTCCCAAGGCCTTACCAGAGGAATCCCTTAAGGGGAATCCCCATTTCCTCATAAGAGAAGTGGCCCAAGCTAAAAAGGCTTTAGAGTATTACCTTAATCCTGAATTAACTCTCTATGTCCTCATGAAAAAAATAGAAAGTGCTTCTAAATCTTAAAATTGATAGTTTGCACATTTTAGATGTGTCAGTTTTACCATATTTCGCAGGAGATTTAGAATTGACTTTTAAGAATATCTTCTCAAAGAGTGTTTTGCCTGCCTTAGAGGCTCTGCTTTTTTTAAATTGGGTCTTGACAAATCTTTAAATCACCTATATATAAATCCAATAAAAAAAATTTCTGATTAAAGGAGGGGACGATGAATAAGGCAGATCTGGTTAAAAGAATGGCGGAAATTGCTGGAACAACCAAAGCTAATGCTGAAAAGTTGTTAGATGCCTTTATGGAAGCTGTCACTGAAGCCATTTCTAAAGGTGACAAAGTAGTGCTTGTTGGTTTTGGCACCTTTCAGGTAGTTACGAGGTCTGCCAGAAATGGTAGAAATCCCAGAACTGGAGAACCTCTGAAAATTCCAGCTAAAAAAGTAGTAAAATTTGCCCCTGGTAAAAAATTAGAAGAAGCAGCAAAATAAAAAAATCTCCCTCCTTTAGGCGGGGGATCCCGCCCTTTTTATTTTATTATTAATTCAATTTTGATAACTTTACTATCTCTTTCTACTTCGAAATGGAGAGAATCGCCTCTATTTTTGAAGGTTAGAATAATCTTGATTTGACTTGTTTTCCTTACAGGCTGATCATCAACTTTAAGAATCACATCCCCTACTTTAAAACCTCCCCTTTCTCCAAGGGAATCCTTCAAAACCTCCTTAATTTTGAGGCCCTTTTCTGTTTCTTCAAAGATCAATCCAAGCTGAGGTGTCTTTTCATAGGGTAGATCTGGGGGAATAAACCAGTAATCTCCTACAAGGGCGTTAGGATCTTCAAGCTCGCCCAAGATAATGGTCTTAAAGTTTGAAAAATTTCTTCTCTTAAGGGCATAGGGTATACCATAACCATATAAAAGATGTCCCTTACCCACAAGAACTATCATTTTCCTTTGAGGATTATTTCTCAGAAATTCCAAGATTTTTTCCGCCATACCTTCATCTCTCAAGGCCTGGGACTGATAGAAAAAATTAAAGTTAGTATTATTATCAAAGGGATGAGCCTCAAAGGACTTTTTGAGATAGGCTTCATAGGCTGGATTATAAAGATCAAGCTCGGGGAGCAACTCCCTTTCCTTATTATTTAAAGATGCTAATCCCTCTTTAAAGACCTTTTTGACGAGCTCCTGAGGCAAATCTAAGGCTATGAGTGGGATCTTCTTTTCTCTGGCGTAAAGGAAGATCTCTCGATAAAGCTTCCAATCAAACCTCCAACGATCAAAATATTCAATCTTTTCTAACAATTCTTTTTCAGAGAGCTTACCTTCAAGAAAAGCATCCAGATATCTCTGGAAGGGCCTTTGGACCATCTCTAAACCTATGGCCAAGCTTCCTGTAAAAGCCAAAAGCCCTTTAATCAGTTCTAATTGGAATTGATGATGGCTATATTGATCATGATTTTCCCCAACCAAAATCAACTGATAGGGTAATAACTCGGAAACTAAGTGCTCAAAGGGAAGAAAATTGGAGGATTTTATCCCAGAAAGACTTTTAATCCCTGAGAGCTCAATCCTCATTCCTTGGCTATATTTAGGTTCTCTCTTTACCAAAAGCTTTCCTCTCTGAAAATAAACCTCTTCTGCCTTAAGCCATTGCTGTCTCTTACTCCATGCTTCCCTAAGTTCTCTACTGGAAGATACCTTGATAAAAACCATATATCTATCTAATTTTGCTGGATGAGGTAGGGTCTTTAAAAAAAAGCCTTCCTTAGGAAAGTTAAGGTGGAAGCCTTGGGGCAGCTCCTCAAGAAAGACAAGGTCTTCCTCTGGCAATTCATGAAGATGGGGATTACCAATCCTTATTTGATAACCCTGTTCTTTAAATTCTTGAATAAGATCTTTATACAATGGGAATAGCTCCTGTCGAGGCAAATAAACAATTCCTTTTCCCTGGAAAAGGGAGTCAAGATCAGAGGGCCTTTCAGAAACAGTGAGGATTCTATAGACTTCATAGTCTGGATCTATTAAGAGGTAGAGTGGTCTCTCATTGAGATAAAAGTCATAGGTCATCTCTCTGTTATTAATAAAAAGTCTCCGCTCTAAGATCTCCTTAGAAGCATAGATCTGTATTTTGAGCTGGTGTGGCCTAAAACAGGGTTCACTAATGAGTTTTAAAGTAAGATGATATTTTTGTGCCCCTTCCAAATATTGTATCCCAGAGAAGACTTTTAAATTGATTTTACAAAGGGAGATCTCTTTGGGAGATAAGGGATAGGAAACTCCAAATTTATCTGAAAGCTTCTTCAGAAGTTGTGGCTCTTTAAGCTCTGAAAATAGAGCCTTCTTAAAGGCGTCAGCTAAAAAGGAGATAAACTCGCTCTCTTTGTAAGTGCCCAGCTTCTCATAAAAAAAATAAAAGGCCTCTCCACCTGGAACTTTGCCAGATAAGAGATCCCTTCTTAGAGCAGTTTTATTTTGACTCAACCAATAATCAGTAAAGTAAAGAGCAAAAGCCTCCATTAAAAAAGAATCCTGTAGATTTAAGGCAAAACGAAGGGTATGCCTGAAAGCTTCTTGCAAGATAGAGACCACAGCTTCCTTGTCTTTAATATTTAAGGGCATAAAAAGAGTAAGGGGGAAATTTTTCCTTTCAGGACTAATAATGATAAAAAATTTAGAAAAGGGAAAATATAATCTTTTATCTAATAATTTGGCTACTTCTTGCTTAAAGTGTCTTTCAAAATTTTTCCACTCTTCCTCTTCAATCTTCTTTCGTGCTGGAAAAAGAAAGAAAATCTCCCCATCGTCAATAGTCATCACTTTTTCTAAAAAATTCCCTAAAATGAGGGGTGGGGGTTGAGATATAGCTTTAGTTATTCTAAAAGCTACTCCCCCTTCTTCTTTCCTAAGGTCTCTCTCTTCAAAGGGAATAAGGGCAAAAGGCTTCTCTTTAAAGGGCGCTTTAAAAAGGATTTCATACTCACTCAACATCAGAGGGTAAGGTAGATAATTATTGACTATTTGATAACTCAAGTAGGGTTTTAGAGAAAGATCTCTTTCAAAAAAAATCTGAAGTGAAGTATTCTTTTTGGGATTAAAGATAGTAATTTTATCCTCATTTTGAGAGAATCTTGCTGAGGAATTATCTAAGATTACCTCTAAAAGACGTAGTTCTTTAATAGAGAACTCATAAAACCCCTCTTTGTCTAACTCAAATATGGCCTTTCCCTGAAGAATTCCCTTATCCGAGTTATAGTTCACCTCATAGACACCCTTTAAAGGAGCTCCTAAAAGAAGCTTAGGAAGAATTAGAATAAAAATGAATGAAAAAAGTTTAAACATAGCTTTGGCAATTCTTGAAAAGGGATTATAATTAAAGTTGATTTTACCATAACTAAGAGAGCCTTTCAAGGATAGGTCCCTATGACGAAGAGGGTAAAGGTCCTTATTTTATGGGGATATGGCATCAATTGTGAAAGTGAGACAGCCTATGCCTTTAAAAAGGTAGGAGCCTCCCCTGAGATTGTCCACCTCTCTCAGGTCTTTTCAGGGGAAAAATCTCTTAGAGATTATCATTTGCTCTGTTTCCCAGGAGGTTTTTTGGATGGAGATCATCTTGGCTCTGCTCAGGCCTGTAGTCATAGATTTCGTTATCTAAAGATTCAAGGAAAATATCCCCTTTGGCAAGAGCTTATCTCCTTTATAAATCAAGGGGGCTTAATTCTTGGTATCTGTAATGGCTTTCAGTTGTTGGTAAAAATGGGGCTCCTACCTGGAGGGAAATATCTGGGAGAGAGGAAGGTTACCTTAACCTATAACGATTCAGGAAAATTTGAGGATAGATGGGTGCTCTTGAAGGTAAATTCACAAACCCCCTGTGTCTTTCTAAAAGGCCTTGAAGAGCTCTATCTTCCTGTAAGACACGGAGAGGGAAAATTTATCCCTGAAAGCCCATCTTTATTAGAGGAACTTAAACGCACAGGTCAAATCGCTTTACAGTATATACATCCAGAGACCAAAGAGATTACTATGGAATATCCCTATAATCCCAATGGGTCTGTAGAGGCGATAGCAGGCCTTTGCGATCCCAGTGGTAGAATCTTCGGTTTAATGCCCCATCCTGAAGCCTTTAATCACTTTACCAATCATCCCCGTTGGACAAGACTTTCGCCCCCTAAAACCGAAGGTCTTCTCCTCTTTGAAAATGCCGTCTCTTGGATCAAAAGGAATCTACTTTAACTCTTTCAATGCTCCGTGATCTCCTTTTACAACTCTTTAGAGGATCACTTTTCTTTTTTAAAAAAAGAGGATTCTATATTCTACCCCTGGCCTTAGTTCTCTACTTAACTATCTTCTGGTATTCCCCTCAAATTCTAAACTATCTTCAGATAAAATATCAACAAAAATTTGTCTTTTTTTCTATTACGGAGCCCCTCATCTCCCTTCTTAAATTTTCTTTTACCCTCTTTTTCATAATACTTTTTCCGCTACTTTATCTTGGCTTATTGTCCTTGATCCAATCACTTCTCTCTCTAAGAAAAATATTTTTTTGGTCAGCCTATTTATTAGGCCTCCTTTTGTTCTATGGAGGGATACTCTTTTGTTATTTCATAACCTTGCCTTATGGAATAAAATTTTTAATCTCCTTTAAGACAGAAAGCCTGGAACCCTCTATTTCATTATCTCATTTTGTTAATTTTTTTAGTTTTTTCTTGCTAGCCTTTGGCCTAATTTTTGAGTTGCCCCTATTTCTTGCCCTTTTAATCATCTTAAGAATTATTAATCCTCAAAAAGTAACCCGTTATAGAAAAGAAATTTTCTTCTTTACTGTAGTCTTCGCAGCCATTATTACCCCAACTCCTGACGCTATAAATATGGCTCTTCTGGCCATACCCCTTTATACCCTTTTTGAAATAGGGCTCCTCTTAGGAAAGGTCCTTTTAAAATTTAATATTCTTTGGGGGGATACCCAGACAAAGCCTCAGCAAGAGAAGCTGCCTTCTCAGGAGGCATAGCACTTAAAATACTGGCTACCTGAGTGCTCTTTAACTGGCTCAAAATCTTGACCGCCATTTCTCTATCCATGTTCATAAGTTGTTGAGCTGCCTTCGCGGGCCTCATTTCAGCATAGGCCTTTACCAAAAGCTTTACCCGCTCATCTTGAATAGCCGAAATTTTCTTTAGTTTTTCATCTACCTCCACCGACAACTGTGTTAGGGCATTTATTTGTTCCTCTATCTTTTTTTCCAAGAGTTTAAGCTCCCTCTCTCGGCTCTCTAACTGCCGTAATCTTTGCAAAAGCCTTTCTCTCTCAACTAAAAGGAAATCAGAAACCTCAGGTGGGCAGTTGTAAGTGGCATTATCCACCTTGGCTGAAAGTAAAGGCAAATTTTGAAATAAAAGAAAGAGTCCTAAAATAAACTTCAAAAGAAAAAGAAAGAAAATAGTCCTAAAAAAAAATTTAATCTTAGGCAAGCTTCCTACCCTTTCTTAGTAATATAAGATCATCCAAAGTTTTTAACTCCTTTTTAGCCATTTCCCATCGGTAGAGAGAGGAGTAGCGACGATAGAGGTTATCTACAAGCCTTTTTTCTCTGTATTTAGCCATTAAATCCTCGGAAAGCTCTTGCAAGACCTCTTCTTGTTTTTTAATCTTATTATCGGCAATATCTTGAAATTCTCTAATGGTCTCAAAGTAATTTGCCCAACTCCTGAGCTCTTCGCCAGTCAGGGCTTTCTTCATGGTGAGATAATCATAACACTCCTTATATTCTTCCTCAAGAAGCCTTTTTTCTTCCTTGAGTTTCTCCAAATGCAAACGGGCATGATGTTGACGGATCTTTGCCTGTTCCTCCTGAAGTTCCTTATACCAGAGAAGAAGTTTTAGTGTTTTAAGCTTTCTTTGCATTTTAGGACTTTAAGGCCTCTTTAAGGCCCTCTAAGGACTGTTCAAAACTGTAGCCTTCCTCTATATCTTGCCTCAGAAAAAGCTTCAATTTAGGGGTTATAACTAAGGCCCTGTCAATTTCAGGGTTGGATCCTTTGACATAGGCCCCAATGTTAATTAAGTCTTCAGCCCTTTTGTAGGTCGCTAAAATTTGGATGGCCTCTTGATAGAGTTTCATATGCTCTTTGGTGACTATATCCTTCATAACCCTGGAAAGGCTTGCCAAGACATCAATAGGGGGATAATGCCCCTCCTGCGCAAGATCTCGAGATAGCACTATATGCCCATCTACAATGCTTCTTACGGCATCTCCAATAGGATCATTCATATCATCACCTTCTACGAGGACCGTATATATCCCTGTTATGGAACCTCCCTTGATGTGAGGCCCAACCCTTTCCAATAATCTGGGAAGGGTAGCAAAGACAGAGGGAGTATAGCCCCTTGCTGTGGGTGGTTCTCCTCCAGCTAAACCTATTTCCCTGCCAGCCATACAGAATCTGGTTAAAGAATCCATTAATAAGAGCACCCTAAGGCCATGATCTCGGAAATATTCTGCCAAGGCTGTAGCATAATAAGCAGCCCTCTGTCTCAAGGCAGGGCTTTCGTCCGAGGTTGAAGCAATAACTACAGACTTCTTTAGGCCCTCTTCCCCCAAGTCTCTTTCAATAAATTCCCTGATTTCTCTTCCCCTCTCCCCGATTAGGGCGATTATATTCACATCGGCAACTGTGTATCTGGCAATCATCCCTAAGAGGGTGCTTTTCCCCACACCAGAGCCTGCCATAATGGCGACCCTTTGGCCTTCCCCAATAGTCAAAAAGGCATTAATAGCCTTTATACCTACATCCAAAACCTTATCAATCCTTGCCCTATCAAAAGGTTTGAGAGGGTCTCCATAGAGGGGATAAAAATCCTGTGGCTCTGGTTTGGGTTTCTCATCTAAAGGCTCTCCCAAGGCATTCAAGACTCTCCCAATAAAATTCATGCCCACAGGGGCCTGAGGCCCGCCAAGGGGATAAACCTTAGCCCCCACTTCAAGACCTCTAATATCAGTAAGAGCAGTTAAAAGGATCCTATTTTCGTGGAACCCCACAACCTCTGCTAAGGCCTGGATCTCCTTACCTACTACTCTGCAAAGATCACCAATCCTCAAAAGAGGCCCTGAACTCTCCAAAAAAAAGCCTAAGACCTTGATAACATAGCCATAGACCTCAAAAGGTAGGGCCCTTTCCAGTCTTTTCTCAAAGGCCTTAATCCCACCATGGAACTCTTTAACTTGCATCAAGTCCTGTCTCTTTTAAAGTAATTCTTTACCCTCTAAAAGAGAGAGCATCCTCTCCCATCTCTTTTCAAAGGTAGCATCAATTACTCCCAGTTTAGTCTCGATAAAAAGGCCTCCAGGGCTAATGGTTTCATCAGGTAGAAGCCTCACCCTATAAGTTGAAGGAAAGATCTCTCGATAACTTTCGAGGACCTCTATCTCCTTTGGGTTCACACGAATATTTATCTCGGTGCCCTCGGCAATATAATTTAAAGCCTCTCTAATAAGTCGAAGAAGGAGCTCTTGATCTTGACTGACCTCCCTTAAGAGCATTTTCTCAACAACTTTGGTAACAATTTTTACGATCTCCTGATCCATGTTGAGAATAACCTTTTTAAGCTCCTCCTCTGCTCTAAGTAAAAAATCATGAATCTTGGCAAGTTCCCCTCTCTTTTCCTCTTCAAATTTCTTTTGCCAGAGAAGCCTCTCTTCCTCACTCCTTTTTTCCGCCTCCCTTTTTCCTTCTTCAACGCCCTCTTTAAAACCCTCTTCAAACCCCTCCTTTCGACCTAAGAGGAGCCCTTCTTCATAGCCCCTTTTAAAGCCTTCTTCATAGCCTAAGCGCAGCTGTTCTTCGAGCTCAGCCTCAGGATCTCTCTTTGAGGAGCGCTGAAGAACCTCTTCCTCTTCCTCTTCTTCTTGCGAAATAAGTAAAGCTGAAAAGGAGGAATCTTCCCTTGGGACAAGTCTTGGCTCAAAATATTTATAATGGGAAAGTTTACTAGACTTTATGATCTTAGACAAACTCTTCCTCCCCCCTACTCAACACAATTTTTCCTTCCTGCTCTAACTTTTTAGCTACCCTTATGATATTCATCTGGGCCTTTTCTACTTCGGTAATCCTTACAGGGCCCATCATCTCCAGTTCCTCTTTCATAAGATCTGCTGCTCTTTTACTCATGTTTCTAAAGAATTTCTCTCTAATTTCCACAGAAGCTCCCTTCAGAGCAAGCTTCAAATCGTCAGTAGATATCTCTCTAAGGAGAGTCTGAATAGCAAAGTCATCCACTTTAAGGAAGTCTTCAAAGGTAAAGAGATATTTTCTAATCTCTTCAGCAAGTGCTGCATTTTCGTCCTCTATCTCGGTTAGTAGCTCCTCCTCAAGTTCTCTACCCGCATGGGAAAGAATTTCCGCTGCCTTTTCTGCACCCCCAATTTTTTTACCTAAAGCACCTCCCACGGCTTTAAGTTCCTCCTCTAAGGCATCACTAATATCCTTCACAATTTCTGGATCCACCTTGTCTAAAAGGGCAATCCGAAGTAAGACCTCCCCTCTAATCTTTTCAGGTAGTAGTTGTAAGACCTGACCAGACAATTCGGGCTCTAAATGGACAAGGATTATAGCAATAGTCTGGGGATGTTCATTGGCTAAGAAGTTTGCTATAGTTTTAGGGTCAAGTTTTTTGAGCTTTTTAAAGGTCTCGGGGCCTACTTCTCTCTTTATTTCCTCATAAATTATCTTTCCCTTTTCTCCATAGGCCTCAATTAGACTCTTCTTTAAAAATTCATCTGGAGATAAAGAGAGATTGGTAAGAAGATCCTTGGCCTCAATATTAGCTTCTTCTAAGACCCTTTTAGCTACCTCAGAGGGAATATAATCAATTTTAGCCATCTCAATACCAATCCTTTTAATGTCCTCTTCATCTAAGTGCTTATAAACCTGGGAAGTAAACTCCTCTCCCATCAACATCAGAAATATAGCTGCCTTCTGGGGACCTGTAAGCTTATCTGGATCTAACTTAGCCATCACTTAGCCTCAGCTAATGCCTTTTTCCTCTCCTCTATGGTCTCCTCAAGGAGCCACTTTTTCACCAGGGCTGCTGCTCTTTCAGGTTGGCTTCTAATAATACCTAAGGCGATTTCTCGCGGCAACACCTCTTCTTCCATTTCCTCAACTCTCACTTCTTCTACTGGGGCTACAGGAACCTCTGGCTTAACCTCAGGTGGAGCAGGTTTGATAGCCCTGAGCAAGGGCCTTACTACTAATAAATATAAGAGAATTATCAAAATAATAAGAGCCAATGGTTTATACACTTGGCCTAAATAGTCCATAACACCTGGTTTTTTAACTGGGGGCTCGAAAAAGGTCCGAGCTTCAATCTTTACCTCATCACCCCTCTCTGGATTATAACCTATAGCTCCTTTTACCAAATTTTCAATCCAGTCAATTTTAGCAGTCTCATTCTCACCAAGCACCTTTTTATCCACTACTACAGCCACACTTATCTTCTTAATACTACCAGGCGCTATTTCTAAATTTCTAACTCTCTTTGAAACCTCATAATTTCTCACTACCCTCTTTTTTGTATAACTTTCTCCCTCACCTGAAGGAGTTGTGGCCTCAAATTTTTGAACCATGGCTCCCTTTGCCCCTGCTACTCCCTCCTCAGTCATCCCCCTTGTTTGTTTAGTCTCCTCTTCAAGGTCCTCAGAGAGGATAGCCGATCCCTCAGGATCTATACTTTCCTCAGATATACTCTCTTTGTCAAAGGAAAGGTCAACAGTTACCTGGGCCTGGGCTTTCCCATAACCCAAGGCAGACCACAATAGTTCTTCCACTTTGTTTTTCAGATTTTCTTCCACTCTTCTTTTGTAAGCTAATTGTGTAGCAGAAAGAAGCTCTTCCTGTTCCTCTGGAGTATAAAGATTTTTCCCCGTTTGGGCATCTACAACCGTTATATTCTTGGGCTCAAGCTTAGGAACAGCTCCGCTTACTAAATTGACTATACCTTTGACCTGGGCAGGGGTAAGAGAGTATCCTGGCTTTAGTTCAAGCAATACAGAGGCTTTAGGTGGTTTTTCCTCCTCAACAAAGAGGCTTTCCTTAGGCATAGCCAGATGCACCCTTACCGCTTTCACACCCTTTATGCCTGCTATTGTTCTGGCAAGCTCCCCCTCTAAGGCCCTCTGATAATTGACCTTTTCCTGAAATTCGGTTAGGCCTAACTTTTCCTTGTCAAAGAGTTCAAAACCAGGCCCCCCAATTCCCAAGAGACCTCTACTTGCTATCTCCATCCTAACCTCAGGCACCCGCTCCTCAGGGATGTAAATGCTTCCGTCCTTTTCTACTTTGTAAGGAATCTTTTGTTCCTTAAGATATTGGACCACTTGTCCAGCTGTAGCTTCATCAAGCCCTCGATATAAAAGGCCATAGGGAGTCCTCCCCACAAACCAGAAAATTAAAGCTATAAGTAGAGCTAAACCAAAGAGCCCCCCAAGGAAAAGACCCTTTTGCCTTGGGGTCAATTTCTGCCAAGACTCTTTGAGGGAGAGCACCGTATTTTTGAGATCAAAAGGAGGCATCCGTCCTTACCCCTAAATCTGCATCCTCATAATTTCCTGGTAAGCCTCTAACACCTTATTTCTAACCCTAAGCAAAAGCTTCATACTGTTATCTGCCTGAGAAATCTTTAAGGCCACCTCGGCAGGATCTATTTCTTCTCCTTTGGCTAAGGATAAAAGGGCCTCTTCAGCCTCCTTTTCCTTCTGATCAATCTCTTTTAGTTTATCTAAAAGCATATCCGCAAACTTAACCCTTTCTCCTTTCTCTACAGCTCTGTACAGAGAAACCTTATTAATCCCTAATCCATTAACCTTCATCACTTACCCCCTAACTTATTTTAATAGCTCTAAGGTTCTAAGGAACATACTCTTTGTGGTAGAGAGGACATTAAGATTGGCCTCATAGGCCCTACCTGCAGAGAGCAGCTCTACCATCTCTGTTATGACCTCCACATTGGGATACTTCACAATGCCCCGTTCATCAGCATCAGGATGGCCTGGATCATAGACCTCTCTAAAGGGTGAAGGATTGTCTTGAATGCGCTCCACCTTGACCATTTTCAAAAAAGGTTCCTTCTCTGAGAGAGGAACTGCCTTTAAAACCACATCTTTGGCCCTGTAAGGCCCCCCCTCTAAGGTTCTCGTAACCTGAGCATTAGCAATATTGGTAGCCGTGACATTTAACCTTACCCTCTGGGCCTGCAAGGCACTTCCAGCAATCCTTCCTGCCTTGAGAAGATTCATCTCTACTTACCTCCTTCGGTAATGATCTCTCTAAGTCTCTCCAGTTCCTTGGCTAAGGCCTGAAGAGTGCTCTCATAGAGTAGTTGATTTTCCATTAGGGCAGTCATCTCCTCCTCAAGACTTACGTTATTTGGCGTTCCAAGCGTATCTGGTTGATAAACTCTCACCAGATCACTTAATCTGCTATCTCTGAGGGGAATATGTCTGGAGGAGGAGGTCTTTAAAAGACGCTCCCTCTGAAGATATCTCTCCATCACCTTTTCAAAGGGTATATCCTTTCTCCTATAACCTGGGGTATCAACATTAGCAATATTGGCAGAAAGCAGATGATGTCTTTCTGTTCTTAACCTTAGTGAGACCTTAATGGTATCTAAAAGTTTTTGAAAATTTCCCCACATACCTTCACCTCAGAAATTTGAAAGCAAACCTTTCTCTTCATATTCCCTTAATTTGTTTCGAAGGGTTCTTACAGTTATACCCAATAACTCGGCAGCTTTGCTTTTATTCCCCTTGGTAAGTTTAAGGGCTTTCAAAATAGCCTCTCTCTCCATTTCATCCAAAGGCTTAATTAGCTCATCTACTGATGTTTTAATATCAAAATTTGTGCCTGTAATGTTAGGCCCTAAGCCATAGTCAGATTGCGTATACAAAGATTCTTCTCCTAAGGGAGCCGTCAAATGAGTGACATCAATATACTCCTCCGTAGAGATAATAATAGCCCTTTCTATCATATTTTTTAGTTCCCTCACATTACCTGGAAAGGAATAGGAAAGAAGAAATTTCCAGGCCTCAGAAGTAAAATCTCTCTTCGGCTTATTATAAAGAGAGGAAAATTTTTCCAGATAATATTTTGCCAAAAATTTGACATCCTCTTTCCTCTCTCTCAAAGGAGGTATTTTAACGGTAATGACATTGATACGGTAGAAAAGGTCAGCCCGAAAGCGTCCTTCGGCAACTTCTTTTTCAATATCTCTATTGGTAGTAGAAATTAGGCGAAAATCAACTTTAATTGGCTGATACCCCCCAAGACGATCAACCTCCCCTTCTTGAAGGACCCTTAAAAGCTTACTCTGTAAGAGCGGATGCATCTCCGTTATTTCATCCAAAAGGAGGGTGCCTTGATGGGCAAGCTCGATTTTTCCCTTTTTTCTATAAACTGCTCCAGAAAAGGCACCTTTCTCATAGCCAAAGAGCTCTGATTCCAGGAGATTCTCAGGCAGGGCAGCACAGTTGATGGCAACAAAAGGCCCATCCTTGCGGTCACTCTTAGCATGGATAAATCTGGCCAAAAGTTCCTTTCCCGTTCCTGACTCTCCCACTAACAAAACAGGGGCCTTGGTCTTAGCTACCTCTACTAAGGCACCTAAAATCTTTAATAAGCGCGGGTCCTGAGTAAGAAAACCCTCCTCTAAGAGGACCTTCCTCTCTTCCAAGGTATAAAGGATACTCTTTTCAATAAGTTCCAGAGGGGAACTAAGTAGCTTTATGTCTTTAGCTCCACGGCGAATGAGTTCAATAGCCCTCTCTAAGGCTATCTCCTCAGCTAAAAAAATCAGGGCGATATTTCCTCTCTTAAAAAAGGGCTCAAGCAAGTTAAAATCCTTAATTTCCTCCTCCTTAAGTTCATATACTAAAAGCTGAAGGTCCTGGGGAAGAAGTTCAGGATGAAAAGCACCCTTTTCCCAATATTGAACCACAAGGCCCCTCTCCCTTAGGACCTCTAAAATTAACTTTGTCTCTAAGGAACTTCCCACTATACCTATCTTTCCACTCATCTCAATAGACCAGTTTTTGAGCTCGCCTCATAAGATCTTGGATAGTTTTATACTGTCTGGCCACTTCCCCTTCTATTCCCTCCTTTTCCTCAAGCCTTTTCCACAGTTCAGGTGTATTTTGTAAATCTCCCTTTCGTTCTAAATGATAGGCCTCTAACCACAGGATTTTAGGATTTTGGGGGAATTTAGTCTTAGCCTCTTCAAGTATGGTCTCAAACAATTTAGGCTCTGAAGAAAAGGTCTCTACAAGTAGGACTAAATAATTTTCAGGCAAGGCCTTAAAAAAATAGGTCTTAAGTATATTATATGCTAAAGAATACTTTTTTTTCTCTATAGCTGTATAAAAGGCCTGTTGATAAAGTTCTTCTTTGTAAAAAGAAGGTAGAGAGCTCTTTTGAACCTCTTCAAGTAATTTATTACCTTCTTCTATATTAGCATTTAATGTATTTTTAGTCAGAAGATATAGATATTCTGGGAAACCTCTAAGGGTCTTCCCCCAACGTGTGGACAAATAACGAAAAAGGCTCTCTCCTAATTCCTTTTCCTTCAACTCGTCAGCTAAAAAGGCTAATTTAAGATAGTAATCAGCTAAATAATTTTCAGGCAACTTCAGGTCATAGGCTTGAAGAAAAAAATAGGCACTTAGTCTCCAGAGGCGGTAATTGAAAAATTCCTTCCCTAAAAGATAATAAAAAGTTCCACACTGAGCCTCTCGAAGGGTCTCCTCCTCCTTCATAGCCAAATCTGTGAGGTAAGTTATTTCCCCCTTTAAAAATTTGAGAGGAACAAGGGAGGTTGTTGCCTGACAATAGTAATCAAAGACCTGAGGAGAAAAAGAACTTTGAGGATAGTTAGCTAAGAATTCCTTAGCTCTCTCTCTGGTTTTTTCCCAATCCTTCTTCTGGAAAAAAATCTTAATACCAAGAAAGGAAGCCTCCTCTGCAATGGGCTCCCCAGGATATTTGGTTTTAATCTGCGTGATATACATAAGTAAATCTTCCACTGTTTTAGCTGGCAAGAGCTCTTTAACTGTAGCCCTTTCATAGGTTAGCTGATAAAGTCTAAATTTAGAAAGAAAGGCCTCCTTAGTGTAATCCCACTCTGTCACTATGAGCTGATAAAACCTCTTAGCATTTCGAGGATCACCTTTAGCTAAATAGGCCTCGGCTAATTTGAAAAAAAGGCTCTTAGCCTGAGCATATTCCCCACCAAGATTCACAAAATTATAAAGGGCACTTTCTGCCTCTTTGAGTTTGCCCCCCTTTAGATAATAATAAAACCTGGCCTGATTAATTTCACCTGCTAAAGACTTCAATAGTTTGGCCTCTGAGACCTCAACTTTCTCATTAAAGAGAAGATATTGTATAGCACTAATCTCTTCGGCAAAGCTTTCTGCACAAAAGTTAGCGCTAAGGGCTTTCAACTCCCTTTGTGCCTCCTTTTCTTTACCACGAAGATAAAGGACTTTCACCTTCAAAAGATCTGCTTTGCAGGAAACCTCTGTGCCTCTTCTAAGACTACTTGCCCGTTCAGCCAGATCTAAGGCCTTGTCAAGATTGCCCGTTAAATAGTAGCTCTCGGCAAGAAGCAAAAATTCCTCTGCAGAAAGTGGAGCCAAAGGGGGAATCTTTTGATGAAGGCTAACTACCCTCTCATAATCCCTGAGTTTATATGCATTTTCTATCTCCTGAAGAAGCTTTTCATCAACAGTAACCTCTTTACTGGCATTATATATAATTCCCTTCAATATCTCTCTCTTAGACTCCGCATAGACCACAACAAAAAGGAAGATAAGGAAAATAAGAATTAACAGAAAATTACGAACCAAACCTTTAAACATCCATGAATAATATTCAAAAACTATGCCAATTTATATTTTTTTAATTTCTCAATAAAGGTAGTGCGATTAAGTCCTAAGAGCTTAGCGGCCTTACTTCTTACTCCTTTGGATAGTTCTAAGGCCCTAAGGAGATAGTAAATTTCTATTTCTTTAAGCAATTCTTGAAGAGAAATACTCTCCTCTTTTAGTTCTGGTAAACGCAAAATTTTCTTGGAAAAGTATAATTTTTCGTCAATTAGTTCTTCCGTAAGGTTAGTTTTATTTTCCTCTTTCTTTTTAGTTTTCAAATTTCTGAGATGAGGAGGAAGATCTTCCAAGGTTAATTCCTCTCCATCTGAGAGAATGATCATTCTCTCTAAGAGATTTTCCAATTCTCTAATATTGCCAGGCCAGGTGTGCTGTAACAAGATAGGCAAAATTTCTGGAGACATCCTTTTAGGGGGGATACCCTCTTTAGCACAGATCTTATAAATTAAAAATTCAGCCAAGATAGGTATGTCCTCTACCCTTTCCCTTAAGGGCAAAAGCTGAATAGGGATTACATTTAAACGAAAATATAAATCCTCTCTAAACCTTCCTTTTTTTACCAGTTCTTCAAGATTCTGATTTGTGGCAGCAATGATACGGGCATTAACTTTAATAGGAGTTTCTCCCCCCAGTCTTTCAATTACCCTTTCCTGAATGGCTCTCAATAACTTGGCCTGTAGTTTCAAAGGCATATCTCCAATCTCATCCAGAAAAAGGGTTCCCTCTGAGGCTATCTCAAATTTCCCAGGCTTGGCTTTGACTGCCCCAGTAAAGGCTCCCTTTTCATAGCCAAAAAGCTCCGCCTCCAATAACTCCTCTGGAATAGCTGCACAATTGATAGCTACAAAGGGCCCCTTTCTGCCACTTTGATAGTGAATGTATTTAGCTAAGACCTCCTTCCCTGTGCCTGATTCACCAAGGATAAGAACAGTGCTTGAAGAGGGGGCTACTTTTTTAGCAATTTGATAGATTTCCCGCATCTTCTCATTGCGGGTCTCTAAGAGATAACTCATAAAAAGGATTATATAACAAAATTGACAGGTGTCAAATTTTTGAACACAACCCCTATTTCATGGCAGCCCCAGCCACAGTGCCAAGGACAGAGATAGGCACCTGCTCTTCTACCCCCTTGGCTGCCCTGTTTACACTCTTAAGGGTCTTTTTTGCCTCCGTATAGAGGCTATCATCCTTTAAAAGCTTTCCCAAGGTTCCTTCACCCCTTTCAATCTTAGCTACAATTTTATCAAGGTTCTGAGCGGTATTTCTAAGATCCTTGGAGAGAGCCCTTAAGTCTTTATAAACCTCGTCATCATTAATAAGCTTTCCAAGGGTTCCCTCACCCTTTTCCAATTTTTTAGAGACCTTCTCTAAGTTTGCAGCAGTATTCTTTAGATTTACATATAGGCTTTCGTCTTTAATGAGTTTCCCTAAGGTTCCCTCCCCTTTATCTATTTGCTGAGCTAAAACCTCAAGCTTTTGGCTGGCATTTTTTAAGCTCTGAGAAAGGGCAACAAAATCCTTGTAGAGTTTATCATCAGCTATAAGTTTGCCCAAGGTTCCCTGGCCCTTTTCCACCTTGTCAGCAATTTTCTTAAAACTTTCAGAGGCATCCCTTATATTAGCCACTAAAATCTTTAGATTTTCCTTTCCTTCCTGAGTTCCAAGGACTTCCTTTAAACCCTCTACAGCAGGACCAATACTGGCTAAAATCTGATCAAGATCTACCGCACTTTCTGTTTTAGCAATCATTCCTCCTTCAGCAAGATAATTTGAGGAATAGCCAGGCTTTAATTCCACATACTTATCTCCCAAGACCCCAAAGGTACGCACCACAGCTGAGGCATCTTCTTGGATCTTATACTTTTTATAAATAAGAAGTTCCACCTTGGCTTTACCCTCAGGAGTGAGGCTAATTGCTCCCACCTTTCCGATAGGCACTCCTGCCATCTCTACCTTCGCCCCTCTAATAAGGCCTGAGACACTATCAAATACCGCATAAATTCTGTAACTATCTTTGGGGGTAAAGGCCTCCTGAGCAAGTTGAACTGTAAGATATAAAAGGGCAAGGATACCCAGAAAAACAAAGATACCCACTTTCCATTCTGTTCCCCTTCTATTATTCATCCTTTCACCTCCCTATTTCTCTTTGAGGCTCTCACCCTCTTCATGCTCCAAGAGAGCACTCTCTAAAAATTTTCGCACAAAAGGATGGGTTGAGGCCCTAATCTTTTCGGGATCTCCCTCTTCAATAATAACCCCTTCATGCAAAAAAGCTATATGTTGAGCATATTTAAAGGCTAATACCAAGTCATGACTAATTACCACACAGGTAACGCCATAGGTCTCTTTTATTTTCTTGATCAGGTCCATGATGGTAATCTGTAGTATAGGATCAAGGCCTGTTGTGGGCTCATCAAAAAGTATGACTTGAGGATTTAGGGCAAGGGTTCTAGCAAGGGCAGCCCTTTTTCTCATGCCCCCAGAAAGCTCTGAAGGGTATTTATCCTTTGCCTGCAAAAGCTCAACAGCCTGAAGTAATTCTTCCACCTTGGCCTCTATTTCTTTTTTAGAAAGAGAGGTATGTTCCCTTATGGGGAAGGCCACATTCTCGGCAACTGTCATAGAATCAAAAAGCGCCCCTTCCTGAAAGAGAAGCCCAATTTTTTTCCTAATCCTTTGGAGTTCCCTCTCTGAAAGCTTAGTGATATCCTGATTTTCAAACCAGATCTCTCCCTCATCAGGCCTTAAAAGCCCCACAATGTGCTTCAAGAGGACACTTTTACCCGTCCCACTTCCTCCCATAATGAAAGTGATCTTCTCAGGAGGAATGTAGAGATTGACTCCCCGCAAAACCTGAAAGGAATTAAAGCTTTTTTTCAGATTTTTTATGGTAATCATGTCCCTTAAAAAAATAGGGTAGTCATAATGTAGTCTGAAACAAGGATACCTACAGAGGAAATGACCACTGCCTCAGTCGTTGCCCTTCCTACTCCTTCGGCACCCCCTTTAGCAAAATATCCTTTATAACAACAAACAGCTACCATAAAGGCACCAAAAAAAATAGATTTATAAATACCACTCATGATATCTATGAGTTCTACCATATCCTGCATCCTGGCTATAAAAATTCCATGATCAATACCTAAAACCATTACCCCAATCAGATAGCCTCCTGCAATGCCAATCAAATCAGCCATGGCAGTAAGTAAAGGCACAACAATCATAGCTGCCCAAAGACGAGGGGTCACTAAGTATTGAATAGGATTTACAGCCATAATCTTAAGGGCATCAATCTGTTCGGTAATACGCATACTTCCCAGTTCCGCTGTGATGGCAGAACCTGCTCTGGCTACTACCATAATGGCACTCAAAACAGGTCCAAGCTCTCGCGTAAGGGTTAAAGCTACGACGCCACCTAAGACACTCTGGCCTCCAAATTTAACTAAGGCATGGTGAACTTGATAGGCAGTAACCATCCCTGAAAAAAGGGCTGTCAAAGAAACCACTAACCAAGATCTCACCCCAATAAATTCCATTTGTTTAATAAAGAGGCGAAGTCTTAAGGGAGGTGTAAAGGTATATAAAAGGGCTTGCCAAAAGAAGAGGAAAATTCCTCCAGAGTCCTGGAGAACTCGAAAGAACCCTCTACCAAGCCAGAAAAACAGATTCATTCTAAAATAGCTCCTTTGGCTCCTGATTTTACTAAGGTATAGTATTTTTTCAAGATACCTTCTAATTTTTTCTTAGGTGGTTTCCATTCTCTTCTTCTCCTCTCAAGCTCTTTATCCTCTACATGGAGAGTAATTTTTCTTGCAGGGATATCAATTTCAATAAGATCGCCCTCTTTCACTAAGGCAATAGGGCCACCCTCTGCCGCCTCTGGGGAGATATGTCCTACACAGGCTCCCTGAGTACCACCGCTAAAGCGCCCATCAGTAATGAGGGCCACAGAAGAGCCAAGGCCCATTCCCACAATAGCAGAAGTTGGAGAGAGCATCTCTCGCATACCTGGGCCTCCCTTTGGACCTTCATAGCGAATGACCACTACATCACCTGCCTTGATTTTACCCTCAAGAATGGCCTTATAGGCCTCCTCTTCAGAGTCAAAAACTCGAGCAGGCCCCTTATGCCTCATCATCTCAGGAACTACAGCACTTGCCTTTACCACAGCCCCCTCTGGAGCAAGATTTCCATAGAGGATAGCTATCCCTCCTTCAGGACTGTAAGCCCTTTCCACTGGTCTTAAAACCTCTGGATTCCTAATCTGAGCCTTGCTAAGAATCTCCCCAATGGTCTGTCCACTAACTGTCTTGCAAGAGAGATCAATTAGTCCCAGCTTGGAAAGCTCTTTCATTACCGCAGGGATACCGCCTGCCTGATGTAGGTCTGCCACACTGTGAGGCCCTGCAGGGATTAATTTAGCCAAAACTGGGGTCTTTCGAGAAATCTCGTCAAAGGTTTTCAAATCAAGAGGTATCTTGGCCTCTTTTGAGATAGCCATGAGATGAAGCACTGTATTTGTGGAACAGCCAAGGGCCATATCTACTGCTATAGCGTTCCTAAAGGAATTTTCTGTGATCAATTTTCTGGGTGTGAGTCTCTTTTTAATTAAATTAACAATGGCCTTACCTGTCTCTTTGGCTAAGCGTATTCTATCAGCATAAACGGCAGGAATGGTGCCATTCCCAGGAAGAGCAAGACCAAGGGCTTCAGTCAAACAATTCATGGAGTTAGCCGTAAACATACCTGCACAGGAGCCGCAAGTGGGACAGGCACAGGCCTCAAGCTCAGAAAGTTCTTCCTCTGTCATTTCTCCCCTTTTAACCTTACCCACTCCCTCGAAGGCAGAGATAAGGTTAACCTTTTGACCCCTATATTCTCCCGTGAGCATGGGGCCCCCTGATATTAAAATGGCAGGGATGTCTAACCTAAAGGCAGCCATAAGCATGCCAGGAGTTATTTTGTCGCAGCTTGAGACCAAGACAAGACCATCAAAGGCGTGGGCCTGAGCCATGATTTCAATAGAGTCCGCAATGAGATCACGGCTGGGAAGAGAGTATTTCATACCCTCATGATTCATAGCCAGGCCATCACAGACCCCAATCACTCCAAATTCCACAGGGACTCCCCCTGCCTGTCTAATTCCTGCCTTAACTGCCGCCACAATGTCTTTGAGATGAATATGCCCTGGAATGATCTCATTAAAAGAATTGGCAATACCTATCAAGGGTAGCTTTAATTCCTCTTCAGAAAAGCCCAAGGCTTTAAGAAGAGATCTATGTGGGGCCCTTTCTATGCCCTTTTTGATCCTGTCACTTTTCATAGAGCCTCCTTCAAGGTAGATTTAAATAATTTATTTTAATTAATGGAGAACTTGCTGTCAAGAAAAAATGTATTAAATTATTTAGAAAACATTGAGGAGGCCAAAGATGAGAGAAGCAGTAGAAAAGGCTTTAGAAAAGGTGAGACCCATGCTCCAGGCAGATGGAGGAGATGTGGAGCTTGTAGAGGTTACCGAAGATGGTGTGGTTAAGGTAAGGCTTCAAGGTGCCTGTGGTTGCTGTCCTATGTCTATTATGACCCTTAAAATGGGTATAGAAAGATATATAAAAAGAGAAGTCCCTGAAGTAACAGAAGTGGTAGCAGTGTAATTACTTTTAGGGAGAAGGAATCTATGGCCAGGATTACTGTAGAGGACTGTTTAGAAAAGGTGCCAAGTAGGTTTAAACTAATTCATCTGGCTATAGAGCGGGTTAAACAACTTAGAGAAGGGGCTCCTCCGCTGGTTAAGGCCGACAACAAAGAGATTGTCCTTGCTTTAAGAGAAATAGCCCAAGGACTGGTTACTCCTGAAAACATTAAAAATCTGACGAGTAAAGAAAAACCGACCACTCCTTATGAAATCTCAGAGCTTCTCAAACAGAGAAGTAGGCAATTTTAGCCATTATGCATAAAGATTACTATGCCATCTTAGGGGTCCCCCGAAATGCCACCCTTGAGGAAATAAAGAGGGCCTATCGTAAACTTGCCCTGCAATATCATCCAGACCGAAATCGTGGAAATAAAGAGGCTGAAGAAAAATTTAAGGAAATATCTGAGGCCTACCAAGTCCTTTCTGATCCTGAAAAGAGAGCAATCTATGATCGAGAGGGATATTTTGGTTTAAGAAATCAAGGTTATCAAGGCTTTGAGGATATTTCTGATATCTTTCAGAGTTTTTCTGATCTCTTTCAGGAATTTTTTGGTTTTTCCTTTGAGGAAAGGGCTCAAAGTCAGCGAAGAAAGGGAGCAGATCTTTCCACCGAGGTCTGGATAAACTTTGAAGATCTCTTTGAGGGAAAAGAAATTGAGTTGGAGTTGGAAAGGTGGGAAACCTGTGAAAGCTGTCAGGGCTTAGCCTATGATACTCAAAAGGGAATTAAGACCTGCCCTCAGTGTCAAGGTAGAGGTAAAGTAACTTATATAGAAGGTTTCTTTCGTTTAAGCTATACTTGTCCCGAATGTGGTGGAAGGGGTTTTCTCTATACGGAAAGATGCCCGCACTGTCATGGTGTTGGAAAGTTTCGCCGAAAAAAGAAGTTACGTATTCAAATTCCACCTGGGGTGGAGGATGGAGCCCTCTTTAGATATCCAGGTGAAGGAGAAGGTGGCCTTCTGGGTGGAGCCCCAGGAGATCTCTATGTAAGGGTCAGGGTTAAACCACACAAATTTTTCCGTAGAGATCAATATGATGTATATGGACAGCTTAAGATAAACTTTATCTCAGCTATATTAGGAGATACTATAAAAATACCCTATTTTGGAGAAGAACTCACCATCAATATACCTCCTGGGACACAACCTGGTGAAGAGATTATTGTTAAAGGCAAAGGCCTTAAGGATTGGCGAAGAGGCTTAAGAGGAGATCTGTATCTCAAGATCCAGGTGGAGATACCTAAGAATCTTAGTCCAGAGAGTAAAAAACTTTTACAGGCCTTAGCTGAAAAAGAGGGACTTTACACTAATAACTTAATAGAAAACTTTTCTAACTCTTCTGTGAAAGGAGAGTCCTCTAAAACATCTCATAAAAAAAAGAGGGAAAGCTTTTGGGAAAGGATCTTCGGAAGCCATGATGAGCGAGTTTAGTCATCTCAAGAATGACGGAACTCTTCACATGGTAGATGTAAGTAACAAAAATTTTACCGAAAGAGTTGCGATAGCCAAGGGGGAAGTTATTTTCCCTCAGGAGATATATGACAAGATTCTCTCCCAAGATGTACCCAAGGGCGATTTTTTGGCTTGTGCAAGGGTTGCGGGAATTCTTGCCGCTAAAAAAACAGGTGAATTAATTCCGCTCTGTCACCCCTTACCTTTGAGTCAGGTAGATCTCTCCTTTCAATTTCTTCAGGAAAAGTATGCTTTAGAGATTACGGCAAAGGTTAAAACCGTTGCCCCAACAGGGGTAGAAATGGAGGCCCTAACTGCTGTATCTGTGGCTGCCCTAACTATCTATGATATGTGTAAGGCCTTACACAAAGGCATAAAGATAGAAAACATAAGGCTTGTTTATAAAAGAGGGGGGAAGAGCGGTGAAATTATTCTTGAATAATCTTAAGGGGGGTGGGGATGGATAAAGAAAAACTCCAGTTCTTTAAGGAATTACTTTTAAAGAAGAGAGAGGAAATATTACGTGAGGTTGCTGAAACTTTAAGAGATTTAGAGGCAGGCGCTGAAAATCTGCCAGATGCGGTGGATCAAGCTACAAGAGAGACTAATTTAGTTATTGACCTGAGGCTAAGGGATAGGGACCAAAAATTACTTAAAAAGATCGAAAAGGCCCTACAGAAGATAGAAGAGGGAACTTATGGCATTTGTGAGGCCTGTGGGGTAGAGATTGATGAAAAGAGACTCATGGCAAGACCTGAGGCTACTCTTTGTATAGACTGTAAAAGGGCCCAGGAGAGAATGGAAAAAATCAAAGGTGAATAATGTCCTTTGAAGGCTATAGAACTTTATTCGGTCCGTCAAAATAATCTTAAGGGCTTTGATCTATCTTTACCCTTTTATCATCTAATTGTTGTCACTGGTGTTTCTGGGGCTGGCAAATCAAGCCTTGTCTTTGATACCCTCTATGCCGAGGGAAGCAGGCGTTATATTGAGACCTTTTCCTCTTATGTCAGGCAATTCTTTGAGCGTCTCCCCAAGCCTCTTTTAAAGGATTTAAGAAATATCCCCCCTGCCCTTGCCTTTCCCCAGGGAAATTTTGTCAAGACCTCTCGTTCTACCATTGCTACCCTCACGGAGATAAGCCACTTTGTCAAGATGTTTTATTACCATGTGGCAGAACCTTACTGTCCCATCTGTAACATAAAAATAAGTCTTTTAGATGCCTCTCAGATAGCTAAAGACATACAACAAAACTTTAAAGGAAATCTCCTTTACCTTCTGATTCCTCAAAGGGTGGAAGAAGATGTAAGATATCTTAGAGAGGGACTCCTTTCCTCTGGTTTTACCAGAGTAATGATAGAGGGGAAGGTTTGTGAAATTGATGAAGTGGAGGAGTTACCGCAGGTAGAGGAGTTAGAGATCTTACTTCATCGCCTTAAGATCGAGGAGGAAACTTTTGCTGAGCTCCTTTCCTCAGTAGAGCAGGCCTTGAGGATTTCAGATAAAATCAAGGTTCGCACTCTCTATGGAGAAGAAAGGATTTATATACTTCGGGAGGAATGTCCTCGCTGTGGTTTCAAAGTCCCTGCCAAAACTCCTGCCCTCTTTTCTTTTAACACCTCTCAGGGTGCCTGTCCAGAATGTAAAGGTTTTGGAAATCTCCTGAAGGTCGATCTTGAGGCTTTAGTTAAAAATCCAGAAAAGGGCATAGCTCAGGGGGCTATCCCTATCTTGGATTTTCCCGCCATGTTTGAGGTAAAAATGGATCTCTATGACTTTCTTAAGAGTAAAGGGATAAGTCCCGATATGCCTGTCAAACTTTATCCTGTACCCATTAAAAGGGCCCTTTTTGAGGGGGAAGGTAGATGGTATGGATTAAAGGAAGTGGTAGACTGGCTTGAAGCCCATCGTTATAAGCCTCACTTTCGTATCCTCTTAGCTAAATTGAGGAGAGAGGTTACTTGTCCAGTTTGTGAAGGCACCCGCTTTAATCCTAAGGCCTTATATTTTCGCGTAAAAGATGTGCACATTGGTGACTTTTACAAGATGGATATTGAGAGGGCTTGCCAATTCATGGAGGCCTATCTCAAGGATAGGCCCTCTCCTGTAGGAGAAAGGCTTGCTCAGGAAATTTATCGACGTCTCCGTTATTTAGAGGGAGTTGGGCTTTCCTATCTCACTTTAAACCGCACAAGTAAGACCCTCTCTGGTGGAGAAATTAGCAGATGTCTTCTTACGAGGGCCCTTTCCTCTAATTTGGTGGAGACCCTTTACATCTTAGATGAGCCAACTACAGGACTTCATCCGAGAGATACACACCGAGTTCTCGATTTTATGCATCGTTTGGTCTCCAAGAACAACACTGTAGTGGTGGTAGAACATGACCCCGAGGTAATTTTAAAGGCTGATTTTTTGGTGGATTTAGGGCCAGAGGGTGGGGAGAAGGGTGGTTATCTACTCCATGCTGGCTTGCCAAAAGAAATCCTATCAAAGGAAACCCCAACTGCCTCTTCCCTTAAAGAGATAAGCAAAGAAAGGGAAATAAAAAAGGATGAGCTTTGCTTTAAAGAATTCATAGAGATTATAGGGGGGAAACGCTTCAATTTGAAAGAGGTTCATGCCCGTATTCCCCTGAGAGCCATTACAGTAATAGCTGGTGTTTCAGGCTCAGGTAAATCTACCTTTCTTGAAGAGGTCCTATATAAGGGCCTTTTGGCCATTAAAGATAATAGAAGACCAGAATTTGCCCAAGATATAAGGGGACTAAGAGGGGATCATCAAGTACTTTATTTAACTCAGGAGCCCTTAGCCCGTTCTCCTCGGGCTGTAGTTGCAACCTTCATGGGCGTCTATCCCTATGTGAAAAAACTTCTGGCAAGCACTGAGGAGGCCAAACAATATGGTTATGGAGAGAGTTATTTTTCCTTTAATTCGGAGCTTGCTCAATGTCCTAACTGTAAGGGTCTTGGCTTTGAAGTAGTGGAGATGCAATTTCTCTCCGATTTAGTAATTCCCTGTGAGGTCTGCAAAGGGAAAAGGTTTAAGGAAGAGGTGCTGGAAATACGCTGGAGGGGCAAAAATATCTCAGAAATTTTAGAACTTACGGTTGATGAGGCCTATGAATTTTTTGGCAACCATAGGCTGATTAAGAGGCTATTACAAATTCTAAAAGACCTGGGCCTTGGTTATCTGCGCTTGGGACAACCTCTCTCAACCCTCTCAGGAGGTGAAGCCCAACGCCTAAAGATTGCCGAGGTCTTAGCCCAAATTGGCAAGGGTGAAGCCATTGTCCTCCTTGATGAACCTACAGTGGGACTTCACTTAAAGGATGTGCATAAGCTCTTAGAGGCCCTAAAGGTTCTCAGAGACAATGGCCACACCGTGGTTGTGGTGGAACATCATCCTGAAGTAATGATTAGCGCAGACTGGATCATAGAATTTGGCCCTGAGGGTGGGGAAAGAGGGGGCTATCTTCTTTATCAGGGGCCCTTTTCAGAATTTCTCCAAAAGGATACTCCCACAGCTATTTACCTTCAAAGCTATCTTAGAGGACAAACCCTTAGAGAAGAGCCCCAGCGCAAATACCTCTTTGAAGACAGGTCTATCAAACTGAGAGGGATTAGGCATCACAACCTAAAAAATATAGACTTAGATCTACCTCGGGATAAATTAATTGTAATCACTGGGGTCTCAGGCTCTGGGAAATCTACTTTGGCCTTTGATGTCCTATACACAGAAGGGCAAAGACGCTTTCTTGAGACCCTACCAGCCTATCTGCGCCAATTTTTCAAACTTTATGAGGAGATTGACTTTGATGATATCTCTGGGCTCCCTCCAACCGTTGCCTTAGAACAAAAATCTGGAGAGCTCTCTCCTCGCTCTACTGTAGGGACTCTCACTGAAATCTTGCCTTACTTAAGGCTCCTCTATGCCAGGGTAGCTAAGGCCTTTTGTCCAAGCTGTGGTGAAGAGTTGAAACCCCGCTCTAAGGAGGAAGTGCTCTCTCAGGCCTTAAAACTTTGGAAAGAGGATAAGGGAGCTTTTTGGGAAATCCTGGCCCCTCTAATAAGACACAGGAAAGGCCATTATAGACCCCTTCTTGAGGGCCTGCTCAGGAGGGGATATCACAGAGTTAGAATTGATGGAGCTGACTATACCTTACCCCCGATACCCTCTCTTTCTCGCTATAGGGAACATAGCATTGAGCTCTATTTAGGATCAAGCTCTTCAGAAGAGGGATTCCTTGAGTTAGTAGAGAGGGCCTTAAAGGAGGGAAAGGGTTCTGTTATCCTGAGAAAGGACGGGAAGGATTATTATCTCAGCCAAAAGAGGATCTGCCTTCGCTGTGGAGTAAGCCTTCCTGAACCTGATCCCCTACTCTTTGCCTTCAATAGCAAAGTAGGAGCCTGTCCCTTTTGTGAAGGCTTGGGTAGAGTGGAGGAAGAGATTTGCCCTAAGTGCCAGGGAAGGAGATATAGAGAGGAGGTCAATTACTATAAAATAAATGGACTTTCTCTTCCTGATCTTTGTGATCTCTCTATTGAGGAGGCCCTATCATTTTTGCAGGGGCTTTCTTTCCAGGGTAGAGAGAGGATATTGGTAGAGTCCTTGCTTCCAGAAATAAATAAGCGCCTGCAATATCTCTGTGATCTTGGACTCTCTTATCTTACTCTTTCCAGGTCTGCTGATACCCTTTCAGCAGGGGAGGCAAAGAGGGTGAGGATTTCTGCAGAGATCGGAAGCAACCTCACAGGAGTAACCTATATTCTTGACGAACCTACTATTGGCTTACACCCCAAAGATACAGCAAAACTTATAGAGGTATTAAAAAAATTAAGAGACAAAGGAAACACTATTGTGGTGGTGGAGCACGATGAAGAGGTGATAAAAAATAGCGATTTTATCGTAGATTTAGGGCCAGGAGGTGGAAAAAAGGGAGGTAAAGTGGTCTTTGCAGGAGAAAAAGAGGCCCTCTGGCAGGCCAAAGATTCTCCTACTGCCCAGGCTATCTCCAATAGAGAAAGGAAAACTCTAAAAAGCAGGTTTAGAAGCTCTGAGGAATTTTTAGTCCTTAAGGGAGTTACTCTTAGAAATCTTAAGGATATAGAGGTGAAGATACCCCTTAAGGCCCTAACTTGTGTGGTTGGGGTCTCTGGTTCTGGGAAATCTACCCTTGTGAAAGAGGTTTTATATGAAAATCTAAGGAGGCTTTTAGATGGCAAGAGCCCTCCAAAACTTTATGGCCTAAGGGAACTAACAGGGTGGGAATCCCTAAAGGGTGTCTATTTTGTAGATCATTCTCCTATTGGGAATACCCCACGTTCAGTTCCAGTCACCTATATTCAGGCCTTTAGTGAAATAAGAAGGGCTTTTGCCCAGACAAGGCTTGCTCAAGAAAGAGGTTACAAGGAGGGTCGTTTCTCCTTCAATACTGAAGAGGGACAATGCCCACACTGCAAGGGTCAGGGCAAGATCAAAATGGAAATAAAATTTCTACCTTCCATCTATCAGACTTGTGAATACTGTCAGGGGAAGAGATATAACGAAGAAACCTTAGAAATCACCCTGAAAGGAAAGAATATTGCCGAGGTCCTGGAAATGGATTTCGAAGAGGCAAGTAATTTTTTTAAAAACTATCCTCATATAAGGCACAAACTTGAGCTTCCCTGTAAAATTGGGCTTGACTATTTATCTCTTGGTCAACCCAGTCCAACCCTTTCAGGAGGAGAAGCTCAGAGGATAAAATTAGCTAAGGAGCTGGGTAAGGGGCAGGGTAGATCTATTCTTTATCTACTCGATGAACCTACTACAGGGCTTCACATCTTAGATACGGAGAAACTCCTTGCAGTGCTTCAGGAATTGGTGGACAAAGGACACACAGTAGTAGTTATTGAGCACAATCTGGAATTGATCAAGGCAGCAGATTGGATCATTGAACTTGGCCCTGAGGGAGGGGCTAAAGGGGGAGAGATAATCTTTCAGGGACCTATTGAGGATTTCCTGAAAAAAGAGACCGCCACCTCTCTTGCCCTTAGAGATTATCTCCATACTTAAAGTAAAGTTTTCTCTTCTCCTCAGCGTTTAATTAGTCACAAAACCTTGCATCTTCCCTATTTGTGGTATAGTCCAATGTAAAGACCCTTTTCGGAGGTATTAACCCTCATGAAAGTCAAAAACTGGATGATAAAGGATATCATTACTATTACACCTGATAAGACTGTAGAAGACGCCCTGCAACTTATGAAACTTCACTCCATCAGACACCTTCCAGTAGTTGAAGGGGATACCCTTAAAGGTTTGGTTACGGAAAGCAGTCTTAGGCCTTACTTAGCCCCTGAGAAGCAAAAACTCCCTCTTAGAGAAGTTATGATCTTGAATCCTGTGGTTATTGATCCTGAGGCCTCTATTGATGAGGCTGCACGATTGATCTATAGATATAAAATTGGCGGTTTGCCTGTTCTTTCCAACGGAAAATTAGTAGGCATTATTACGGTGACAGACATATTAGAGGCCTTTATAGAATTAATGGGTATCCTTAAGGCCTCTTCACGTATTGACGTAATTCCTCAGGATGATAATTTAGATAAAGTATTAGAGGAGATCAAAAAAAGTGGGGGAAAGATAATCTCTATTGGCATGGATGTGGGTGTAAGTGGAGAAAAGGTCTATTTCATTAGATTGGAGCGCATGCCTTTAGAGGGCCTTGCTTCAAAACTTGAGGCAGCGGGCCACAAAGTAGTGGCTGTTATTGAGTAATTTTAAGGAGGGTGCTATGGCTGAAGAGTTCAAGGTGAAAAGGAGTATTAAAGAGATCAATGCCAAGATTGAAAAGGGAGAGGTAGTGGTCCTAACAGCTGAAGAGTTTTCTAAGCTGGTTAAAGAGGTAGGCCCTGTGCAGGCAGCAAAAGAGGTAGATGTGGTCACTACAGGCACTTTCTCGCCTATGTGTTCTTCTGGGGCCTTCATCAATTTTGGGCATACTGTGCCCACCATTAAGGCACACAGGGTATGGCTAAATGATGTGCCTGCCTATGCAGGACTGGCTGCTGTAGATATCTATATCGGAGCCACCGAACCGCGGGAAGATGACCCCCTCAATAAGGTTTTTCCAGGACAATTCTTATACGGTGGTGGACATGTTATTCACGACTTAGTTGCAGGAAAGAGAGTATTGCTTAGAGCAACTGCCTATGGCACCCATTGTTATCCCCGAAAATCCTTGGAAATGGAAATTACTATTCATGACCTGGTCAATGCGGTGCTCTGCAACCCAAGAAATGCCTATCAGAATTACAATGTAGCTATTAATCTTTCAGATAAAATACTTTATACCTATATGGGTATCCTTAAACCTAATGTAGCTAATGCCAATTATGCCACCTCAGGCTGTCTATCTCCTCTTTTAAAAGATCCCTATTTAAAGACTATAGGAATAGGCACGAGGATTTTCCTTGGTGGAGCCAAGGGCTATGTAGTCTGGGCAGGAACCCAGCATCGCATGGAGGTAAAGAGATCGCCTAAAGGCGTTCCCATTCAACCTGCAGCCACCTTGATGGTCATAGGTAATTTAAAAGAGATGAAACCTGAATGGCTTATAGGGACCAGTCACATTGGTTATGGCTGTTCTTTAGCGGTAGGTTTGGGTATACCTATACCTATCCTTAATGAAAATGTGGCAGAATGGGCTGGGCTCTCTGATGAAGATCTCTTAGCCCAGGTTGTGGATTACTCCCACGACTATCCTAATGGGATCAAACGCAACTACGGGATAGTAAGCTACAGCGAATTAAAAAGTGGAAAAATAAGGATTTTAGGAAAGGAGGTTCCCACAGTGCCACTAACCAGTATGGTCAAATCCCGAGAGATAGCGGAAATTCTTAAAAATTGGATTAAAAGAGGAGAAATGCTTCTTACCGAACCTGTAGCCCCTTTACCAGGGGCAAGCCTCTTCCCCATGTAATAAAGTTAATACAATAAGAAAGCCTCAATGGTAGCTCCAGATTTTAACCAGCCAGATTTCCAAGAAGCAAAATTCATGTAGAAGAAAAGGCCCTCTTCAATAGGAGAGGGCCTTAATATGTCACCTTAGAGAATTATGTTCTCTTCAGGTTCATTAAGGATTTTTACCAGTTTTATTTTGAAATAGAGGTCTTCTCCTGCCAGAGGGGGATTTAAATCAAGGACGATCTCTTCTGGAGTAACATCTACCACTAAGGCAGGAAAAGTCATCTCCCCTTGAGGTGTATCCACAATAAGATTTAACACAAGCCCTGGAGCTGGATCTACTTCAAGGCTTATAGATTCTCTGGGAATAGAGCGAATTAAATTCTCATCTCTTTCACCAAAGGCCTTCTCCTTGGGAATAATTACTTCTCTTTCCTCGCCCTCCATCATGCCTAAAACAGCCTCAGATAGCCCTGGGATGATCTCAGGGGAACCAACTTCAAAGACAAAGGGATCTCCCTGAAAGGTGTCTTCAAAGACCTCTCCAGAGGCAATTTTACCTACACAATGAATACTAACCACATCGCCAAGCTGAACTTTACGCATACCTAAACCCCTTTGAAAATTATTTGATAGAAGTTGAGATCTTAGAGAGTAGGACTCTAAGGGCTCAAGCTTCTACCAGGTTATATAATGTAACATCACTTTGATGTTTTTTCAAGGACAACAAGGGCAAAAGAGGCTATAGCAGGTTTATCCTTTTGAAAAATTACCCCTTCAGATCTTCTGGCCTTAAGACCAATCCTTTCCTCAGGCAATTTAAGCAAAATCCCTAAATTTTCTTTAATCTTTGCATAGTAGGGAGAAATTTTTGGCTCATCAAGGACCATAGTGAGGTCCACTTGATAAAATCTAAATTGCTTTTTACTCAGGAGCTTGATCGTTTCCTCAAGAAGAGCAGTGCTTGGTATATCTTTATACTTAGGGTCTTGATCAGGGAAAAGGCTTCCTATGTCTGGATAGCCAGCAGCCGATAGAGAGGCATCAATTAGGGCATGAAGAAGGGCATCACCATCAGAGTGCCCAAGAGCTCCTTTCTCAAAGGGGATCAGAACTCCACCAATGTATAGCTTTCTCCCCTGAATTAAGGGATGCACATCAAATCCAAAGCCAAAATAGAACCTACCATCCAT
>CAZBLU010000011.1:0-45801 GCA_964493015.1 uncultured Caldimicrobium sp.
TTTCCTCTCATAGCAAGCTCCTACAAAACTCTTAAATAGAGGATGGGGCTTTAGAGGCTTTGACTTAAACTCAGGATGAAACTGCACCCCTATGAACCAGGGATGATCGGAAAGCTCTACTATCTCCACAAGCTCCCCGTCTGGAGAAGTCCCCACCACCTCAAGGCCCGCCTTTTCAAGCATCTCCCTATAAGCGTTGTTGAATTCGTAGCGGTGGCGGTGTCGCTCAAAAATCTCTTCAACTTGATAGGCCTCAAAGGCCTTTGAGCCCTTTTTAAGTCTACATGGATAGGCCCCAAGGCGCATAGTTCCTCCAAGGTCGCACCCCTCTTCTCGTCTCTCCACACAGCCCTTGCGATAGTCAAACCACTCCTTCATCAAGTAGATCACAGGATGAGGGGTTTGCGGGTCAAACTCCGTAGAGTTTGCCTCTTTTAGACCAAGGACATTTCTGGCAAATTCTACTACCGCAAGTTGCATCCCAAGGCATATGCCAAAAAAGGGAATCTTTCTCTCACGGGCGTATTGAATGGCAAGAATCTTACCCTCAATTCCCCTTAAACCAAAACCTCCAGGTACAAGGATGCCATCAACCCCCTGAAAGGCCTCTTCCAGATTCTCAGGGGTCAACTCGTCTGAGGCTACATACTTTAACCTTACCTTTAGACCATGGGCAAGCCCTCCGTGGACCAGGGCCTCATTTAGGGACTTATAAGAATCCTTAAGGTTTACATACTTTCCAACTATGGCAATCGTTACTTCTGCCATAGGATTTTTAAATCTGTGCACCAATTCATGCCAGGGAGAAAGGTCTGGCTCTCTTGTCCAGATGTTAAGCTTTTCAACTACCCTCTCATCAAGGCCCTCCTGGTGAAAGATAAGGGGGATTTCATAGATGCAGTCCACATCCTTAGCAGTAATTACTGCATCTTCTTCCACATTACAGAAAAGGGCAATCTTTCTCTTGATATCTGGGGGCAAAAATCTATCTGTGCGACAAAGGAGTATGTCTGGCTGAATACCTATGGCTCTAAGCTCCTTAACACTATGTTGAGTGGGCTTGGTTTTGAGCTCTCCTGCTGTTTTAATGTAGGGCACATAAGTGAGATGAATATAGAGGGCATTCTCCTTTCCCAAATCATAGCCAAGCTGTCTTATAGCCTCAAGAAAGGGCAGGCTCTCAATGTCTCCAACTGTTCCCCCTATTTCAATGATAGCCACATCTACATCCTTTCCTGCAAGTTCTAAGATTACAGACTTTATCTCATCAGTCACATGAGGAATAATCTGCACTGTCCCTCCAAGATAGACCCCCTTTCTTTCCTTGGTAATCACGGAGTAATAGATCTTTCCAGAGGTATAGTTATTTTTGGCTGACATTACTGCTGAGGTAAATCTCTCATAGTGCCCGAGGTCAAGGTCTGTTTCAGCCCCGTCATCGGTTACGTATACCTCGCCGTGTTGGAAGGGGTTCATGGTGCCAGGATCTACATTTATATAGGGGTCAAGCTTTTGAAAGGTAACGCGAAGCCCTCTTGCCTCAAGAAGAGCCCCAAGAGAGGCTGCAGCAAGCCCTTTTCCAAGGGAAGAAAGCACCCCACCTGTGATAAAAATAAACTTAGTATGTAGCCTCTTCTTTTTTTTCATGTTTATTCCTCCAAAAGGCTAAGTTAATCTAAGTATAACCACTTCCTGGGAAAAGTAGTAATTCGCTTAAGGCCTCTTTTGGTGACCACAAAGGTGTCCTCAAGGCCAATTACTCCAAGCTCTGGCACATGAAACTTGGGCTCAAGGGCTAAGACCATGTTTTCTCTCAAAGAAACCTTGTTCTTAGGGGTAAGAACTGGGGGCTCATCAATTTGGAGCCCAACACCATGGCCTATGAAGCTTAGCCTTTCGCCGTGATGCATAAAATATTCTTCAAGGCCTTCCTGCTTAACCAACTCAAAGGCCCTCGTAAAAAGCTCCCCACAAGGCATTCCTGGGCGGGCTTCTCTTTCCAAAGTTTCAAGGATTCTTAGACTTAGCTTAAAAAAAGGCTCTGCCTCCTTCACCTTTCCAAAGCTTGCCATCCTCGTCTGGTCTACATAATAGCCTCGGTAGAAGCCACTAAAATCAATTAGTATGGGCTCGCCACGCCTTAAAGGTTTAATACTTGCTCCCCCAGGAAAACCAGCAACCCCTCGTCCTCCCTCACCAGTAGTAAAAGGAATCGGGTAAAGACCCTCTTTTCCCGATATAAGATAGCCAAAAGTTAGTTCAAAGCCATTTGCCGAGCGGGTATACCCTGGATGCCCAAGCTCTCTTAAGGCTTTTTCCAGCTCAGCACTTGCCTTAAGTTCTCTCATTCCTGGGTAAAAATTCCTCAGTGCTTTCCTTAAAGCTCGTGCAAGCATTCTTCCAGCCTTCTTTAGATAACTAATCTCAGAGGCACTTTTAATCATCCTTAATTCCCAGATCAACTCATCTATGGGCTCAACTTCAAAGGAAGTGCTTAAAAGGTCCTTTATCTTTTGTCCTTCCGTGTAGGAAAAGGCCCCAAACTCAAGGCCAATTCCCTTTAGGCCTGCCTCTTCCAAAAGGGAAGGAAGCTCCTTAAGACTTTGGAGATACCTTATCTCTAAGGAGATACCAGGCTCAAGCGTAAGCATGGGCCTCTTAAGGAAAAGAATCGGCCTTTCACTCACCAAAAGCAGGCCCTTTACCCAAAGACCAGTAAAATAGTAAATATTAAGGGTTGAGGAGATAAGGCAAGCCTTTAGGTTCTTTTCTTTGAGTTTTTCCGTAAGGCCCTTAAACCTTTTTTCAGTTTCTTCCTTGAACATCGGGAGGCAGAATAAGATTTTTTTTTAAGGCCTCAGCTATACCAAGGACTGTTTCGGCATAGGGTTCACTAATATTATACTTCATAATGATACGTTTCTTGTGGGCATAATCTCCGTCCTGGCGATAACCTTCCTTTTGCAAGTAATTAGCTATACTTGCTAAGGCATCAGGTAAGGAAAAAAGGTCTACCACACCATCCCCATCCCAGTCATAGCCATAGAGGACATAACTTTTGGGAACAAATTGAGGATAGCCAAAGGCCCCAAAGATAGAGCCCTTGATTGCAAAGGGATCCCAATTGTTTCTGTAACTAATCTCTATGAAATGAAGTAGCTCTCTATAAGCCCAGCTTGCTCGTCTCTCCCAGCGTTTACGCACTGTTTCGTTATTAAAATCTATTTCTGGATGATTTTCCACATAGGTTCTAAAAAGCTCCTCATCCCCAGTTATGGCAAGACTAAAAAAGGTGTTAAACACAGAATGACTGCCTGTTTTTCTTCCGAGATCAGTTTCTACAAGAAATATAGCAGTAATTACCTCTTTATCTACCTTAAAGTGCCTTTCAATCTCCTCTAAGAGTTCCTGCTTTTCCTCAAGAAAGGCCTTGGCCCTCATTAAACGCTCAAGTTCTAAAAACTGATGATAAGGAAGCTTAGCCTCTTTCCAAGTTAAGCTTCTTAGCATAGTTTCAGGGGAAAAGGAGAGATCTTCCTTACAAAAAATGGCCTCAATATACTCCTCAGGCACCTTTTCTTTGAGATCAAGCTTTATGCGTTCTTTAAGCTTTTCCGCAAAGGGGCGTGCTCTCTCCTCAAGCCTTCCTAAACACTTAAGCTCAGCTGTTCTATTATCGCTTTGAGTGCCTAATATAGGCTCTGGGGCTCTCTCTGGGCCTTGGAGAGAGGCAAGTAATAAAAACAGACCAAATACCACACTATAAAACATCTTCCTTACTCTCTGGCTAAATTGAGGAGTGACCCCTTCAGGATACAGGCCCTTTCCCTCTCAGTAAACTCGCCCCTTAACCAGATCTCACCCTTACCCTCAACTTCTATTTTAAACCTATTTTCACCTCTAAAAAGGGCCTCCCTTAACCCCACAGTTTTAAAACGGTCTCCCTTGCCCAAAAACTCATAATCCTGAGGATTCTCAAAGGTCAAGGGAAGTATGCCAAAATTAATGAGGTTACTCCTATGGATCCTGGCAAAAGACTTAGCTATTTTAATTCTTACTCCCAGATATCTTGGAGCAAGGGCGGCATGCTCTCTACTTGAGCCCTGGCCATAATTTTCTCCTCCTACCACAGCTACAGCAAGCCCTTTCTCTTTCATAGCCAAGGCCTCTTTCGGAAAATCGGCATAAACATGATGATAAACATACTGGCTTATGGCTGGAAGATTGCTTCTTAGAGGCAAAATCTGAGCCCCTGCAGGCATAATATGATCAGTGGTGATATTATCACCCACCTTGAGAAGAATTACTCCCTCTAAATCCTCAGGCAATTCTTCAAATTGCGGAAGAGGGGCAATGTTAGGTCCTCTAATTATCTCAATCTTTTGGGCCTCATCCTCAGGAAGAGGAGGAATAAGCAGACTATCATTAAGGATAAACCTTTCGGGAAGCTCAATCTGAGGATATTCCCCCAGTTCTCTTGGATCGGTAATAACTCCCTTTATAGCACTTGCCACTGCCGTTTCAGGAGAGACAAGATAGACATAGTCTGGGCTTGTGCCAGAGCGTCCTGGGAAGTTACGTGTAAAGGTCCTAAGGGAGATTGCACCTGTGGGAGGAGCCTGGCCCATACCAATACAGCCCAGACATCCTGCCTGATGAAGCCTTGCCCCTCCTTTAAGTAAGGCTCTAAGCCCAGAGAGGGCTGTCAAGTTTTCTAAAACTTGAAGAGAACCAGGATTTACCTCAAAGGAGACCATGGGATGCACCTTATATCTCTCAAGGACTTTTGAAACAATGAGTAAGTCCTTGAGACTGGAGTTAGCACAAGAGCCAATAATAACTTGATGCACAGGTTTACCTGCCTCATCTGCCACCCTTTTTACATTATCAGGGGAAGAGGGACAGGCACAGAGAGGCTCAAGGCTTGAGAGATCTACCTCAATTAGCTCATCATAGGTGGCATCAGGATCAGGAGAGAGCTCCACAAAATCCTCTTCCCTCCCCTGGGCAATTAGCCAGGCCTTAGTGACCTCATCAGAGGGAAAGATACTGGATGTGGCCCCCATCTCTGTGCCCAGATTACAAATAGTTGCCCTCTCTGGCACAGAGAGGGTTTTTACCCCTTCACCAAAATATTCTAGGACCTTTCCAAGCCCACCTTTTACTGTCAAAATAGAGAGCAAATAGAGGGCCACATCTCTTGCCGAAACCCAGGGATTAAGTCTACCCTTCAAATGCACCCCTACTACCTTGGGCATGCGCAGATAAAAGGGCTTCCCTGCCATAGCCATAGCCACATCTAATCCCCCAGCCCCAATGGCAAGCATACTACAGCCACCAGCTGTAGGGGTGTGGCTATCTGAGCCTATAAGGGTCTTCCCAGGTTTGGCAAATCTCTCCAAATGCACCTGATGACAAATACCATTGCCAGGTTTAGAAAACCATAGCCCGTAGCGCATAGCCACTGTCTGTAAAAAGAGGTGATCATCAGCATTTTTGAAATCGGTCTGAAGAATATTATGATCCACATAGGAGACAGATAGTTCAGTCCTCACGCGGGGGATACCAATAGCCTCAAACTCAAGATAGGCCATGGTGCCTGTGGCATCCTGCGTTAGGGTCTGATCAATCTTCAAGGCAATCTCTTCCCCTGGGATCATTCTTCCACTCACCAAATGGGCCTCAATAATCTTTTGTGTAAGATTTTTACCCATCTAACCCCCTCCCTCTAAAATTCTCCAAAGCAGTCTGGGAAAAGACCTTTGAGTTGTTTCATTAATATCTCTAAGAGAATCCTCTCTATAAGGCCTCTTTTTTCCATTTCTTGGGAGAGATAAACAAAGTCTGAGATACTTAAGGGGGCAAAGAGTTCGTATTTACTCTCGCCCCATCTTTTTAAGGCATAAAGCCCTAAATAGGGCACACACCTAAGGATCTCCTCACAAGTGCCAGTCAGCTGAAAAATTAAGATAAGATGTTTCACCTTAAGGTAAGGGGGAAGCTCTGCCTTCTCCTTTAGAGTTAGGAGATAAAAGGAGAGGTCTTTAGAAGTAACTACTTCCCTCTTTGGGGCACAGCCCTTAAAAAACTCTATAGGAAGCCTTTCCTGTAAAAAGAGATAAAGGTTCTTAGTAAATTTTAGGTCAAAATGCTCAACTAAAAGCTGCCTCACCGTGTGTATAGAAAGGGTGAGCAAAAATTCCTTTTTACCCACTTCATCAAACTTGATAAAAGGAAGAGTTCTCTCTAAGAATTTATAAAGGGGAGGATCACTTAGGGTCTTAATCTTTAAAGTGATAAAATATAATTTATAGAGCTCCTCCTCAGGGAGTCTAAAGAGCTTGTTACCAAGCTCAAGAAAATCTGAAGCCTTCTCTGGAAAGATCGTATTAAGTTTTATTTCCATACCTAAAAATGACTTTTTGACCCACTATTTTACTCGGAGATGAGCCTTTCTGCAAGAAGAAAATCTTCGGGATAAGTAATTTTAAAATTGATGAAGGAGCCAGAGACTATCTTTACTTTGTAGCCATAATGATGAAGTAAAGAGCCTTCATCAGGGAAGATAAGACCATCTTCTTTTGCCCGCTCTAAGGCCTCTCTAAGAAGATCGATCTTAGCTCCCTGAGGGGTTTGCACTTGATAAAGTCCCTCTCTATTCACAGGTTCAAGAAGAGTCTCTCCATCACCCCTAATTAGGGCATCTCTTACAGGAATGGCTGGTAAAGCTACGCCATAGAGCCTTGCTGCTTCATAGACCTTCGTTATCAACTCTTCCGAGACAAAGGGTCTTACCACATCATGGACAAGGAGTATCCCCTTCCAGGAAGAACAAGCCAAAACCCCATTATACACAGATTCTTGCCTAAAGGACCCACCTTTAACTAAGCTCAAAATCTTTCTTAAGCCAAAGGATTCAATTTGCTCTTTAGCATAGGAGAAGAATTCCTCTCTTAACACAAAGATTATGCCCTCACAAAGGGGGTGTCTTTCAAAGACCCTGAGGGTATGGATAAATAGGGGTATACCTTTGAGAGACAAATATTGCTTAGGTATTGAGGCCCCTACCCTTTCCCCTCGCCCAGAAGCAGGAATTATTACCCTAAACATATTTAGGCCTGAATACTCCTATAGAGGGCTTGGTAAAGAGAAGAACTTTTCATGAGGTCTTCATGAGACCCTTCAGCAACAACCCTTCCCTTATCGAGGACCACAATTTTATCTGCCTTATTAATAGTAGAAAGTCTGTGAGCAATGACCACAAGAGTATGATTCCCTCTCAAATTGCGAAGGACATTTTCCACAGCCTTTTCTGTCAGAGTATCAAGTTGACTTGTAGCCTCATCGAGGATGATAACAGGGGGTCTCTTGAGAAAGACTCTGGCTAAGGCAAGTCTTTGTTTTTGTCCTCCAGATAGGGTTAGCCCCTCCTCTCCAAGCACGGTTTGAAACCCCTTAGGTAACCCCTCAATAAACTCTAAGGCCTGGGCCATCATGCAGGCCTCTCTCACCTCAGCCTCTGAAGCATCAGGCTTCACTAAAATGAGATTCTCCCAGAGGGAGAGATTAAACAGGAAAGGTTCTTGCCAGACCATACCAAAGAGGCCTCTCAAACTCTCAAGCTCATACTCTTTAAGAGAGACTCCATCGAGGGTAACCTCTCCAACTGTTGGGTCATAAAACCTGGGAAGGAGAGAGACAAGGGTGCTCTTTCCAGCCCCACTTGGACCAACCAAGGCTATCATCTTCCCAGCGGGAATTTCCAAATTAATTCCCTCAAGCACCATGGGTAGGCCCTGGCCATAGCTAAAGTATACCTCCTTTAAGCGAAAACCTTCCTTGGGAGGGGCTGCCTTTAAAGAGCCTCCCCTTTCCTCCTCAAAGCTTAAGACCTCTTCAATCCTTGCCCAGGCCCCCTGTGCTTCCTTTAGCCCCGTGTAGGCCCTTGCAAGCTTCCTCAAAGGATTGAAGATCAGCAAAATTGCCGTCATCAAAGAGAAAAAAGCCCCTGGGCTAAGCTCCCCTTTGATAATCAGATAACCTCCATAACTTATAATTAAAGCCCCGCCTACCCCTGTCATAAGGTCCACAAGGCTTTTTGAGGATTCCCTGTATTTCGTTACCTTAAGACTTAATCTCCCAAATCTCTCCAGTTCCTTAGTAAAGAGTTTCACTAATAGGTCCTTTGAAGGCACAAGTTTTATTTCTCTCATTCCCTGAAGCATCTCGCTCAAACGATGGGTTAGCTCCCCTGTTGAGGCCTGAGTTAATTTTCTTGCCCTTCTCGCCTTGGTTCCTAAGACCTTCGTGCCGAAAACTATAATGGGTAAGGTAATGACCACAAGAAGAGTAAGATCCCAGCGCTGATAAAAGGCTACCCCAAGAAGTACTATCACCGTTAGGGTCTCTTTAAAGATAATCTGAGAACTCTCTCCCAAGATAGGCTCCATCTGAGAGGTATCATTTATAACCCGAGACACAGTCTGCCCACTCCTTTCACGCGTTAATTGGGCATAGGGTAAGGAAAGACACTTCTTAAAAAGATCCCGTCTTATACTATTAATCACGCCTATAGCCAGGAATTTCATATAGTAAGCCTGAAAAAGGGAAAAAAGTCCATTTAAACTAAAAAGAATAACAAGATAGAGTGGTATTAGCTTAAAATACTGATAATTCTTTTCCACAAAAACATAGTTAAAGATTGGTTTTATGGACCAGGTGCCAAGACCAGCAAGGGCTGAAGAGAGAAGAGCAAAGAGAATACCAAGAAAAAGGGGCCTTCCAAGACCCCTCAAATATCTTAGAAGAAAAAGGAGAAATCTCTTTGTCTCATTATCCAAGAGAAAAAAATCCCCGAAAGATTGATTTAAAAGGTAGCTCTTGCCATATTATAAAGCCTTGCTATTCTCTCCTCAATTGGGGGATGGGTGGAAAAAAGGGTGAGCAGACTCTTTCCAGAAAGGGGATTTACAATAAACATCTGAGCCTGGGCAGGGTTTACATCCATGGGGTATGCCCTGTTCCAGGACTCAAGCTTTTCTAAAGCCTTGGCTAAGGCTACAGGGTTTTTAATAATCCTTGCCCCTGTCTCATCGGCAAGGTATTCTCTGCTTCTACTTATGGCAAGTTGAATAAGAGTTGCGGCAATGGGGATAATGATTATAGCCACAAGGGTTCCGATAAGGGCAAGAGGATTTCTGTTATCCTCATCGTGGTGACCGCCACCAAAGAGCATAGCCCACTGAGCCATCTGGGCAAGATAACTTATGGCTCCTACAATGGTTGCCGCAATGGTGGAGATAAGGATATCTCTATTTTTAATGTGAGCTATTTCATGAGCAATAACTCCTCCAAGTTCCTCACGAGTAAGAAGCCTTCTAATACCTACAGTTACAGCAACTACTCCATTGTTAGGACTCCTACCTGTGGCAAAAGCATTAGGGGTTTCAGAGGGGATAATATAGACTTGAGGCTTAGGGATACCTGCCCTTCTTGCTACCTCCTCCACAATAGCATGAAGCTCAGGATCCTCCTCACGACTTACTGGCTGAGCCCCACTCATGGCTAAAACTATTTTGTGAGAAAAGAAATAGGCTATAAAATTCATAAGCCCCGCCATAATAAGAGCAATGGTAGCCCCTGTTTTTCCACCTAAAAGTTGCCCCACAAAGATGAAAAGCACAGATAAAATAGCTAAGAAAAGAAAGGTTTTTACCGTATTAATCATACCTCTACCCCCTTGGGTATAGCCAATTTTACTTTCAATTTTTAACTTTTAGCTATAGAATATAATAATTTTCTCTTCCTTGTCAAGGTGCTTATATGCCTCCATAAGATCTTGAAAAAGTCCTCTTGACAAATGTAATAAAGTAAATGTGCCCTTTTTCTCAAATTATTTTTATGTATTAAACAAAAATCTATACTTAATTATATGAAAGTGTTAAAAACTCTGTTCTGGCCTGATCTGCAACCTGAGAACCGCATAAATCTTTTTGCAACCTTCCCCAAGATTAGGAACTTTTTCTATCAGCGTAAAAACTTTGCTTATATTCGAACCTTTGGAGACATAGTTTTTCTTATTCTAATTGTAATGGGCCTATTTGGTCCCCAAAATCCAAAGGAAAATATCATGCTTTTTCTTTCCTGGGGAGTCTGGTGGACCTCGGTTGTGCTTTCCTGGTTTTTTCTTGGACGCATGTGGTGTGCCTTTTGCCCTTTTCCTGGTCTGATAAGACTTTTACAAAGATGGAGACTCTCCTTCTTTCGTTTGCCTTCGGCCTGGCTAAAAAAATATGGAATCCATCTTGCCACAGCCCTTTTTTTCCTCATCATCTGGCTTGAGAGCACCACTATATTACCCCAATCCCCCTTTTACACAGCTTTATTTCTTCTTTCCATTGTAATTCTGGCAGGCCTTTTGGGTATCTTTTATAGGGGGCAGGCTTGGTGTCGCTATCTATGCCCTTTAGGGAGAATTACCGGGGTTGCTGCCAGTATGTCTCTTATTGAGTTTAGACCTAACTATGCCATTTGTTCAGGCTGTAAGGGTGCCTATTGCAAGAAAGGGTCTAAGGCTATCAAACCCTGTCCCGTTTACCTTGGAGCTGTTGCCGTGCAGAATAACTTAAATTGCTTTATTTGTGGGCACTGTTTACCCCTCTGTCCCCATGATTCACCAGCTATTTATCTACGCCATCCCTTGAGAGAAATTATTCTCAACAAAGGGAAAGGCATAACCTGTGCATATGTCATACCCTTCCTCATAGGTTCTCAATTGGCCAGATTTCTCTCCGAGACCCCTTTTTACCATTACTGGCTTGAGGCCATCAACTATTCCCATAGTATCTTCTTCACTATTCTCTTTTTCTGGTTTTCCTTTGGCCTAATTGTCCTCACTAAGTTTGCTGCAAGCTACTTCAAATATTTCGAGGACCCACTTCTTGGCAAATTCAACTTAGCCACAGCCATTCTCATACCCTTTGGCTTTACAGGTGAACTAATCTACCGCTTACAATACCTACTTAAAAATGTGGGAGATTTTCTCCCCACCTTAGGAAGACAGTTCAACCTACCTATTCTTCTTAACTATGGTTTCCAAATCCCCAAGCCCTTTATTCAGTATCTAAGCCTGGGTCTACTCACCCTTGCCCTTAGCGGAAGTCTATATCTTATTTTCTATTTCTATGCTAAAGAATTTGAAAAAGAATTACCCTTCTCAAGATACATTCACTTTCTCTTCCTTGTTTGCGGAATATACCTTTTATACCTTGTTCTGATCTTGATGATGAACTCTCCTGTGTAGAGGAAAACTATAGTCTTATGATCCAGGACTAAAAGACTTGGGGAGAACATCCTTTCACTGCCCCGAGTTTCTCTAAAAGATAGTTGAGGGCCTTTTCCCTCTCTTCAGGCTTAAGGATTAACTCCACTTGGCCAAATTTTTTCCTTATTTCTGAGGGATCTTCCCCCTCCTTGAGAAGCCAAATCTTGGGGATATTGCTCCACCCTTTGAACCCCTCTAAAAGAAGAAGATGATAATGAGGAAATAGGGCCTCTAAAAAGTCCAAAAAATCCTCTTTATTTTGGGGAAAATGTGAAAAATAAAGTGTTAGAAGTTGGCTCTGCAAAAGCGCTACAGCCTCTGCCCCAGCCTTTCTATATCTCCAGGTGTCAGATCCTTCTTTGTCAGTTAAAAGCACCTCTTCCTTGGTAGCCTTAACAACCGCTACTTTAAAGCCCCTCTTGACAAGCTCAGAAACAAGATAGGTGCCTAAAGTAGTTTTTCCTGAATTGTGATAACCAGAAAGACTAAGTATTAGGGGCAAGGCTAACCTAAGCTAAGACTATCTCCAGGCTTGAGAGGGATAACCTCAGGTTTGAAAGGATATTTTTCAAGCTCCTTTAGAAAATCTTCTATCCTTCCTGTAAGTATAGGAAAAGTGCCATAGTGCATGGGAATAACCCTATTTGCCTTGAGTAACTGGCAGGCCTTGGCTGCCTCTTTTGGCCCCATTACATAGTGATCTCCAATAGGTAAAAGGGCAATTTCAGGCTGATAAAGCTCTCCAATAAGGGCCATATCACTAAAAAGACCTGTATCTCCTGCATGATATAGAGTGAGACCATTTTCTAAGGTGATCACAAACCCGCAAGGCTCCCCACCATAGGAACCATCAGGGAAAGAGGAACTATGCAAAGCTGGAACCATAGTAAAAGAGAGGCCATTAGTGCGATAGGTGCCACCAAGGTTCATCCCTGTGGCCTTGGGGATACCTTTAGCTAATAAATATTGCTGTATCTCATGAATGGCTATGACCTCAGTAACCGCACTACGTGCAAGTTTGAAGACCTCACCAAGATGATCTCCATGGGCATGAGTAATGAGGATATAATCATAGGGCCCAAGGTCTACTTCTTTGGGGGCAAAGGGATGAGTAAGCCAAGGATCTATAATGATTTTCTTTCCAGCCTGGGTAACTATCTTAAAACAGGAATGTCCATAATAGGTTAGTTCCATATGTCTACGAAGTTGTTCCTTTGTTTCTCAGAGTTTCTTATAGAGCGGGCGACGGGATTCGAACCCGCGACCTACAGCATGGCAAGCTGTTGCTCTACCAGGCTGAGCTACGCCCGCCCTTTTGTATCTATAATTATAAATATACTCTCCCTTTTGTCAATAGGCTTACTCCTTAGGTGGAGCAAAAACCTCACAGAGCTTTACCAGCCGCTCATACTCCTCATTAACTCTATTCTGAATAAGGGCAATCTCTTCAGGCTTGAGATGCCTAAATCTCCTCTGCAATTTCAAATATTCTTCCACAGGCTTTGGTTTATCTACCTTTCTATTAAGGATGTAATACTTTCCATCAATTACCTCAAAAAGTGGAAAAATCCTTGTCTCCACGACGAGCTTACTTAGCTTGATCGTATCTTCCGATTTAGTTCCCCAACCCGTTGGGCAAGGAGAATAGACGTGGATAAAGGCTGGACCCTCAACAAGGGAAGCCTTCTTAACCTTGTTCATATAGTCCATATAAAAACCTGGGCTTGCTGTAGCAAAATAGGGAATATTGTGGGCACTAATAATTCCAGGGAGATTCTTTTTCCAGGTTATATTTCCGTGGATAACCTTACCAGCTGGACTTGTAGTGGTATGGGCCATAAAGGGAGTCCCCCCAGATCGTTGCACCCCTGTATTCATATAGGCCTCATTGTCAAGACAAATATAGATAAAGTTGTGTCCTCTCTCTAAGGCCCCTGAAACAAATTGAAGGCCTATATCAAAGGTTGCTCCATCTCCTGCAAAGACGACCACATTAATTTTTTCCTTCTTGGGGAGCTTCCCCTTTCTCTTTAAAGCCTTGATAGCAGTTTCTATGCCAGAAGCAACAGTAGCTGCATTTTCAAAGGCCACATGAATCCAGGGTATCTTCCAGGAGGTGTAAGGGAAGGGACTGCTTATAATTTCCATACAGCCCGTTGAGGATACTGCTATAGTATTTGGACCGAGGACTTTCAGAGCAAGTTTAAGAGGAAGAACTGTCCCACAGCCCTGGCAGGCCCTATGGCCTGGGGCTAACCAATCCTCCTTAGGAAGTTCTTTAATATTGAGTCCTTTAAAATTAGCTAATTCTGGTCTCATGGCTCTACTCCTTTGCTCCATATATTTCATAGGCAAATCTTGGTTTAGCCTTTATAAAGCCAAAGGTTCTGTCAAAGATCTCCTCGAAATCCTCTACCGTTACATCTCTTCCACCAAGCCCACCAATAATGTTCAAAACCTTTGGCCTTTTATTGGATTGATAAAGAACAGAGCGCACCTCAATCCCTACAGGACCTCCACTGGCACCATGACTTACAGCCCTGTCAAAGACACAAATAGCTTTTACTTTACCAAGGGCCTTAAGAAAATCTTGAGTAGGGAAAGGTCTCCAAAGCCTGATACGCACAAGCCCCACCTTTTTACCCTGTTCTCTCAGTTTATCCACCGCATTCATAGCCGTCTCAGCAAGGCTACCCATGATTACCAGGGCTACCTCAGCATCTTCCATACGATAGATTTCCACAGGGTTATATCTCCTACCCGAGAGCTTTTCAAAGTCTCTCCAAGCCTGGACTATGATCTTATAACTTGCCTTTAAGGCCTCATCTTGAGCCTTTTTGGCCTCTGTGTATATCTCAGGCACCCCTATAGCCCCCATGGTAATGGGCTTTTTGGGATCAAGCTTATATTTCATCTTGAGCGGTGGAATATATCTATCCACCAGTTCCTGGTCAAGCATCTCTATGGGTTCCACCACATGGGTCACAATAAACCCATCTAAGTTAACAGCCACAGGAAGCATCGCCCTTTCAGCAACCCTGTAAGCGTGATAGATGAGGTCCACTGCCTCTTGGCCATTTTCAGCAAAGGTCTGAATCCAGCCATGATCCCTCATGGTCATCACATCACTGTGATCATTCCAAATACTAATAGGGGCTGAAATTGCACGATTGGCAACCACCATAACAATAGGAAGTCTTAAGGCAGAGGCAATAGGAAGCACCTCATACATGAAGAGTAAACCCTGAGAGGAAGTAGAGGTAAAGGTTCTTGCCCCAGTTGCTGCGGCACCAATACAGGCGCTCATGGCAGCATGCTCAGATTCCACAGGAATATATTCTGCATCAAGCTCTCCATTATTCACCAGATCTGCCAAATGTTCTACTATATGAGTTTGAGGAGTAATTGGATAGGCTGAAATTACATCTACTTTACATTGAGCCACAGCATCAGCTACCGCAATAGAAACCTCTTTAGCCACCCTTTTTCCCATCTTAAGCCTCCTCTAAAACCATGGTTATGGCCCCTTTTGGGCAAATATTAGCACATATTCCACAACCCTTACAATAGTTAAGATTACAGATGAAATAGCCCTCTTCATTCTCCTCATAGGCAGGCTCTGGGCACAGAAGATAACACTGTCCACACTTGATACATTTCTCTTTATCAAGGACAGGCCTGTGAGAACGCCAATCTCCTGTTTTAAACTTGGCAGAATTTCCAGGCTCTAAAATATACATTCCTGGTGCTAATTCTTTCCAGCTCATTAGTCCCTGATCTCTTGGCATGGCTCTACCCCTTATCCATAAATTTTAGTTTCTGCAATAGCCCGATGAAGGGCCTTGATATTTTTTTCTGCAAGCCTTCCAAACCTGTGTTTAAGAGCCTCCTCCATGGCCCCTGTATCCACAAGACCTGTAGCCTTAATAAAGGCCCCTAACATGGTGGTATTAGTAATTGGAACCCCCAGCTCTTCTAAGGCAATCTTAGTGGCATCAACCAGGGCCAGTTTCCCTTTATAGCCCCCAAGCATCTCTCTTACTTCCTTTTCTGAATAATGACTATTCAGAATGGCAATACCTCCCTCCTTAAGACCTGCGGTAACCTTAACAATCTTTGGCAAACTGGCATCAAGCACTAAAATGACATCGGGATGATAGATCTTTTCCCGTGTGCGAATCCGTGACTCACTAATCCTGGCAAAGGCCTGAACTGGCGCTCCTCTCCTTTCAGGACCAAAACTGGGAAAGGCCTGAGCATATTTACCCTGAGTTATGGCGGCTATGGCTATTAATTCTGCAGAGGTAACCCCGCCCTGACCACCTCTTCCATGAAGTCTAATCTCTATCATAGAGCACCCCTTTCACTAATATTTGTAAGTTAATTTATGTAAACATATAAAAATCTCTTGTCAAGGGTTTTGTGGTATATTTCACTGGCTATAATATGGGGATGGGGATATCTCCTTAACAAGAAGGCCTTTTATCTCTCTATAAAGCTCTTCAGGTGAGCGATTTCCAGAAAGCTTGAGGTGTTGAAATAGGGGGAGAATGCGCTCATAATTTTGCGCTATTCTTTGCAAAAGTTCTTCTCTTTCAAAAAGGCTTCTTTTAAGATCTCTTCCACTTATTCTCTTAAGGGCAAAAGGAACTGGTAGATCTAAATAGAGGACAAGATCAGGAAGTGGGGCAAAGGTCTCATTTCGTTTTAAAAGATAATGCAAATCTCCTATTTCAACCCCTTGATAGGCAACAGTAGAGAGATAATAACGATCAAGGAAAATTATTTTGCCTTGAGAAAGGGCTGGTAAGATAAGCTTTTCCACATGTTCCCTTCTATCCTGTAAAAAGAGCTCAAGGAGTTCCTCCTGGGAGACCCTTTTTCCCTCAGTAAGGAGTTTTCTGAGCTTTTGACCATAGGGCCCAAGGGTAGGCTCTTGAGAGAAGATAACTGAGCTAAAGTCAGGATCCTCCCTCAGATATTGAAAAAGAGTTGTCTTTCCTACCCCATCAATACCTTCAAGGACAAAAAGTTTGCCCTTGCGGTGAAACTCAATCATTAAACGGTTCCGTAAAAAGTCTCTATTCTCAGGAGTAACCTCTATGTGAAGAGCCTCTTCAAGATTGCTCCAAGATTTCAATAAAGGGTGTTCTCCTCGTCCAAGGGTAGCTATGAAAAAGTATCCTTCCCTTCTAAGCTGTTCTATAAAAGAGATGAATTTTTCTGACAGGAGTTCCATCTTACCTATTTCATCCACTATCAAGAGAGGTTCAAGTGTGGCCTGAGAGAGATCTCCTTCTATGATTTCTAACATCTTTTCCAGGTTTTTAGGAAAAACAATATATCTACCTACTTGATATTTTTTATCCTGGGAAGTAACAAATTTTTGCCTTCGGGCTAAAGGTATAACTAAGGTTTGGTCCCTCAGATAGCAAAGATCAAAGCCAATCCGTTCCCCTTCCTCTCTCAGTTCTTTTGTGATAAAACCAGTTAAGTGATAGGGTAGCTTTAGATCTCTGAGTTGCTTATACAAAAATTCAATTAAGGTTGTTTTGCCCACATGGGGGGCACCACTTAACAAGAGGATTTTTCTTGGACCCTTGAGAAACATCTATCTCTTAAGGGGCTTTTCGCTCAAAAGCAAATAGGTTGCTCCAAGGCCCCCATCGCAGGCCCTGGCTGAAGCATAGGCAAGGATGTATTTCCTATAGGGACCTCTCTCACACCAAGACTTTACTAAATGTTTTAGAACAGGCTCTCCCTTAGAAGCAAGACCCCTTCCATGGATAATGAGAACACATCTAAGACCCTTTTGCAAGGCCTTTTTAAGAAAGTCATCCAAGGCAACTTTGGCTTCTTCTACTGTAAGCCCTCGGAGATTAAGGGTTGCTTGGACCGAGAACTTACCTTCCCGTAAGCGATAAAGTAGCTCTTCACTGACCCAAGGCTTTTTCCCTTCTATATATTCAGAGGTAAGGCTTAATTTGATTTCCAGTCTCGAAGGGGGCCAAACTTTTTCCCTAAAAAATTTAGGAGCCTTTGGGGAAAACTTAAAGTAAAAATTCTTTTCTTCAAGAGGACGAGCTAATTGTATTACTTCCTCCCAGGATCTGGCTTTAAAGGGAGGTGGATCCTCTAAAAATTTAGTAGCTGGGGAGACACCGAAGATCTCCCCAAGCTTATGAAAAGGTTTGGGCATTACTTTTTCAGACCCTTTTCAAAGATCCTTTCAGCCTTAGCTGCAGCTGTTTCTGCCTTCTTGGCAGCATCTTCTGCCCTATTAGCAGCCTCTACCGCCTTGTTAGCTGCCTCTAAAGCCTTAGCTGAAGCATCCTTTGCTTCCTTAGCCTCTACCCGCACATTGTCAAGTTGAGACTTAAGGGCCTCAACTTGAGCCTTTAAGGCCTTCAATTCATTGTCTAATCTCTTACAGCAATCAGGCTCAGCTGGAACTACAGGTGCTGGTTTTGCTTCGGCCTTCTCAGCAACCGTTGGAGCAGTAGGACAAGAACAGGCAAAGAGTAAAGCTGATCCTAACATTGCCCCGCCAATTTTTAACATAAGTCCTCTCATAGGCCACCTCCTTTTATAGTGTAATTACCCTTTGATACAGCCCATAGGTAATAACTTAGCTACCCTTTTGGTAAGTCCTGCCTTACAGGTTGCATCTATCACTAAAGAGACATCTTTATAAGCCTCTGGGGCTTCCTCAGCTAAACCTTTTTTGGATTTCCCCATAACTACAATACCCCTCCTCCTCAATTTTTCAACGATATCTTCAGCCCTAAAGGATTTGATAGCCTGATTTCTGCTCATAGTTCTACCTGCTCCATGGCAGGCAGAGCCAAAGGCCTTTTCTTCTCCCTCCTTAGTGCCCACAAGGATGTAAGAGGCTGTCCCCATAGACCCCCCTATAATAACAGGCTGCCCTACCTCTCGATAGGCTGCAGGAAGCTCAGGCCTTCCTGGGCCCCAAGCACGAGTTGCCCCTTTGCGATGGACATAAAGCTTTTTTCTCTTTCCTTCAACTTCATGATATTCCACCTTACAAGTATTGTGACTTACATCATAGAGAAGTTTTAAAAAAACTGTAGGGAAAAAGTCTCTAAAGACCTCTCTCACTAAATGAGTGATCACTTGTCTGTTTGCCAAGGCGCAATTTATGCCACAACACATGGCCTTAAAATAGGCCAACCCCTCTTCGGAGTTTATAGGAGCGCAGACAAGCTCCTTCTCTTTGATGGGGATACCATACTTTCTTGAGGCCTTAGCCAGAAGGGGTAAATAGTCCGTAGCAATCTGATGCCCCAAGGCACGGGAACCACAGTGAATGGTCACTACAACCTGATTAGGAAAGAGCCCAAAGGCCTTAGCTACATGAGAATCATAAATCTCGGCCACATACTGGATCTCTAAGTAATGATTCCCTGACCCAAGGGTGCCTACCTGTCGATGTTGTCTCTTTTTAGCTTCCATGGAGACATAGGTGGGATCAGCCCCTTCCATCCTTCCCTTTTCCTCAATATACTCTAAATCTTCAGGAACTCCGTATCCTTTTTCCACTGCCCACTTAGCTCCCCCTACTAAAACCTCATCCAGTTGAGTAGGAGAAAGTTTTATCTCACCTTCAGAGCCAACCCCACTTGGCACCGTCTCAAAAAGGGCCTTCACTAATTTTTCTAAGTAGGGCTCAACCTCCTCCTTAGTTAAAGGGGAGAGAAGAGTTCTCACACCACAGGAAATGTCATAGCCCACTCCCCCTACAGAGATTATTCCCCCCTCTTCAGGATCAAAGGCAGCCACCCCTCCAATGGGGAAGCCATAACCCCAATGGGCATCAGGCATGGCTAAAGAGGCTTTAACAATACCTGGCAAGGTAGCCACATTAGAAACCTGCTCATAAACCTTCTCATCCATCTCCTCTACAAGTCTCTCACTTCCAAAAATGCGGCCAGGAACCCGCATATCCCCACTCTTGGGGATCTCCCATTCATAATCAGATATTTTAATCAATTTTTTTAGCTCCATAGCCCCTTTCCCCTTAAACCTGCAATCTTTTCCATTAAACTAACTGCTTCACCAATGACTTCAACAAGATTTCTTATAACTATTTTATTGATACATTTTGAGATATCATTTAAAAGAATCAAAATATTTCGTTCAGACATAAATGCCCTCTGATAAAATGTCTGCCTTAAGATCCTCTTTTAGAGCACTTTTTATCACGAGGTCAATCCTAAGATGAAATAGCTTTTCAAGATAAAATTTCAATTCCATGTAATTATCAAAAGTCTTCCAATCCTTTTCAAATTCTATAAGTATGTCAGTATCACTTCTTTTTTTTAGCTTTTCCTTTTATTTGGGGACAGAACACACCCATCTCCTGAACTTTAAACCTACTTTTGAGTTCAGGAACATGCTCTTTAAGTTTTTTTATTATTGTTTCGACCACTTGAACCCCTAATACAGGTTTCTCCCTATCCTCTGAATTTTTTAAGTTCTCACTTTTAATTTTAGTTTAATTCTTCAATAGGTAATTTCAAGTGGCAAATCTATTTCATGATCTTATACTTTTTACGAATCCCTTCGGATATAAATCCTTTCGGCTCTTAAAGTTTACTAAGTTAAAAACTTGAAGGTTCCCTTACCTAAGATATCATGAAGGTGAAGGATACCCACTAAGGCACCTTCATAGTTCACTACTGGCAAGACGGTGATTTGATATTTCTCCATAAGATCAAGAGCCTCTGCAGCAAGTCTATTTTCTTCAATTCTTTTAGGATTTTTAGTCATCACGGACTCTATTGGCACTTCGGGCAGGGTTTTGTATTTAGTTATAAGGCGCCTGAGATCTCCATCCGTTAATATGCCTACAAGATGATTGAAGTGATTGATTACCAGAACAGCTCCCAACCTTTTTCTGTCAAGTTCCTCAATGGCTTCACTTAGTATTACGCCCTCCTTTACCAACGGTATCTTTTCTCCTGTGATCATTATCTCTCTAACCTTCACTTTTAGTCTTTCTCCAAGAGACCCACCTGGATGATTTCTACGAAAATCTTCACTGCTTAGACCTTTCAATTCAAAGAGGATAATGGCCAGAGCATCTCCCAGGGCAAGCATGGCTGTACTACTTGTAGTGGGGGCTAAACCAAAGGGACAAGCCTCTCTGGGCACAGCCACATTCAAGACCACATCGGCAAGTCTCCCAAGTACACTTTGGGGATTTCCCGTCATGGCTATAAGGGGGATATTTCTATTTTTAAGGATCTTAGCCACTTCACAAACCTCTAAGGTATTCCCCGAGTAGGAAAGGGCAAGCAGTATGTCTCCAGAGGTTACCATGCCGAGGTCTCCGTGGAGGGCCTCTACGGGGTGAAGAAAAAAAGAGGGGGTTCCCGTGGAAGAAAGGGTAGCCGAGATCTTTCTTCCAATTAGCCCACTTTTCCCTACCCCTGTGACTACCACTCTTCCTGAGTTGTTTAGGATAATTTCAATCGCCTTTATAAAAGCTGTATCTAAATTTTTACTTATTTCCTCAAGGCCTGATTTTTCTATTTCAATGATTTCTTTAGCCCTACCTATGATATCTGTTGAAAACATCAGTGAAAAATGATCTTTTTGTCTGGAAGATCTAATTTAAAAGTGGATTTACTAAGCCCCTCCTCCTCTCCAAAGAAGATTTCACCAACCACATCTAAAATCTTGTTTATAGTTTCTGTAATCAAATTCTCTCGAGCTAAAATCTCATCAAGTTTATCACAAACCCAAGTCCATTCCTCCTTTGGCAAATCTCTCCAAGAAAGGTGTTTAAAGAGCTTATAGAAAACTTGCCGCCTACGCATCCTTTCCTTAAGTTCCTCCAAGAGCTCTTTTGGCTGTTTGATCTTTCCTCTAAACTCTTCCCTAAAAAAGCGAATATCCTCTTCCTGAAGGGCCCAAAAACTCTCTATCCACTCTTTGATAGTTAAGATTTTATCCCTTTCTTCCATCTTTGTCCTTTCTCCTAAGAGAATTTAATCTAACTATAACTCAGAGAAGAAAAAAAACAAGAATGTGCTAAACTTAGATCCAATGGAGAGGGGCTATATTCAACTCTATCTTGGAGAGGGTAAGGGGAAAACCACTTGTGCTGTTGGCCTTGCTATTAGAGCCTTAGGAGCTGGACTTAAAGTGGCTTTTCTCCAGTTCTTTAAACCAGAGACCTCTTCTGAAGTAAAAATTCTCAAAAGTTTTGCCCCAAATCTCCTCTATAAAAATTTTCATATCACTGGCTTTGTAAAAGGTAAACCCTCAGAGAGGCTAAAAGCAAAAATAAGAGAAGGATATGAATTTTTCAAAAAGCTTCTATTAGAAGGCACTTTCCAGCTCATAGTCCTTGATGAGTTTGTCTATGCCTTAAAATGGAATATAATTGAACTCAATGATTTTATAAATTTACTCCAAAATAGACCACAGGGCGTAGAGATAGTTATCACAGGTAGAGAGGCTCCTACGGAACTTATAGATTTAGCTGATCTTGTGACCGAGATGAGGAAGATAAAGCATTATTATGATAAAGGAGTCCAAGCACGATGGGGGATAGAGAAATAAAGGGCTTTGTAGAAACTATTAAGGAGAAAATCCATACTGGAAGCCCTTTAAGCAGGGAAGAGGCTAAAGGACTTTTTAGGATCCCTCTACATATTCTGGGCAAACTTGCCTTGGCCATGAGGTTCCGCATAAATCCTGAGAGGGTGGTTACCTATGTGGTTGACCGTAACATAAACTATACCAATATCTGCCTTTCGGGATGTAAGTTCTGTGCCTTCTATAGGGCCCCTAATTCCCCAGAGGGTTATCTACTTTCCTTTGAAGAGATCGCCAAAAAGGTTGAAGAGACCATTGCCTTAGGTGGTTACCAAATACTCCTGCAAGGGGGTCTCCATCCTTCTCTTGACCTCTCCTATTACGAAAGCCTCTTTACTTTTATTAAAAGCAGGTTTCCTCAGGTCCATCTTCATGCCCTCTCGCCACCAGAAATTATTTATTTAAGCCATCAATCTGGATTAACCGTGGAGGAAGTGCTGAAAAGACTTATTCAGGCAGGACTTGACTCTATACCTGGAGGAGGTGCAGAGATATTGGTTGATAGGGTGAGAAAGATTATCTCTCCTAACAAATGTAGTGCCGATGAGTGGCTTTTGGTTATGGAGAAGGCCCATCAATTAGGGCTAAAAACTACGGCTACCATGATGTTTGGCCATATTGAAACTGAGGAGGAAATATTAGAGCATCTCTTTAAAATTAGAGACCTGCAAGCCAAAACTTCTGGCTTTACCGCCTTTATTCCCTGGACCTTTCAGCCTAAGAATACAGCCCTTTCTCACCTTCCCAAGGTAGGATCAGCAAAGTATCTTCAAGTGCTGGCAATCTCTCGTTTGGTCCTGCATAATATCCCTAATATTCAGGTCTCCTGGGTTACTCAAGGGCCAAGAATTGCTCAACTTGCCTTAGATTTTGGAGGGAATGATTTTGGTAGCACTATGATTGAAGAGAACGTAGTGGCTGCAGCAGGGGTATCACACCGTTTGAGTGAAGAGGAACTTAGAAGATACATCTTAGATGCTGGCTATATACCTAAGAGACGCCGCATGGACTATTCTCTCTTAGAATAATGGAAGAATTCCCCATAGAAAGACACGATCATCTCCTTATAAGAAGCAAAGTCCTTTTACCCATATGGGGACCTCCTATTTTAAATGGGGCCTTAGAAATAAGGCAGGGTTTAATAAGCCAAATAGGTCCCTATGCCAAGATCAAAAAGACCTCAATAAGAACAAAATTTGTAGATTTAGAAGAGTTAATTATTCTCCCTCCTCTAACTAATGCCCATGTCCACTTAGAACTCTCTCCCCTAAGGCTTAGGATCCCTCCCTCTGGTAAATTTATCCACTGGGTTAGACAGGTCATTAAGCAAAAGGCTCTTCTTTCGCCAGAGGAAATTCAAGAGTCTGCAAGAAAGGCCTTGCAGGAACTTTGGCAAGAGGGTGTGGGCTACCTTGGGGAGATCACTAATTCTGCCCTGACCTTAGAGATCCTGGCAAATTCTCCCTTTAGGGGATACATCTTTCAGGAAGTCTTGAATTTTAAAGGGGCTCAACCCTTAAAAGAGATCAAAGAATACACCACGAATTTTCGCATCACCTACTCTGCCCATGCTCCATATAGTGTCTCCCCTCTACTATTACAATTCATTAAGGCTTATAATAAAAAGAGAAACAAGATTTTTTCTATTCACTGTGGAGAATCTCATGAAGAGATAGAATTTCTTCTAACTGGAAAAGGCCCATTGAGAGAGCTCTTAGAGGAGAGAGGTCAATGGAATGAAAGCTTTAAAGCTCCAGGTGTTTCTTCGGTAGTGTATTTACATAAATTAGGGCTCTTAGATGAAAAGACCTTACTTGTTCACGCCGTTCACTTAAGTGAAGAGGATTTTGAGCTTCTCTCGCGGTGTAAACCCAAGATATGTCTGTGCCCAAGGAGCAACCTTTATACAGGGGTAGGCTTAGCCAATGTGCCTAAATTGTTAGAAGCAGGCCTTGAGCTCTGTTTAGGCACAGACTCCTTAGCAAGCAACGATAAGCTCTCTATCTTTGATGAAATGAAAACTCTAAAATTTTTTTATCCTGCTCTCCCCTCATCTAAAATCTTAGAGATGGGAACGGTTAATGGAGCTAAGGCCCTTGGTTTGGAAAATAAAGGATATCTCAAGGAAGGAGTGGAGGCAGATTTTATTGCCGTGGAAGTCCCTGCGGTAAATACCTGTAATTTAGACATTTTCCTTGATGATTTTATTGTTGTTGAAAAAAGGTTAAGGTATCGTTTCTATGTCCTTCCTTAATGTAGGCTTTCCCTCTTATCTCAATACCTTGCCTCTTACCTACTTCTTAGAAATTCCAGACTATGTGAAGTTTCATTTCAAAACCCCAAGGGAGATCAACCAGGCTTTAGAAGAGGGCTTGCTTCATGCTGGACTTGCTTCAAGCCTCTTTTATGCCAAAAATTCTGAAGAATATCTTATTATCCCAGATATATCAATTAGTGCGGTAGGGAAAGTAAAAAGTGTGATCCTCTATCACAGCATCCCTTTAGAGGAGCTTAAAGGGAAATACATTGCCATAAGCCCTGAAACTGAGACTTCCTTTGGTCTTTTAAGAATTATTCTTGAAGAATTTTACGGAGTTTACCCTCAGTATATTGTGCTCTCAACTCCATGGAGTTATCTTAAAGAGAGGGAAAGGAGGGATTTTTCAGCCTATCTTGCTATTGGGGATGAAGCCCTTCTTTTAGAAAATTTTTGCCTCTTTCCCTATGCCTCTGATCTTGCAGAAATATGGCTTGAAAAAACACACCTTCCTTTTATTTTTGCCTTAATGATCGTAAAAAAGGAAGAGCTCAAGCAAGCTAAGCTAAGGGAGTTATTAAAGAATTTTTGCTCTCTCATCTACATAGCAAGAGCTAAAGGGCTTTCTTCCCTGCAAGAGATAGCCCACAATGCCACCCTGAAAATTGCCAAAGATAGGGCCATATCTTATCTTCAGCATTTAGAGTATGACTTTTCTGGTCTCAAACAAAGGGCCTTTCTTGAATTCTGTTCTCTCTTAAAGAAAAAAAAATTTTTAACCCATATTCCTCAACTTAATTTTTTTGAGCTATGAAAGAGTCCCACAAAGAGTTTGTAGAAAAAAAATTCAATAAAATTGTAGGCCGCTATGACCTGGTTAATTCACTTTTAAGCTTTTTCCAAGACCATCTTTGGAGAAGGAGCTTAGCTAATTTCTTCCGAGATACTCCAGGCCCCTTTCTTGATCTATGTTGCGGTCCTTTCACTTTAAGCTTTGAAATCCTAAAAAAAAATCCCCAAACCCTCTATGCCTTAGACCTAAGCTTAAATATGCTTCTCTATGGAAGAAGAAAAATAAATCCTTTACAAAGATTTATTTTTCCTATACGAGGAGATAGTGAACGACTACCCTTTAAAGAGCAAAGTGTTCAAGCCATAAGTATTGCCTTTGGTTTTAGAAATCTTCCTAATCGTGAGGAGGCCTTGAGGGAGTTTTATAGAGTTCTCAAACAGGGTGGGCTTTTAGCTATTTTGGAATTTTCTATGCCTTCAAATAGGGTTATAAAACCCCTCTATCTCCTTTACCTCAAATACCTCGTGCCTCTCATAGGTGGAGCCCTCACAGGAGATAAAGAGGCCTACCAGTATCTGGCAGAGTCTATTCAGAAGTTTCCTACCCCCAAAGAGGTTGAAGCCATGGCCCAAAGAGTTGGCTTTCTCCCACTTGAGAGAAAACTTTTCACCTTTGGGGTAGTCTGCCTCTATCTCTTTAGAAAAGCCTAAAACACTTAAGATCACACAAGGCCTTTACCTACTTTAAAAAAACTACAAAACGGTAGCTACTTCCTCTATTACAGAACTAAGCTTCATTCAGGGGTTTAAGCACAAAAAGGAGCTGCCCCTCCTCTACCATTTGATTTAACTTTACGCAGATCTCTACGATTTGTGCATCAAAGGGAGCAACTATAGGATTTTCCATCTTCATAGACTCTAAGTTAGCTATCTCTTCTCCCTTATGGACAATATCGCCCACTTTGATGGGGCCTCTCTTGGGATTACCAAGCCTCCATACTGTTCCACTAATAGGCGCTCCTATCTCATTTGGCTTTGTAGCCTTTCTTACTTCAACTTTTTTTGCTCGAGGTGTAGCCACCTCAAAGACCCTGGTCTTATTGTTCACCCGCAAGACCACATGAATAATTCCTTCATTTTCACTCCCAATAGAGACAAGCTCAATACAATAGGGTTTCCCATCAAGTTCGAACTCAACCTTATCTCCAGGCTTTGAAAGCCCCTTCCTCCAAACAGGGGTGGGAAGAACCAAGGGTGCAAGCCCATATTTTTCTCTAAAACGAATAAAATCAATGGCATCCTTAGGATGCATAAGAAAGAGGATAAATTCTTCCTCAGTAGCCTTTCTACCAAGCTCCTCTTCAAGTTGATTTCTCAAGGCTTCGAGATCCTCATCAGGTATATTCTCAAGAGCAGAGGTATCCTTCCTCTCCTTAATCTTTTCTTTCCAAGCTTCTCCAAAAGCAGATTTATAGACCCATTCATCTGGCCACCCTACTGGTAGTCTACCGTAATGCCCTAAAATTAGATTTTTAAAATCGCCAGGAGCCTGTCTAAAGAGCTGCAAAAGCTCCTCCTGCTCTTCAGGCTCCATGGCCTCAAAGTTTTGCCCCTTTTCCTCTACAAATTTTTTGAGGAGTTTTATCACCCTTTGGACACCACTTTCCCCAAACTCTTTATGATAGCGATTAACAATTCCTGAACAGGTAACCCAAGTAATTTGAGAACCTGGGGTAACATCAAAATACTTCACTATCTGATTATAGAGACTCATAACCTGAAGAATAGCTGGCATAAGAGGTAAGAAGCCGCCTTTTTCAGCCTGCTCAAAGGAGCTGGGGAAGGCCCCTCCTGGCATCTTATGACGAGTCACCATATGATCAAAACCCCTAAAGGGAGACTCAGCCCACTCATACTCTCTTATCCACTCCCTTACCTTTTCCACCGCCGCCTCTGCAAGTGGTCTGTTCAAATTCACAGGGATGCCCTCTTCTCTCAAAATGGCCTCAAGGGCCAATATCGGAGGATGGCCATAAAAGCGGCAAAGGGTATCTTCTTGCACATCAAGAATCTTAGCTCCAGCCTTGGCTGCAGCTACATGCACAGGAATAGCAAGACCATCAGTGATGTGACGATGATAATTAATAACTAAGTCTGGATATTTTTGTTTTATGGCATCAATTAATTCAGAAACACTTTGCACAGTGCCCACACCAGCCATATCTTTGATGCAGAGAATGATTTCATCAACCCCTCCACAAAGGGCCACGATTTCATCTACTACCTTGAGATAGTATTTTGTATCAAACCAAGGGGCAACGGTATAAGAAATGGCTGGCTCAAAGAGTCTTCCCCTTTTCATCACCACTTCAGCAACAACCCTCATGTTGCGAATATCATTAAGAAAGGAAAAGCACCTCCAAACATCAATATCCACTCGCTCCACCACATATTCAATAACATTCTTAGGATAGGGCCTATAGCCCCACATATTGGTCTCCCGAATAAGGGTCTGCAAAAGGACATTAGGCATAAGTTCCCTTAAAATAGCAATTTCCTCAAAGGGACTTTCTCTCCTATTCATAATACCCACATGCCACCTTGCCCCGCCATGACATTCGGCGGCAAAAAGCCCCATTTCGTTGTAAAAAGGAGCAAGGGTTTTGAGATCGTAGATGCGAAGCCTATTTTTATAGTCAGACTGCCCTGCATCCCTCATCCCTACCGAGACAAAAGCCACCCCAGGGAGATCTCTCACTTTTTTTACAATCTCTTTCGGGGTCATTCCAGGCTTTACAAATACATAACTCATGAAAGTCCTCCTTAAGGGGTAATTATGTTCCTTTTACATCCAAGGCTGAGGACCAAGGGCAGAAACCTCAGCCACAAACTGCGCAATCTTCAAAACCTCATCATCTGTTGTCTTCTCGCGGAAGGCAGAAATAAGCTCCTCATAGTGTTCCTCTATGAAACGAGTAGAAAAATTTCCTTCAATAAATTCTGGATGTCTGATAATACTTAAAAGTAGAGGAGCAATAGTCTTTATACCCTCTACCCTTAAGCCACGACTTAGGGCTCTATCCATAACTCTTAAGGCCTCGGTCCTATCAGACCCAGCAGACATAACGAGCATAATGAGGGAATCGTAATATGGAGGCACATCAGCTCCCTCATAAACACCTGTTGCCACTCTAATACCAGGGCCCTGAGGGATCTCTAAACGAGTGATCCTTCCAAAAGAGGGATTAAAGGTTCGTGGATCCTCGGCATTAATTCGCACCTCAATGGCATGTCTATTGGGATGAATATCCTCCTGTTTAAAGGGTAGCCTCTTACCTTGAGCAATGTCAAACATGAGGCTTACGATGTCTAACCCAGTAATAAGCTCTGTTACCCCATGTTCCACCTGAAGGCGGGTATTTACCTCGAGAAAATAGAACTTTTTGGTCTTTGGGTCCAAAAGAAACTCTACTGTCCCTGCAGAGTAATAGCCAAGCTCCCTTGCCAGCCTCACAGCCGTATAACAGATCTCCCTTCTTAAATCTTCATCAATACTGGGAGAAGGAGCTTCTTCCAAAATCTTTTGATTTCTACGCTGGATGGTGCACTCTCTCTCATAGAGATGGACCACATTTCCCGATTTATCCCCTAAGATCTGCACCTCTATATGTCGTCCCTTTTCAATATATTTTTCCACAAGAAGGGTCTCATCTCCAAAGGCCTTTTTAGCCTCAGAGCGAGCCTTTTCAAAGGCAATAGGGATCTCTTCCATACTATCCACCCTCACCATCCCCTTGCCACCTCCCCCTGCTGCAGCCTTAATAAGGATGGGAAAGGTAATTTCCTCCTCCCTCATCCAGGTAACGATATCTTCAGGGGTCTTAACATTCATAAGACCTGGAATGGTAGGCACGTTTGCCTTTTGAGCAATCTTTTTAGCCCTAATCTTGTCACCCATGAGGCGTATGACCCTTGGAGGTGGGCCAACCCAGATGAGACCTGCCTCTTCCACCATCTCGGCAAAACGGGCATTTTCTGCAAGAAAGCCCCATCCAGGATGTATGGCCTGACAACCTCTCTCTAAGGCGCACTTTATTATTTTTTCCATGTTGAGATAAGAATCATGGGGTGGGGCCTCACCAATATGCACAGCCTCATCAGCCAAGAAAACATGATAGGCGAGCCTGTCTGGAGTGCTATAGATGGCCACAGTTTTAATTTTCTTGTCCCTACAGGTATGCATAATCCTCACGGCAGGCACACCTCTATTAGCAATCAAAACCTTCCTTATGTCTCTCTCTATGGGCATCGCATCCTCCAATCTAAAATTTGATCTTATGTTAACCAATTTTAACGATTTTGTCAATAGAGAATACTTACGACATAGTATATACAACTAAAATATACGTTTTTTAATATATCCTTCTTCATTCTAACTATTAAACAATATAAAGATTATCTCTTAAAAATTTTTCATTCAACCCCTTGAAAATTTTTGGAGATGTATTAATTAATAATTAAAATCTATAATATAATAATTCCATCAAGTTCTAAATTAGAAAAATTAAACAGATACAAGTCTTTATCGCTTGATGAGCGAAATATATTTAATAATAATAGGAATAATATTATCATTTCCTTATATATGTGAGCTATACTTTTCTTTATGTGTGTTCTCCTGGAGACCATCTAACCAACCATCTAACGAATCATCAAATAATGAAGAACCTTTTGTATCCATCCTTGTTCCCGCGTATAGAGAACCACCTGAAGTTTTAATCGATACACTGCGATCATTGAGAGAACAGAATTATAAGAATTATGAAGTCTTAGTTTTAATTAATAACACTCCAGAGCCAGAGTTGTGGCTTCCAGTTAAAAATTACTGTGAGCGAATAGGAAAACCTTTTAAGTTTATATACTTAGAACGAATTAATGGGTATAAAGCTGGTGTATTGAACGAAGCCGAAAAATATATAGATCCTAAGACAGAAATAATAGGAATAGTTGATAGCGATTATATAGTAGATAGAAATTTTATTAAAAAGGCAATAGATCATTTTTCTACTTCAGAGGTAGGAGTAGTTCAATTTCCTCAGGACTATAGAAATGTTAATGATGATTTATTTTCGCAAGCCATGTATTATTCGTATAGATATTTCTTTGCAACTATTATGAAGTTCAGTGATCTAATAGGCGCAACATCCTTTATGGGCACAGTTGGATTTATAAGGAGACGTGCTTTAATAGATGTTGGAGGATGGGATGAAAAAATATTAACTGAAGACAGTGAAATAGGGTTGAGGATAAATGCCAAAGGTTATAAATGTATCTATATAGATCAGAGTATAGGTAAAGGATTAATGCCTCTTGATTTTAAATCGTGTAAAACACAAAGATACAGATGGTCATATGGAAACATGCAAACTATTTTAAAACATTTTAAACTTCTTCTTTTAAGTAAAAAATTACCTATCAAGAAAAAATTAGCCTTTATCACTCAAAATACTGTATGGCATAATCCTCTGTTAATCGTCATAACTTTAGGGTACCTTTCCCTCGTAATACCAAAACTCGGAATATTGTGTTTAACACTCGGTAGTATGTATCTCTTTTCTAAGACACTAATTTTCTTATCAATTTTCAAAAAGGTAGACAATTTGTCCTTCTATAAAGCCTTTATTAGTTACTTATTTTATCTTTCATTATTTGTTCCTATGTCAATAGCTCCAATGAAAGCGCTAATAGGAGTTAAAAGTAGTTTTAAGAGGACCCCAAAATGCTACAACCATTTAATTAATTCAAAAGATTTTGAAGAACTGATTATTGGAGGTTTAATAGTTATATTAATAATACTAAGTTTGAAAAAAGGATGTTTCTACACTTTCCTCAGTGCGTTAATTTCATCTTTTTATGTTTTAAGTTATGTAGGGTTACATATCCTTTCTATTTTGGATCATATCAGAAAACTAAGAATTGATCAGAGCAATAGGGGATCGCGGTATGAAAATTGGGATAATCTCGTCGCTATGGAGAAGAGTGCCTCCTAAAAAGTATGGAGGAACAGAATATGTAGTAAGTCTAATAACATCAGAACTTGTAAAGAGAAATCATGAAGTCTACTTATTTGCCTCTGGAGATAGTGAAACACCTGCGCATTTAATTCCTATCATTGACAGAAATTTATATGATTTATTAGGAGAATATCAATGGAATAACATAAATTATGATTTATACCAGATGAAAATTGTAAGTAAATATGCTGATGATATAGAAATATTTCACAATCATAATGGTTTTGTTCCACTTTATTTTAAAGAGGCTCTTAAAAAACCAATAATTACTACGCTTCATAGTAGTCTACCCTTTTCACAAGAGTTAGCTCTTTATGTTAAAGATGAACCATATGTATCAATTAGTAATGCCCAGAGAAAATTAGGTCCCAATCTAAACTTTGTAGCAACAATTTATCATGGCATACCTGTTGAATTATTTCCATTCCAGAAAGAAAAGAAGGATTATATAGTTTTTTTAGGAACTATATCACCATATAAAGGAACTGATAGAGCAATAAAGATAGCCTTGAAAAGTGGTATAAAACTTATTATAGCTGGAGAACTGAGAAAGGAGTTTAAGACTTTCTTTGATAACAAAGTAAAGCCCTATATTGATGGTAAAAATATTGAATTTGTTGGAGAACTCAGTTTTCATGAAAAAATTGATATCTTAAAAGAAGCAAAGGCATTATTGTTACCAGTGAGATGGGAAGAGGCTTTTGGTTTGGTGATGATAGAATCTATGGCCTGCGGAACTCCAGTAATAGCTTTCCATAAGGGAGCTGTTCCAGAAATAATTAAAGATAAAGAAACTGGCTTTATCGTTAAAAACACTAATGAAGCAGTTAAGGCATTACAAAAAGTAGAGAGTATTAATCCAATGACATGCAGGCTTTGGGTTGAAGAAAATTTTAATGTTAAAAAAATGGTTGATGAATATGAGAAACTATATAAAGCTATCCTAAAGCAAAACTAAAACTGAAGTAAGAAGAAACATGAGAGTAGCACAAGTAGCTCCTCTTATATATGATATACCACCAGAGAAATATGGAGGTGTTGAATTAGTTGTTTATAATTTGACAGAAGAACTCAAAAAAAGGGGACATGAAATAACTCTTTTTACCACAAAAGGATCAAAAATAGAAATTAAAAAATATGAAATAACAGAAAAATTAGTTGGGAAAGATCAAAAAATTATAAAAAAATACGAATTTATTGAAGCAATAGAAGTCTTAAAAAAAGAACAAGAATTTGACATTATTCATATTCATTATTATCCATTCTCTCCAAACTGGCTATTTACTGTAGGCCTTTTTGAGACTCCTTTTGTTTTTACTATACATTCAAAACTGGACATACCAGGACTGAAAAAAATCTTCAAGATGTTCCCACATCTCTACAGGGTACCTTTGATTTCCATTAGCAACGCTCAGAGAAAACCCTTACCTGGGGCAAATTTTATAGCTACTGTATATAATGGTATAGATGTATATAAATATCCATTTGAAAAAAACAAGGAGGATTTTTTAGTCTTTCTTGGAAGGTTAGGCTTTGAAAAAGGCCTTGCAGAAGCTATTAAGATAAGTAAAAAGCTTGGGAAAAGGCTTTATATTCTTGCCAAGTGTTCTGATCCACATGAAGTAGAATATTTTCATAAATACATCAGAGATGAAATAGATGGTAAAAACATAATCTATGTTGGAGAAGTAGATTTTTCTGAAAAAGTAGAATATTTAAAGAAGGCTTGTGCCTTCATTTTTCCTATACAGTGGAATGAACCTTTTGGCCTTGTAATAATTGAAGCAATGGCCTGTGGAACTCCTGTCTTTGCGCCTAAAAGAGGAGCTGCACCTGAAATAATAGTAAATGGGAAAACAGGAGCCTTAGTGCCTGCAAGAAAAATTCCTAAGTTTATGGATGAAAATTTAATTGAAAATCTGGTAAAAGCTTTTAAAAAATATATAGATAAAATTAATCCGGAAGATTGTAGAAAACATGTAGAAAATAATTTTACTCATACTATAATGACAAATAACTATTTAAAAGCATACCAAATTATAATCGATAAATGGAAAGAATTAAAGCTGTCTTTTGATCCAGTTAAAATTGAAAACTATCTTTTTACATCTAAATTATAAAAAATCACCCGTTTATTCCAAACTTGACCCTCTCAGCCAGGGCAATCGATATCTTCTGTAGTTATTTCACAGTAAAGTCACAGTTATATGAACAGTATAACAGCGCTTTCTATGATCATCCAGACTTATCCTTAGGAAGAAATTAAGGCTTTAAAGAAGTGCTTCAAGCTCCTATTTTACCTCTCCAAAGGTTTCTGCCTTTATTACTGGCCTAAGCAATCTCTCCAAAAGCTCCCTATCTTCTGTCTTTTTTATCCTCTCCTTTGTCTCTTCTGAGACCTCACCAAACTTTACCTCAAAGGCATCTATCAAAAGCTCCTTAGCTTCATAAAATAAACCACTTTGAATTCCCTGTTGAATACCTCTTAGATACAAGGGATCCTTTTTTATGTCAATCACTATGGGTATATCTCCCACCTCCTGCAACTTAATGTTTCATTACACTTACATTCTAATTATAATTCATATCACTGACAACATAATGTCAGATAAAGAGAATTGGGGGGTAACCACTTGTTTTTTCCTAAAAGTTCATTATATTCATTTCTGTGCTTGGGGAGTGGGTAAGCCCTCCCCAGGCTTAAAATAAATTATAATAGGAGGTTTTGCTATGCCTTTAGATCCAGAGGTTAAAGCTAAAATCATTTCCCACTTTCAAAGACATGCCCAAGATACTGGGTCTCCAGAGGTGCAAGTTGCCCTTTTAACTGCAAGGATTAAACAATTAGAAGAGCATCTCAAAACCCATCGTAAAGACTTTCACTCCAGAAGAGGCCTTATGAAACTTATTGGCAAAAGAAGAGCCCTTCTTGAATATCTCAAAAGGACTGATTTCCTAAGATATCAAGCCCTGTTGCGTGAACTTGGTTTAAAAAAATAACCCCTATAAAAATTTAAAATAACAGAAAGGGCAGGGATCTCCCTGCCCTTTTTTTTGTTAGTTATACCCAACCCATCTCTTCGTATACCACTCTTCCTGTTCCAGCTGGAATAAGTCTGCCAATGATTACATTCTCCTTGAGGCCTTTAAGATAATCCACCTTTCCAGCTAAAGAGGCTTCTGTTAAGACCCTTGTGGTCTCCTGGAAGGAAGCTGCTGAAAGCCAAGAGTCCGTAAGCAAAGCTGCCTTGGTAATACCCAAAAGCACAGGCTCAGCAACTGCAGGTTTTCCTCCCTGGGCTAATACCCTCTCATTCTCTTCCTCAAAACGAACTCTATCCACATACTCGCCAATCATAAATGAAGTATCACCTACCTCTTTGATCTTGACTTTCTTCAGCATCTGGCGGATAATGACCTCAAAGTGCTTATCATTAATCTTTACTCCCTGAAGCCTATAAACCTCTTGAATCTCTTCAATGAGAAAACGGGCAACTCCCTTAATTCCCGTGACCTTCAAGATATCGTGAGGATTAGGAGACCCCTCAATAAGAGGCTCACCAGGTTTTATAAGATCACCCTCTCTAACCACAATGTATTTCCCTTTAGGTAACATGTATTCTTTTGCCTCTCCCACTTCAGGCTGCACAACTATTCTTTTCCTTCCACGCACATCCTTTTCAAAGAAAATCTGTCCCTCAATCTCACTAATAATAGCACTCTCCTTGGGTTTCCTTGCCTCAAAGAGATCAGTTACCTTGGGTAAACCACCAGTTATATCCTTAGCTTTAAGTGTTTCCTTCGGGATTCTGGCAATAATGTCTCCTGCTTCTACCATTTCCCCTTCATGCACGCTAATAATAGCCCCCACAGGAAGCTCATAACGGGCATCTCCCCTTCCATCAGGTAGCCTAATAGTTCTACCCTTCTCATCCTTGATGGAGATTCTGGGACGATAATCAGTCAACTTATAGTCCCTCACTACAATGGTAATTCTACCTGTGGTGGGATCAATCCTTTCATCTACCGTCACCCCATCAATAATATCCCCAAACTTCACCCTACCAGAGACCTCAGTAATAATTGGCATGGTATAGGGATCCCATTCCACAAGTAGAGTTCCTGGTTTAACTATTTCTCCTTCTTCAACTTTGATTTTGGCTCCATAGACTACTGGATACTTTTCCAAGATTCTCCCATCAGGCCCCTCTATGGCAATCTCTCCCTGTCTGTTTAATGCTACCAGAGTTCCGTCAGTTCTTCTTACCACTCGCAAGTTTATATATTTCACTTTACCTTGAGACTGGGCAAGATGCTGGCTCTGCTCAAGAGCCTTACCTACAGCACCTCCGATGTGGAAGGTCCTCATGGTGAGCTGAGTTCCTGGTTCTCCAATAGATTGAGCTGCAATTATACCTACCGCTTCGCCAATTTCTACCAACTTCCCCCGAGCAAGATCTCTGCCATAACATCTTCTACAGACACCAAAGGGAGCCTCACAGGTTATAACTGAACGTATTACTACCTTTTCTATCCCTGCCTCCTTTAATTTGGCTGCTTTTGCCTCGTCTATTTCCTCATTAGCCTTTACTAAGACCTCACCTGTAAGGGGATCTACCACATCTTCAAGGGCAACCCTTCCCAAAACCCTATCCCATACAGGCTCAATTATCTCTCCACCCTCCACTAAATGCCCAATTTCAATACCATCAATGGTGCCACAGTCCTCCATGGTTACCATACAATCTTGGGCCACATCTATAAGTTTTCTGGTCAAATAACCAGCATTAGCGGTCTTTAAGGCAGTATCAGCAAGTCCCTTCCTTGCTCCATGAGTAGAAACAAAGTATTCAAGCACTGACAACCCCTCACGAAAGTTACTCTTAATCGGGGTTTCAATGATTTCTCCAGATGGTTTTGCCATGAGACCTCTCATACCTGCAAGCTGTCTAATCTGATCTTTAGACCCGCGCGCACCAGAAAAAGCCATTATGTAAACAGGATTAAAACTTGGGCCAAGGACTTTCTCCCCATTAGGCCCAATATACTCCTTAGTCTCCATCCTTTTGATCATCTCCTCTGTTACTCGCTCTGTAGTGGTAGACCAAATATCTACGGCCTTATTATACCTTTCAGACTCAGTAATCAGACCTTCCTGATATTGCTCCCAAAGTTCTTTGATCTTTTTCTCTGCTTCTCTTAATATCTCTGCCTTGTTCTCAGGAATAGTTAAGTAGTCAATTGAGATAGAAAGCCCAGCACGAGTGGCCATAGCAAAACCGAGGTCCTTAATCTTATCAGCAAAAATAACTGTCTTTTTTAGGCCAGCTCTTCTATATGATAAATTGATTAATTCCTGTAGCTCCTTTTTCCTAAGCGGTTTATTATATTCTTCAAAGTTGATCTCCTTGGGAACAATGGCAGAAAAAATAACCCTTCCTACCGTGGTCTCCACAAGCTTACCATCCATTCTCACCTTTATCTTAGCCTGCAAATGGGCTTCCCCTGTGAGATAGGCCAAAAAGACCTCTTCAGCATCCCTAAAAACCTTTCCTTCTCCTTTAGCAAAGGGTCTTTCCATAGTCATATAAAAGATACCTAAAACCATATCCTGAGTAGGATAAACAATGGGAATACCATTAGCTGGCAGTAAAATATTGTTTGTAGAAAGAATAAGCACTCTGTTCTCAATTTGGGCTTCCACAGAGAGGGGAACATGCACTGCCATTTGGTCTCCATCAAAATCTGCATTATAAGCAACACAGACAAGGGGATGAAGCTGAATTGCCTTAGTATCTATGAGCACTGGCTCAAAGGCCTGAATTCCTAAGCGATGTAAGGTAGGAGCACGATTGAGCATTATAGGATACTCCTTAACAATCTCTTCAAGGGCATCCCAAACAGCCATGTGTTCCTCTTCCACCAATTTCTTAGCTGTCCTTATATTGGTAGCATAACCATTTTTCTCAAGCCAACTATAAATATATGGCTTAAAAAGCTCTAAAGCCATCTTTTTGGGAAGACCACATTGATGCATTCTAAGCTCAGGTCCAGCAACGATAACCGATCTTCCAGAAAAATCTACCCTCTTGCCCAATAGATTTTGCCTAAAACGTCCTTGTTTTCCCTTAAGAATATCAGACAAACTCTTCAAAGGCCTTCTATTAGGCCCTGTTACAGGTCTACCCCTCCTTCCATTGTCAAAAAGGGCATCCACCGCCTCTTGAAGCATTCTTTTTTCATTTTTAAGAATTATATCTGGAGCATCTAAATCAATTAACTTCTTTAACCTCACATTTCTATTTATTACCCTCCTATAAAGATCATTTAAATCAGAAGTAGCAAACCTCCCACCCTCAAGAGGAACGAGCGGTCTTAATTCGGGGGGTATTACGGGAATTACACTAAGGATCATCCACTCAGGTTTATTACCTGATTCTAAAAAGCTACGAATTAGCTGAAGCCTCTTCCCCAACTTTTTTCTCCTTGCCTCACTCAGAGTCTTGGTCATCTCAATCTGAATATCCTTAGCCAGACCTTCCAAATCAAGTCCCCTTAAGAGCTCAGCAATAGCCTCAGCGCCAGTCCCTACCTTTATTTTATCACCATAGGTTTCCTGGACATAGTAATATTTATCCTCAGTAAGTAGTGTCCCTACGGGATATTCTTCGATCTCGCTCTTTATAACTACATATTTTTCCAAATAAAGAATGGACTCCACTTCCTTTAAAGTTTTATCAAGAAGCAGACCAATTTTACTGGGGATACTCCTTAAATACCAAATATGAGCAACAGGGGCCGCAAGCTCTATATGCCCCATTCTCTCTCTTCTTACCTTACTCTGAATAACCTCTACTCCACACTTTTCACAAATTACCCCCCTATGTTTGATACCCTTATATCTTCCACAAAGGCACTCATAATCCCTAACTGGGCCAAAAATCTTAGCACAAAATAGACCATCTCTCTCAGGTTTCAAAGTCCTATAATTAATAGTTTCTGGCTTTTTAACCTCACCATAACTCCACTCCCTAATTTTCTCGGGACTTGCCAGAGCAATCTTTACAGCCCTAATCCTATTTATGTCCTTAGGCTTTTCTAAAATACTTAAGAGATCCCTCATATAATTCCCTCCTAAGGTTTAAAACTTTTATTCAATTAAATCAACTTCTAAAGCAAGACCCTGCAGTTCCTTAGTTAAGACACGAAAACTCTCAGGCAGGCCTGCCTCAAGAAAATTCTTTCCCTTCACTAACTTTTCATACATCCTGGTTCGTCCTTCCACATCATCACTCTTCACCGTGAGAAATTCCTGTAAAGTATAAGCTGCTCCGTATGCCTCAATAGCCCAAACCTCCATCTCCCCAAGCCTCTGTCCACCAAACTGTGACTTTCCTCCCAAAGGCTGTTGGGTTATTAAAGAATAGGGCCCTGTAGAACGGGCATGAATCTTATCATCCACTAAGTGATGTAACTTCAGCATATGCATATAACCAACTGTAACTTTCTCCATAAAGGGTTCTCCAGACATTCCATCATAAAGAATAGTAGTTCCACTCTCATCCACTCCAGCAAGCTTTAACCATTTCTTTATCTCTTCCTCTTTAGCTCCAGCAAAGACAGGAGTAGCCACTGGGATTCCATCTTCAAAGGCTTTGGCCAATTCTAAAATCTCTTCATCGCTTTTGCCTTCAACCAATCTCTGATATTCATCTTCATAAAAGATCTCCTTTAAAAGCGCCTTCACTGCCTCAATTTGATACTCTTTAGCTAAACGGGCAAGCTTTGCCCCTAATTCTTTACAGGCCCATCCTAATTGGGTTTCCAAGAGCTGTCCAATATTCATACGTGAAGGAACCCCTAAAGGAGATAAAATCACATCTACAGGTCTTCCATCAGGTAAAAAGGGCATATCCTCCACTGGAACAATTTTTGATACTACACCCTTATTCCCATGGCGACCAGCCATTTTATCACCAGGTTGAAGTTTCCTCTTCATAGCAACATAAACTTTTACTATCTTTAGAACTCCAGGAGGAAGCTCTTCACCTTGTTTTATCTTGTTAATCTTAGCCTCAGACTCCTCAATTATTTCCTTCCTCTTTTTCTCAAACCTCTTTAGTAACTCTTGAACAATAGCCTTTTTTTCTTGAGGCACTATGTCCTTTAGTTTGGGTAATAGAGCTGTAGGTAACTGGGAGAGGACCTCTTTAGTAAAGGGGTCTCCCTGTTTGATAAATACCTCCTCTTCCCAAACAAGATCTCCCTGCGCCTTGGCTGTCTCTAAAACCGTTGTTAAATTGTGTAAAAGGCTTCTCTTTAAGATCTCCAAAAGGTCTGCCTGATTGCGTAAAATTTTAGCTATGGCCTCATCTTCCTTAACTTTGGCCCTGCTATCCTTCTCTACTCCCTTTCTGGTAAGCACTTTAGTATCAATAACAATTCCTTCAATTCCTGCAGGGACCCTCAAAGAGGTATCCTTAACATCTTTGGCCTTTTCCCCAAAGATGGCCCTAAGTAAACGCTCCTCCGAAGTCAAGGTGGTTTCCCCTTTTGGGGTCACTTTACCTACTAAAATATCTCCAGGTCTCACATAGCTTCCAATCTGCACGATACCACTTTTATCGAGATGTAGTAAGGCTTCTTCACTAATGTTGGGAAGATCTCTGGTTATTTCTTCTTTACCAAGTTTGGTTTCCCTGGCTACGCACTCAAATTCCTCTATGTGAATAGAAGTAAAGACATCATCTCTAACAAGCCTCTCTGAGATAATAATAGAATCCTCAAAATTATATCCCCTCCAAGGCATAAAAGCTACAAGAACATCCTTTCCTAAAGCAAGTTCCCCTAAATCCATAGATGGACCATCAGCAAGAATATCCCCCTTCTTTACCCTCTGCCCAGGCCTTACTACAGGCTTTTGTGTAAATGTGGTATTTTGATTGGACTTCACCCATTTAATAAGATTATAAACCTTTACCTCAGGAGAGCCATCCTTCTCATTATCATACCGCACTACAATTCTGTTACTGTCTACCTTTTCCACTACACCATCCTTTTCAGCTACGATAATAAATCCCGAATTAAGGGCAACACTCCTTTCCATCCCTGAACCTACTAAAGGCGCTTTAGTTCTTATTAGTGGAACTGCTTGCCTTTGCATGTTAGAACCCATAAGAGCACGGTTAGCATCATCGTGCTCCAAAAAGGGAATCAATGAGGTAGATACGCTCACAATTTGGGCAGGAAAGAGGTCCACAAGATCTACCTCTTCTCTTCGAGCCATAATAAATTCACCATTTTTTCTGGCAGGTACAACCTCATCTAAAATATTACCTTCCGCATCCAAAGGAATAGTTGACTGAGCAATCACCATATCTTTCTCTTCAGCAGCATTTAAGTAGATAACCTGATTGGTCACCTTGCCATCTTTTACTAACCTATAAGGAGTTTCCAGAAAACCATAGGGATTGGTTCGAGCATAGGTCGTTGGGGAGACTATAAGACCTATATTCGGCCCCTCTGGTGTCTCAATAGGACAAATTCTTCCATAATGACTGGGATGCACATCTCTCACTTCAAACCCTGCCCTCTCGCGGGTAAGACCACCAGGCCCTAAAGCAGAAAGCCTTCTCTTATGAGTAAGCATGGAAAGCACATTAGTCTGATCCATAAATTGGGAAAGTTGTCCTTGAGCAAAAAATTCCTTAACAGCAGCAAGGACCGGTTTGCTATTGATTAAATCTCCTGGCGTTAAATTTTCTACCTCCTGAAGTTGTAACTTTTCTTTTATCAACCTTTCCATTCTCATAAGCCCAATAAGAAACTGATTTTCCACCAGTTCCCCAACAGCTCTAACCCTCCTGTTAGATAGGCTATCTATATCATCTCCTTCTTCCTCACTCTCTTTAAGTCTTATAAGTTCCTTAAGTATGGCAATTATATCATCTAAAGTTAACGTTCGTTGTGTAACTGGTATATCCAACCCTAAACGAAGATTAATTTTGTATCTACCTATTTCCGAAAGATCATAAGTCTGCAGATCAAAGAAGAGCGAATTGAAGTAAGCCGTAGCTACCTCAAGGGTAGCAGGGCTTGTAGGCCGCATTTTTCTATAAATCTCTAAAAGGGCTTGTTCCCTATTTTTTGCCTTGTCATTCTTGAGAGAATCTCTTAAAGCTAAACTATAGCGATGGATGTCAGTAAAGAGAACATCAACAGTTCTAATCCCTTTTTCTCTCAATAACTTAAGAATATCCTCCGTAATCTCTGTGTTCAAGGGTAGAAGTACTTCACCAGTTTCAGTATCTACGATCTCCCTTGCTGAGATCTTCCCAAGAAGGAGTTTGTCCTCCCCTTTAATCCTCTGAATACCAAGTTCCTTAAATTTTCTGATAACACCACTACTAATTACCTTTCCCTTCTTAATCAGCACTTCCCCAGTCTCTGGATGGAGAAAGTCAGCTTCTGCTTTTTGTCCCTGAAGTATTTCAAAGTCAAGCTCTCTCTCCACCCCATCGTCTAAGAGATAATATCTCTCACGGGGATAAAAGAGATTCAGTATAGCCTCTTCAGAAAGCCCCATGGCCTTGAGAAATACTGTAGCTGAAATATTTTTTCTTTTGTCAATGCGCACATAAAACCTTCCTCTATAATCGTATATAAAGTCTATCCAAGAACCCTTAACAGGGATCACTCTTGCTATATAAGTAAGCTTTCCAGCCTTAGCCTGAGTTTTGTCCTTTTCAAAAATAACCCCTGGAGACCTCTGAATCTGATTAACTACCACTCTCTCAGTTCCATTAATGATAAACCTTCCATCCTCGGTCATTTGAGGAATGGTTCCAAAATAAAGTTCCTGCTCCTTAATATCTCTTATACTCTTAACCCCAGTATCAGGATCTACATCGTAACTTACAAGCCTTACCCTCACCTTCATTGTGGCCTCATAGCTCTGCCCCTTGTCTTTGGCCTCTGCTGGCTCATATTCTGGAGGTAAAATTTTATAATCAAGATACTCCAAAACAGCAGTCTCAGAATAATCCTTAATAGGGAAAATCGTTTTAAAACATCTATGAATACCTACATCCTGCCTAAGCTCCGAAGGAATTCCTGCCTGTAAGAACTGCTCATATGATCTCTTAGGAATGGCTATCAAGTCAGGTAAGTCCATTATCTGTTTTACTTTAGCAAAATTTTTTCTCAACCTCAAACCCTGGTTTGACTTGGACATTCCTGAATTCCCTCCTTTTGATGAGAATAAAAAGACAATAAGGGTGCTCCCTTTAAAAGGGAGTACCCTTAAGATAAGATATCTTGATTTTAATCTTTGTCAAGGCTACTTAATTTCTACCTTAGCTCCAACTTCTTCTAATTTCTTCTTAATCTCCTCAGCCTCTGCTTTGGAAATACCAGTTTTTACAGGCTTTGGTGCAGACTCAACTAAGTCTTTAGCTTCCTTGAGACCAAGGCCAGTAATCTCCCTCACCACCTTGATCACATTAATCTTATTAGCCCCAGCCTCAGCAAGAATTACATCAAACTCCGTTTTCTCCTCAGCAGGAGCTGCTTCAGCTGCAGCAGCCATTCCTGGCATAGCAGCCACAGCTGCCACAGGAGCTGCTGCCGTAACCCCAAACCTCTCCTCAAGCTCCTTAATAAACTGGGAAAGCTCAAGAACAGTCATGTTGGAAATAAATTCAATCACCTCTTCCTTTGTTACAGCCATCTCTTAACCCTCCTTTTTATTTTCATTTGCTCTTAGGCTTCACCCTTTTGCTTCTTCTCTTCAATGGCCTTTAATACATAGAGGAAATTCCTCAATATGGCAGAAAGCACCCCAACAAAGTTGGCTACTGGAGCCTGGATAGTCCCTAAAAGCTGGGCTATCAAAATTTCCTTAGGAGGTAACTTTACAAGCTCTTCAATAGTCTGACTGCCATAACCTTTCCCCTTAATCACAAGACCTCTGAGCTGTAAATTGGGATGGTTCTTTATAAATTCCTTAAGAACTTTGGCAACCTCAACAGGATCTTTGTAAGAAAAAATTAAAGCCGTTGGCCCCTCAACATAATCCATAACTGCTTTATAAGGGGTTTCACTACTACCTATCCTGATTAAAGTGTTCTTATAAACTCGGTATTCTCCATCTTTTTCCCTAACAAGCTTTCGTATCTCATTCACTTCAGAAACTTTCAACCCCTTAAATGTAGCTACAAATACAGCCTCTGAACGTTGCAATTTTTCCCTTAATGACTTTAATAATTCTGCCTTCCTCTCTTTAGTAATCAAGGCTTACCTCCTATATAAAATCTCTTCCCTGAAATTACCCCTTTGCCTAAAGTAGGCCTCGCCTTTGGGCGAGAATTAAGCCTTGCAGCACCTACTTATCTTCGGCCTAAAAGGGGCTCCACACTTGAGAGCACCTTCTGGCCTGATATATTACTAATCTCCAGAGTAATTAGCTAATAAGTTTCTAACATCATTTATATCAACTTTTAAACCAGGCCCCATCGTGGTAGAAATAGTAATACTCCTAATATATTGCCCTCTGACTGCAGCAGGTTTTGCCTTAAGAAGGGCTTCAAAAAAGGCAGCTAAGTTTTCCAAAATCTTCTTTTCCCCAAAAGAGACCTTTCCAACAGGTGCATGAACAACTCCTGCCCTATCAACCTTAAAGTCAACCTTCCCAGCCTTAATGTCCCTAACAGCCTTGGCCACATCAAAGGTCACTGTGCCAGTTTTAGTGCTGGGCATAAGCCCCCTTGGTCCAAGGATCTTTCCAAGCCTACTTACCTGACCCATCATGTCAGGAGTTGCTATCACCTTGTCAAAGTCAAGCCAATTTTCCTCTTGAATCTTCTTGATTAAATCCTCATCACCTACATAGTCGGCCCCAGCCTCAAGTGCCTCTTTAGCCTTTTCACCCTTAGCAAAAACAAGAACTCTCGCCACCTTTCCTGTTCCATGAGGTAGAACTACAGAACCTCTCACCATCTGATCAGCATGCCTTGGATCTACACCTAAAACTACAGCTACCTCCACTGTTTCGTCAAATTTAGCATAAGCATTTTCAAGGGCAAGTTTTACTGCCTCTTCAAAAGTATATTTCTTACTCCTATCTATTTTGGCAAGAACTGCTCTATACTTCTTCCCCCTGGTAGGCATAGCTCCTCTCCTTAGTCAACAATTTCAATACCCATGCTTTTGGCAGTTCCCTCAATAGTTCTCATGGCTGCCTCTAAGGTAGCTGCCGTCATATCAGCCATTTTCATTTTGGCTATCTCTTCAAGTTGCTTTCTTGTTATCTGCCCAACCTTTTCCTTCTTTGGGTTATGAGCACCTGTTTCAATTCCAGCTGCCTTCTTTAATAATACCGAAGCAGGAGGTGTCTTCAATTCAAAGGTAAAAGATCTGTCAGCATAAACAGTAATTACCACAGGAATTATATAACCCTCTTGTCCCCTCGTCTTTTCGTTAAAGGCCTTGACAAATTCCATAATATTTACACCATGCTGTCCAAGAGCAGGACCAACAGGTGGTGCAGGAGTCGCCTGCCCAGCAGGAAGTTGTAATTTTATCTGAGCAATAACCTTCTTAGCCATCTTCTTTCATCCTCCCAGTAACCTATATCTTCTGTAAATTAGTAAAATCAATATCTACTGGAGTTTCTCTGCCAAATATACTTACCAATACCCTAACTTTGCCCTTGTCAGGTTTAACCTCCTCCACAACACCTATAAAATTAGCAAAAGGCCCATCAATAATCTTCACCTTGTCACCAACCGTAAATTGATAGCGAGGTTTTAACTTTATTTCTTCTACCATCAATGAAGATTGAAGCTTCTCTACCTCCTCTGTGCGGAAGAGATAAAGCTTATCTCCCCCAACAATATCTATCACACCCTCAATGGATTTTATAACCTCCTTTAAGGTCTCATCAAGCTCACCATAAATCAAAAAATAACCTGAATAAAAGCGCCTCTTTTCCTGCTTTTCTGGAGAAAAATGCACTTCAATCTCCTTTGGAGGAGGCACAAAAATCTTTTCAATTTTATCACTAAAACCTTGCTCAGCAACTACTTTTTCTAATTTCTCTTTAATTTCTTCTTCCTTACCTACCCAAACCTGCACTGAATACCAGTTTTTAGCCACCTTCAACTCACCAATAATGTAATAACAAAATTATAAATCATATCCAAAAGACCTAAATAAGCACCTATAAAAAGACTTAATAAAATTACCATGAGACTGCTCATCAATACCTGCTTTCTACCTGCCCAGGTAATTTTTTTGGCCTCTGATTTAACCTCTTTTAAAAATTTTACACTACGATCTATGGGATTTATTTTACCTTCCGTCAAGCCTTTTTTAATAACTTCGCTCATCTATTCTTACCCATACTATATTTAAAATGCAGGGCAGGAGGGACTTGAACCCCCAACCTTCGGATTTGGAGTCCGATGCTCTGCCAGGTTGAGCTACTGCCCTACTTTTTAACCTCTCTATGAATAGTATGTCTTCTGTCCCAAGGACAATATTTTTTCAATTCAAGTCTATCTGGCGTATTCCTCCTATTTTTGGTAGTAGTATAATTTATCCTCTTACACTCAGTGCACTGAAGATGTATAGTAATTCTAACCTCTCCTTTCTTAGCCATATAATAAGCTCCTATTCTATTATTTTAGTCACAACCCCAGCACCAACCGTCCTTCCACCTTCCCTAA
>CAZBLU010000012.1:0-43235 GCA_964493015.1 uncultured Caldimicrobium sp.
AGTCTCAATTCTTTCAGTTAGTTCTGCCCGAAGCCTTTCAATTTCAACCTTATTTGCCTCTATTTTTTCAACAAGCTGAGCTCTGATCTCCTCTATTCTCTCTATAAGTTCTGCCCTAACTCGCTCTATATCTCTTTTTAGCTCACTTTTTATGAGTTCGCTTTCTTTTAAATAATTTAATTCCTTCTCTCTCAATTGAGTAAGGAGTCTAAGCTCAGTCTCTTTGAGCTCTTCAAAAGTTGCTGCTTTTCTTCTCTCAAGCTCTTCAATACATTCTGCTAAGATTCTGGCAGGCTCTTCACCAAACTGCCGAAAGGCCTCATATATCCTTAGGGCATATGCCATATTTATCTCTCTACGCCTTCTATATAAGATATTTAACTGCTTTTAACCCATTTTAATTTAATGATCTAAATAGCTTCTGTCAAGACCCTGAATAAGGCTTTAGCCATGTAAGATGATCTCAAAAGAGAGAATTTTTTAAGCTAAAGTATGTGGTGAATCTGGTAGATCTTAACCGAGATGAGGAGATTTTAGAGAGTGTTGATATCTTTTAAAAGTGCATTAAATTAAATGTATGCCTCTCTTTGAGTTTCAGTGTGAGAATTGTGGGCAGGTCTTTGAGGCTCTTTTGCATCATGGTGAGGATTACCCCCCTTGTCCTCACTGTGCTTCCCCTGAGGTGTTAAAGCTTCCTTCAGTCTTTGCCTATCAAAATAAAGCCCTGAGGAGAGAAGAGAGAGAAAGGTCCATTTTAAAAAGGGCTTCAGATTATCTGAAGGACGGAAAATTAAAAGATGCTAAAAATTTTCTCCAAAAGGCTGTGGCTCTGCATCCTACAGATAAGATAAAAAGACTTTCGGAGAATTTGGAGAAAATAAGGCCTCCTAAAGGAGGGTTTTTGATAAAACCTGAAGCCATAATTACTAAAAAGAAGGGTGATGCCTATGGATCATGAATTCGATCCCTGTTGCCTCATTAATTTTAATACCTTTATTTTATCCCTTAATACAGCAGCTCTTGTCCATTTGGGAGAGATCCCCGATCCTATTACTAAGAAAAAAGAGCCAGATCTCATGCTTGCCAGGCAGACAATTGAAACCTTAGAGATGTTGAAGGAAAAAACTAAGGGGAATCTCACTCCTGAAGAGGAAAACCTTTTGCAAGCTATTCTTTTTGAACTGAAACTCAAATATGTAAAGCTTTGTGGTTAATCTCTCCTGCTAAGATCAATCTTTTTCTTCAAGTCCTCAGGAAAAGAGAGGACAATTATCACGAGATTTATAGCCTCTTTCAAAAGATTAGCCTCTACGATGAAATAGAATTGAGAAGAGGTAAAACTGAATTTTCCCTAAGCTTTTCCTGTGAAGAAGAGATTCCTTTAGAGAAAAATCTCCTCTTTAAAACCTGGAGGCTTTTTAAAGAGGCCTTTTCTGTGGGAGAGGAGATCTCCCTCAGGGTTAAAAAGAGGATCCCCCTTGGAGCAGGCCTTGGTGGGGGAAGTAGTAATGCAGGCACCCTTTTAAAGGCCTTAGGGCAGCTTTTTGGTATACCAAAGGATAAGCTTTATCCTCTGGCCATAAAATTAGGGGCTGATGTGCCTTTTTTTTTGGAGGATTATAGAGCAGCCCTTGCTCGAGGTATTGGAGAACACTTAGAGGAAGCCCCCTCCTTTGAAGCATATTATTTGCTTATCTATCCTGGCTTTAAGATAGAAACAGCCTGGGCTTATCAAAATTTAAACTTAACTAAGGCGAGAGAACCTGTTTATTATGAAGCCACTCTCCCCCCCTGGGAAAGCCCGCAGGGACTGATAAATGACTTTAAAGTGTTGATATATCGTCACTATCCAATCTATTATGAACTGGAAAGACATTTGTATGACCTGGGCGCTATAGCTGTAAATCTCTCTGGAACAGGTTCTACTATTTATGGGGTCTTTGGGGAGCCCCCAGTTGAGGCCTATGCAAGACTTAAAAAATTAATAAAAGGTGGTAAAATATTCCTTGCTAAAAATTTGACCTAAAGGGGAGGTATAATGTTTGTCAATCATATGAAAATTTTTTCTGGTTCTGCGAATCCTGAGCTTGCAGAGAAGATATGTAAATATCTGGCAACCCCTCTTGGCCATAGCACTTTGAGGCGTTTTAGTGACGGAGAGCTCTTTGTGGAAATTGAGGAAAATGTGAGGGGGGCTGATGTCTTTATCGTGCAACCAACATGTCCCCCTGTTAACGAAAATTTGATGGAGCTTCTCATCATGATAGATGCCTGTAGAAGGGCTTCAGCCCGTAGAATAACTGCTGTGGTTCCCTATTACGGCTATGCGAGACAAGACCGAAAAACTGCTCCCAGAACCCCTATTTCAGCTAAACTGGTTGCTAATCTCATTGTAGTGGCTGGGGCAAGAAGGGTCCTAACTATGGACCTTCATGCAGGACAGATTCAGGGCTTTTTTGACATCCCTGTGGATCATCTCTATGCCATGCCTGTGTTTATCCAATACATAAAGGAAAACTTTCAGGGACAGGATATATTAATTGTTTCTCCAGATGCAGGGGGTGTGGAAAGGGCAAGAGAATATGCTAAGAGACTCAATGCCACTATGGCCATAGTTGACAAAAGAAGGCCAAGACCTAATGAAAGTGAGGTCATGAACATTATCGGTGAGGTGAAAGATAAGGTAGCTATTATTATTGACGATATGATTGATACCGCAGGTACCATTTGCAAGGCAGCTGAAGCCCTTTTGGAGAGGGGGGCAAGAGAAGTGCATGCCATAGCCACTCATCCTGTCCTTTCAGGTAAGGCTATAGAACGACTTTCTGCCTCGCCTTTAAAGACTGTGGTAGTGAGCGATACCATCCCTCTCAGAGAGGAAGCTAAGGCTTTAGAGAAGATTAGGGTCATGAGCGTGGCTAATCTTTTAGGGGAGGCCATAAGAAGGATTCACACTGACGATTCCATAAGTTCACTTTTCATATAATAATACATCTATTTAAGGAGGAGGTCTTTTATGAAACAGGTAACTCTTAAAGCGATGAAGAGAGAAAAAACGGGAAAGGAAACAGCTAAAAAGTTGAGAAAAGCAGGATTTATTCCAGCAATTCTTTATGGGAAAGAGATAGAACCTCTTGCATTTGCTTTATCCTATTCAGAGTTTGAAAAGGTCTATAATCGCTATAAGGGAGAGGCAGTTATTTACACTTTAGAGATTTCCAATGGTGAGGTTTTGAGAAAACAGGCCATCTTAAAGGAGTATCAACGTCATCCTGTGACAGATAAATTTATTCATCTTGACTTCCAGGCCATAGAGGAAGGGCACACCGTTGAGCTCGAGGTGCCTATTGAATTTGTGGGTAAGCCTGTGGGCATCACCAAGGGAGGCATTTTGGAGATCATGATTCATGAGCTAACCATTGAGTGCCTGCCCAAGGATATACCCGATAAAATTACCGTAGATATTAGCCATTTAGACATTGGTGATAGCTTACATGTAAGAGATATTAAAGTGCCTGAAAATCTCAAGATTAAGGATCATCCTGAAGAGACGGTGGCTACAGTGGTAGCTGAGGAAGCTGAGGCAACACCAAGTGAGACCACTTCTTAGGGATTTTTAAGAACTTAGGTGTGGATTTTTTGCGGACTTGGAAATCCTGGTAAGGAATACGAACTAACTCGGCACAATTATGGCTTTTTAGCCCTTGATGCCTTTGCTCAGGCAAAGGGCCTAATCTTTGAGAAGGATCCATCCATAGAGGCAGAGATAGCTCACTACAGAAATAGGGCAATTCTAATGAAACCACAAACCTATATGAACCTTTCAGGAAGGGCTGTAGCTAAGGCCCTTCGCAAGTTTAATCTTACCCCTGAAAATTTACTGGTCATTTATGATGATTTGGATTTGCCTCTTGGAAGAATGAAACTTTTGCCTAAGGGAGGGGCTGGAGGTCATAGGGGTATGCTCTCCATTATTGAAAATCTTAGAACGGAGAATTTTCCAAGGCTGAGACTGGGGATTGGGAGACCAAATAAGATTGATGCAAGGAACTATGTGCTCTCCCCTTTTACAGAGGAAGAGCTTCCCATAGTGGAAAAGGTTTTGGAGATAGTATGCAAGGCCTTAGAGGAAATACTTTATACTGATTTACACAGGGTGATGACCAAAATTAATTCACTGAAAGAGGTTAGCTTAAAGTTAGGTGGCCCCAACCTTTAGCTTTGAGGTCAAAGATCAATGAGTAACTTAGATAGGTCTAAGCAATTCAAAATTAAAATGAGGGAATTTTTTACGCAACTTGAAGAGTATCTCTATTATTTAGTAGCCTTGGGATTAATCATTGGTTTCATCATTGTGATGATTGATGGTTTAGTTATCCTTATAAATCTTTATCAGTCTGCTAATTTTTCTGAGGGGGCCATTAAGTTTTTAGATAAAATCTTGGTCTCCCTCATCTTTCTTGAAATCTTTTACACTGTTATAGTGGCTATAACGGAGGAGAGTGCAGTCAAGTGTATTGAGCCCTTTATTCTTGTTGCGGTAACCGCCTTAGTTAGGCGCCTTCTTATTCTCTCCTTTGAGATATCACACCCCACGGTTTTCGTGGTAGAGAGGATGAAATTTTACCTTTTTGAGATGGCTCTAATTGGATTTTTGATTATATTGTTTATATTAGGAATTGTATTATTTAGGAGGAGTAAGCGATAATGGAGCATACAGATAAGATCTTAGTGCTTGATTTTGGTTCTCAGACCACTCAGCTTATAGCTCGTAGAGTGAGGGAGCTTTCGGTCTATAGTGAGATTAAGTCCTGTTTTGTAGGGCTTGAGGAAGTGAAGGCCTTTAATCCTAAGGGGATAATCCTTTCTGGGGGGCCAGCAAGTGTTTACGATGAAGGAGCTCCCAAGGTTGATCCTGCCCTTTTTCAATTGGGGATCCCTATTCTTGGCATCTGTTATGGAGCTCAACTCATGGCCTATTTGCTTGGGGGAAGGGTGGAAAGGAGCCTTAAGAGGGAATTTGGCCAAGCTCAAATTGAGCTGGTAGCAGACTCTCCCTTTTTTAAAGGGCTCTCTTTAGATAGGAAATATCAGGTTTGGATGAGCCATAGCGATAGAGTGGAAGAATTGCCACCTGGTTTTAAGACCTTAGCAACTACTCCAAATTCACCTTATGCAGCCTTCGCTTATGAAGAGAGGAAACTTTATGCCGTCCAGTTTCATCCTGAGGTAGTGCACACCGAGATTGGTAAAGAGCTTCTCATGAATTTTGTCTTTGAAATCTGTGGCTGTAGACCCTCCTGGACCATGCCTTCTTTTATAGAGGCTACCGTTGAAGAAATTAAAAATATGGTTAGCCCTGAAGAAAAGGTGATCTGTGCCCTCTCAGGTGGTATTGATTCTACTGTTACCGCCCTTCTTGTGCATCGGGCTATTGGAGATAGGTTGATTTCTGTATTTGTAAACAATGGGCTTTTACGTAAGGGAGAGGCTGAAGAGGTGCTTAAGCTCATGAAGGAGCTTGGGCTAAAGGTTGATTATGTGGATGCCTCCGCCATTTTTCTGGAAAGACTAAAGGGGGTCACTGATCCTGAGCTTAAGAGAAAGATCATTGGAGAGACCTTTATTGAAATTTTTGAAAGCAGGGCAAGAGAATTTGAAGGAGTTAGATACCTTGCTCAGGGCACCCTCTATCCAGATGTCATTGAGAGTACCTCTTTCAGAGGGCCTTCTGCCAGGATTAAGAGCCATCACAATGTGGCAGGTCTTCCTGAAAAGATGCACCTTAAACTTCTTGAGCCTTTAAGGGAGCTCTTTAAGGATGAGGTGAGAAAGATTGCAGAGGTCCTCGGGCTTCCTAAGAAAATTATTTGGAGACAACCCTTTCCTGGACCAGGCCTTGCCGTGAGAATTCTTGGGGAGGTTACTGCAGAGAAATTGAGGATCTTAAGGGAGGCAGATGCTATTGTCACCGAGGAAATGCTAGCAAGTGAGTGGTATTACCGAGTCTGGCAGAGCTTTGCTGTGCTTCTTCCCGTGAGAACGGTGGGAGTTATGGGAGATGAGAGGACCTATGAATATGTGGTTGCCTTAAGGGTAGTAGAGAGCCAAGATGCCATGACTGCTGATTGGGTAAGACTTCCCTATGATCTTCTTGCCAGGATCTCCAATAGAATTATCAACGAGGTAAAGGGAGTAAATCGAGTGGTCTATGATATTTCCTCTAAGCCTCCTGCTACCATTGAATGGGAATAAATTGGAAAAGAAAGCTCTTTCACCTTAGTTCTGCCCTCTTTTTTCTTGCCCTCACTAAAGTTTTACCTGACAATCAGTTTAGGTTTATCTTACTCATTATCCTTATGGGAACTCTCCTCTTTGAGGGCTTCAGGCTTTGGAAACCCCAAGCCTTGCCTTTGAGGTCTTTCTGGGAGCCTCTTTTGAGGGAGAGAGAAAAGAGGGGAGTAAGTGATGCCCTCTGGTTTGTCCTTGGACTCTTTGGGGCCTCCATTATAGCTCCCTATAATTATCTACAGCCTTTGATTCTAATCTTGGGTATCTCAGACCCTCTTGCGGAATTGACTGGGCGAAAATGGGGTAGAATTAGATTAGCACGAGGGAAAACCCTTGAAGGTGCCCTTGGCTTTGCCCTATCGGCTTTTCTAATTACCCTTTTAAGTTTCCCTAACGCTACATTAAACACTTTGTTCTTCTTAGTTATCCCCCTTACTTTCGTAGAACTTTTAACCCGAAAGGATAATCTTTGGATACCACTTGTTGGTGGTATAATATTAAATTTATACTTGAAAAAATAGTAAAAGCGATTATTTTGGGTAAAATGTAATATTAAAGTTATTTCAGAATAGCTTGGAGGTGAAATATGAAAGGCAGAGATTCCATAGTAGGAAAAATGCAAAAGAATCTTCTTCTGGGCTCCCTTTTGCTCCTAATTTTGATAGGAATCTTGCTCTTTTTCCTATCCAGATATTATTTCAATGAACTCCTAAAAGCCAATGTGGAAAATGTAAAGGTGTCACTTGAAGAAAATCTTAGGCTTAAGGGTGAGGCCGATCTGTCAGGTGTTAAGATTGTCGCCAATAATAGAAAAATAAAAGAAACTTATCTTCAACTCAAAAGGGAAGTAGGGGATTTAAGAACAGTCACAGAGAGTAACAGAGCAACTTTTGAGAAATATGGTCGTCTTTTAAGGGAGGAAGTAGAGCCTTTTCTTAAGGAAATGGAAAAATTACATGGGGAAAGACCAAGACTACATTTTCACTTGCCAGGGCCAAGATCCTTTGTAAGAACCTGGCGTAAACCCATTCCTGGTGAGGATATCAAACTAGATGATCTCTCTTCCTTTAGAAAAATCCTAATTGCAGCCCAAAGGGAGAAAAAATACCTAACAGGGCTTGAGCCTGGAAGAGAGGGGCTTGTCTACCGTGCTGTAGCCCCTATTGTGGTTGAGGGAGAGGTTTTGGGAAGTGTAGAGTCTGGTTTTCATTTGTATTGGCCAGTCAAAGAGTTTTCTCAGAAAAATGCCAAAATAAAAGGTTTTGCCATTTTACTTAAGAAGGATTTGGAATCAGTAATGGATTTTTATATAAAAGAGGGTAAGGCTAAGTCCCTTGATGGGGCTATTCTTTACTATAAATCTGATAATCTTTCGGAGGATACGATTAAAAGCTTGATTAAAGAGGCAGCAAAAAAGGAATCTTTTATCCAGGGTTCCCTTGCCTATGCCAAGATACCGATAAAGTCTTATGCAGGAGAGGAGCTTGGCTATATCCTTATAGGCTTTGATGTTGGGGCCATAATTAAAAACTCAGTTTTAATCTTTGCTTTAGGCATATTAATTTTAGCCCTTCTGATGGGCGCTTTTATTTTCCAACTTTCCAGAAGTTTTAAGGCCTGTTCTCAGAATTTGATAGCCACAAGCCAGGCTATGGAAGCCCTCTCCCAAGGTAGAGGGGATTTAACCTTTAGGCTTGATGTTCGAACCCAAGATGAGGTAGGCACTTTAGCCACTCATTTTAATCGCTTTTTAGAGAGCCTTTCTGAGATAATTAAGGGATTGATTGGAAGGGTAAAGATCCTTTTCCAGGAATCTGAGGCCCTAACAAAAGAGACCAAGACTTTGGAAGAGATGAGCGGTGATTTTAAAGAGAAGGCCGATTTTATTTCCATATCTTCAGCGGAGATTTTGTCTGGTATGGAAGAGGTATCACGGTCCTTGCAGGAGCTTTCCCAGGCTATTTCCGAGATCTCAAAGAGTGCCCAGGAGAGCACCCAGACAGTTAGAGATACTGTGGCTACAGTTTCTGGAACGAAGGAAAAGGTTGAGGTTTTGCTTAAGGCTACTGCAGAGATTAATGAGGTAGTTAATCTTATCAATAGTATTGCTGAGCAGACCAACCTTCTTGCCCTTAATGCTTCCATTGAGGCAGCCCGAGCTGGAGAAGCAGGGAAGGGTTTTGCCGTTGTAGCTAATGAGGTAAAAGAGCTTGCCAGACAAACCCAGGAAGCTACAAAAAGTATTGCTGAGAGAATAAGGCTTTTACAGGAAAGTAGTGATGAGGTATCACAGGGAGTAGAGGGTATTGTATCCCTAATCAAGAAGGTTGAAGATGCCTTTACTGCTATAGCAGGGGCTGTGGAGGAGCAGACTTCAGTTGTGGCAACTGTTTCTGATTATATCTTTTCAGTTAAGGACAAGGTGATGATTAGTGAGGAGCAGGCAAATAGCATAAAGATGATTGCCGATTCTCTGGTAACTCTATCTGAAAACTTGAAGAACATATCTTCCAAAATAAGAGACACAGCAAAGGAAATAGAAGATATTACTTCGCAGTTTAGGGTCTAAGGTCTTGATTTTTTTTTGATCAGAAGAGAGGGGGCTAACTTAGCCCCCTTAAATTTTTTAATAATAGAGGGTTCTCCTTGCCTCATGAATTAGAAATTACACATCTTTTTTCATATGAGACTTTACTTTAGAAATGCTTATAATATTCTCTGCTTAAAAACTTTTAGTTTTCATAGGGGGCTTATCTGGCTTTGCTATGATCTCTGTGATAATTCCTACCTTAAATGAAGAAAGATATCTCCCTAAGCTTCTCCATTCACTTAAGCCCTTGCAACCTGAGGAGATAATCGTAGTTGACGGGGGAAGTGGGGATAAAACCGTAGAGGTGGCAAGGAGCTTAGGGGCTAAGGTTCTTTTCTCTGAAAGAGGTCGAGGGCTTCAGCTGCATAGAGGGGCCTTAGAAGCCAAGGGAAATTACTTACTGTTCCTTCATGCCGATACCTATTTTCCAGAACCCATTGATCTCTCTAATATAGCGAAGCAGGGAATTCGTGCCTCTTTTTTCACCCTTTGCTATGAGGAAGGGACTCCTTCACTTCGTCTTCTTGCCAAACTCATTAATCTTAGGTCAAGGCTTTGGAACTTACCCTATGGGGATCAGGGGCTTTTTCTGGAAAGGGAGCTCTATTTCCAAGTGGGAGGTTTCAAGGAGCTTCCCTTTCTTGAAGATCTTGACTTTATCCTGAGATTGAGAAAGATTTATCGCCCAGTGCCCCTGAGCTACCGAATAATCGTCTCTGGCCGAAAACTAAAGTCTAATCTTCCCCTTTACCCCTTTCTGGTCAGCCTAAGAAATAACTTCCTTATTCTCCTCTATCTCCTTGGTTTTTCTCCTTATACATTGAGAAAGCTATATAAATAGTTTTTATCTTATACATAAATTCTATTTGACTGAACCAGGTTTTAAAATAAATTAGGTCAAAAATTTTATAAGGGGGTGTGCCATGAAGAGAATCTTTAGGGGGTTTATTTTGTTTTTCCTATTCCTCACTGCTGCCACCATCTTTACTCAAAGGGCCTATGCTACAAATTTTATTGAGCCTGAGGAATTTAAGAAATGGCTTACCAGTGGGAAACCGGTAATCATAGTTGATATTCAGCCCCATGAAGAATTTGTGAAGAAGCATTTCAAGGGTTCAATTGAAACCAATGCCTTTCCTGCAAACACGGAAGAATTAAAAAAGCGTTTGGACAAGGCCTTACCTATTATTCAAAAATCAAATGACCCTGTGGTCATTATTTGTCCCAGGGGTAGAAGTGGTGCTCAAAATAGTTATGATTATCTAAAGGCTAAGGGAGTTCCTGAGAGCAGGCTTTTTATCTTGAAAGGCGGTATAGCTGGTTGGCCCTATCCTGAGCTTTTGGAGAAGAGTGAAAAATAATCATGGAGGTATCTGTTCTTGAGACCTATAAAAGGGCTGCAAAGTCTCTGGAGGTAAGGCTTTGCTGCCCTATTAGTTATTCTCGGCCTGAGTTATTAAAGATTATCCCAAAGGAAATTTTAGAAAGAGACTATGGTTGTGGAGATCCTACAGCCTATGTTAGGCCTGGGGAGGTGGTGCTTGATCTTGGTTCTGGCTCTGGCAAACACTGCTTTATGATTGCTCAAATTGTCGGTAAAGAGGGGAAAGTCATTGGGGTAGACTTTAATGAGGAGATGCTCAAACTTGCCAGAAAATACCAAGGGTACATAGCTGAGAAACTGGGATACTTTAATACGGAGTTTAGAAAGGCAAAGATCCAAAACCTAAGGCTTGATTTGGAGAAGGTTGAGGCCTATCTTAGAGCAAATCCTGTTAGAACTGTCGAGGATTACCTTAGATTTCAAGAGTATGTGGAAAGGCTTGAAAAGGAAGATCCCCTTATCCCTGATGGCACAATTGACACAGTGGTTTCAAACTGTGTATTAAATCTCGTGAAAGACTCTGATAAAGAGCTCCTTTTTAGGGAGATATATAGAGTCTTAAAGCCAGGGGGTAGGGCAGTTATAAGTGATATTGTCTCTGACGAAGATGTGCCTGAGCCTTTGAAGCAAGACCCTGAACTTTGGGCAGGCTGTATCTCTGGAGCCCTAAGAGAGGACCTTTTCTTAGAGAGCTTCCTCAAAGCAGGTTTTGGAAGCGTTAGGATTCTTAAGTATGAGCAAAAGCCCTGGCAGGTAATTGAAGGGATTGAATTTCGCTCTATAACCATTGAGGCTATAAAAACTGACCAGGGGCCTTGTATAGACAGGGGGCATGCAGTTATCTACAAGGGGCCTTTCCAAAAGGTAGAAGACAAAGAGGGACATATCTTTGAGCTGGGTAAAAGGGTTGCAGTTTGCGAGAAAACCTTTAGAAATCTCAAGAGGTTTGCTAAGGATTACTTTATCTTTATTGAGCCAGCAAAAGAGCTTTCTCCAAAACCTTTTCCCCATGATAAGCCCATAATTTATCGTTCACCTAAGACTACAAAGGGTGGCAAATGGGAGGATGAAGCCTCCTCCTCTTGCTGTGTCCCTACAGAGCCTTTTAAGCCCTTTAAGGAAAAGCTTAAAGAGCTTGGGGTAGAGCTTAGCAAAGACAAGATCGAGGTCATTCAGCTTAATGTGGGGCATAGGTGTAATCAGTCCTGTCTTCACTGTCACCTCTCTGCAGGGCTCAAGGGTAGCCTAATGGAGGCAGAAGTTCTTGAGGCCTGTATAGAGCTTATCAAAAGAAATCCTGGTTTAACAGTGGACATAACAGGTGGGGCCCCAGAATTGCATCCACAGATTGATTACTTGCTTGAGGCCATAGCTCCCTGGGCAAAAGAGATTTACTTTCGCACCAATTTGACTGCCCTTAGTGAGCGAACTGAGCTTTTTGAGCTATTTAAAAGATATCCCATAAAACTTGTAGCTTCTTTTCCCAGCCATGTGGCAGAGGAGGTTGATTCTATTCGTGGCAATGGGACCTTTAAAAGGTCCTTAGAGATGCTTGAGCAACTCTCCCTTTTAGGTTTTGGAAAGACTAAGCCCCTCTATCTTGCAGTAAATCCCACTGGTCCTGCCTTAGTCCCTCAGGAAGAAGTGCTTAAAGAGCAATTTGAGGAATTTCTTGGAAAGAGAGGCATTTCCTTTAATGGCCTCTTTGTTCTTAACAATCTCTCTATTGGGAGATTTAAAAAATATTTGCAGAGGAAAGGGCTTTTAAAAGCTTATCAGGACCTTCTTTATCAGAATTTTAATGCCAAAACCTTAGATCATCTTATGTGCAAAAAGTTGATTAACATTTCCCCTAAGGGTGAACTTTTTGACTGCGATTTTAATCAGGCCCTAAAATTAAGGATTAAGGAGCCTAAAAATGTTTTTGCACTACTTGAGATGGGTTTAGAGAGCCTTTCTGGAAGAAAAATTATGGTGGGTGATCACTGTTATGGATGCACAGCCCTTTTTGGAACAAGCTGTTTCGGAGCTCTTACAGAAGTGCACTAACTGTGGAGCATGCAGGCAAGTTTGTCCCTTTCTAAGAAGATTTGGCTTACCAAAGGAGATATTGGAAAAAGAAGCAGAGGAAGTTTTTTATTGCACAAATTGTGGGGCCTGTAATTTTGTCTGCAGGGAGAAACTAAGGCCCAAAGAGTCCCTCTATTATCTAAAGGTAAAGCTAATAGACAGAGGCTCTCCCTCTTTAGAAAACATAGTTAAAGGGGCAAGGGCTTTTGCTCTGAGAGGCCATTCCTTTCCCTTTGTCCATTGGGAGAGGGGAGAGGTTGCCTTCTGGCCAGGTTGTAGCCTCTCAGGAACTGCTCCAGATTTAGTTAAAAGACTAATAAAGGTTCTAAAGCAAAGGCTTGGCACCCAAAAGTTGGCCTTGGTGCTTGATTGCTGTTTTGATCCTCTCTTTCAAAATGGGGACCTTAGAGGTGTGGAAAAGGCTTGGAGGGATATCAACACAAGACTGAAAAGTTTTGGCATAAAAAGGGTTATCACAGGTTGCACAAATTGTTATAAGATTTTTAAGTTATATGCCCAGGATGTAGATATTTCGCACATTTTACAGGAGTTCCAAAGTGAAGATTTTAAGGAAATTCCTAAGGATGCCCTGCTTCATTTTCCCTGTCCAGCCTTTGTAGCAAGGGAGGTAAAGGCCTATGTAGAGGAAGCCCTTTCAGGAAGAGTAAAGGAATCTTTTAAGGCACCCTTTTGTTGTGGAGCAGGGGGTTCTGCCCATTTGGATAAGGATCTTTCAGAGGCCTTTTTGGAAAAAGTTGCTAAAAGGGCTAAAGGAAGGCCAGTTCTTACCTTTTGCATGGGCTGTAAGAATAGATTTGTAAAGAAAGGGCTTAAGGCCTATCATCTCTTTGAGACCTTGGGTGAAACCAAGTTTAAGGAGTTTGCAGTCTCCTCTGGTAGAAAATGGCTTAATCGTTTATATCTCTCCTTGAGTAGAAAGATTTTCAACAAAAAGGGGTTTTTACTTCTGGGATTTATTCTTTTATTTGGGGTGAGTGTCTATTTTCAAAGAAAAGGCCTTTTTTCGGAAACCTTTTTTAAGACCTACTTAGAACCTTATGCGAGACATCCTCTGAGTTTTTTGCTCTATCTATTCTTCTATGCCCTGGCCCCAAGTCTTTTTATTTCAAGCCTTGCTCTTACTCTTACTGCAGGATTTCTTTGGGGCCCTTTTTTAGGCACAGTTATGGCCTTAAGTGGAGCAACCTTAGGGGCCACTGTTTCTTTTTTGCTTAGTAGATACTTTTTCAGGGAGGCCATTAAGTTCAGGCTTGGCCTTGAGAAGTGGCAGTATCTCAGCGAAAAGACTCGTAAACATGGCTGGAAGGCCGTTGCTGTAGCAAGGCTTGTCCCCTTTTTTCCCTATCCTGTGATCAATTATCTCTTTGGCCTAACCCCCATTCCTCTATCTCACTATGTCCTTGCTACTTTCATCTTTATGGCTCCAGCTGGCTTTGCCTATACCTATCTTGGCTATTCCCTTAAAGAGGTCTTTCTTAAAGCAAATTTTCTCCCTTTACTACTGGTCATAGCTATATTTGCCTTGTTAACCTTGTTGGTTAAGAGATTTCTCAGGAAGTGGAAAATCTAATAGCCCTTGCCCTCTTTTTTAAATTTCCCGAAAAAGGCAAAGTGAAGACAAGGCTTGCAAGCTCTTTGGGAAAGAGAGGTGCCACCTTTATTTATAAATATCTCCTAAAACAGACCATAAAGAATCTTGAAAAATTTAAAGAAAATGCGAGACGGGAAAGCAAGCTCTATCTTTTTGGCTTTTATGAGGGAAGGATTAGTTCAGTAGATTTGGGAGTTTTTGCTTTTAAACAAAAATGGCTCTTTCTTCCCCAGGTAGGGAAAAATCTGGGTGAAAGGCTTTTTTCTGGCACAAAGCTTCTCTTTGAGCTTGGTTTTGAAGGGGTTATACTTTTAGGGGCAGACTGCCCTTTTATTGATGTCCCCTATCTAAATCAGGCCCTGGAGGCCCTTCGGTTTTGCCCTATAGTTATAGGGCCAGCCCTTGATGGAGGATATGTGCTCCTTGGGGTTAGACAAGACTTTAGGGAAAACCTTCCCCTTCTTTTTCAGGGCTTACCTTTTGAAACCTCCTATTTACTCAAGGAGACCTTGTCAAGGCTTCCAGAAGGAAGCTGCATCCTTTTACCTCCCCTCTTTGATATAGATTATCCAAAGGATTTACTTAGATGGTTTTGGAGGAAATTTAAATCAGGCTTTTTTCTCAGTAAGGCTTAAGTTTTATAATGAGTTATCGTATTGAAGAAGGATCAACGCTAAGTTTTAAGATTTATGAATATTTTGATCCTTTTTAGACAAACCATTTATTTTTCGGTTAAAGAAGATCAATTTATTAGCATGAGCTCGATAATAGAGCGCCCCAAGGAAAGAGGATGTAGTATGTATGGCAAGAAGAAAAGGATGTATTTTAATTTGATCACATTTGTTATTTATTGGTTGTGAATATAGGCATTCTTTATATATAAGAAAAAAACATAAAATTACTAATAGAATTAATATAGCTACTAAATTTAATTTGCAACAAGGTCTATATGTATATATAAAAGATATAAGAAAAAAAGAAGAAAAACAGCAAATATAAAAGTAGGCAAATCTAAAATGTAGTCTAAAATTTTAAATGTATACTTAAATGAAAAAAGTATAAAATATAACATATTAATTAAAAACACTATAAACAATCCTGCCAAGGTTCTGCTCATGACAAAGTGAACTTCAGACATTTCATAGGCAGATTTCTCAAAATGTTCATAAACTAGATATTCATTAGCACAAGGCACAACTTTTTCAATATTTGAATCATAATCACATGTTCTATCTATATTATTTTTCTTAAGCAATCGTAATGGATTATAATTAAAAAAAAATTGATAATTAACTCTCCTGTAAAAGAAAAGAGTTCGCCAATAATTACTAAAACTGATATAATTATAATATCTACAAATAACATTTTTTTGAAAGATCTGTTATTTTGCCAAACCACCCATCAATGCCGATTTGGTCGCCTAACAAAAAGTAAGCAATGGAACCGACAGCTACAGGGAAGATTAGGCGAATAAAAGGAAGATTAAGTAGCTGCCTAATACTTTCCATAATTATTTCTATACTCTTTTTTTAAAGATTATTCAACGGATGAAAGTCAAAGGGCACTATCTTGGAACGAAGACGAAATATACCACAGCTAAGTTCTTGTGAAATCTCAAGAAGTTTATAAGAATCGGCAAGATTTTTTCAAAGACCGCAATAATCCTCTTTTTTAAATTTTGTCATATACTGTTTCAAAATCTAAAGTCTTGCCTTTAAATCTAAGGTAAGCTGAAAGAAATGAGGTGCAATGCCGATTATGTAGATAATTTCAGCTTTATGTATTCCTACTCTGAGTTGTCTATCAGCCAAGTTGTAGTTTTGTGAAAATTTTAGGAAAAATAAACGCTTAGAACATGAGAGGTCTGATTAGCCTTTGTGATTTCTCTTTTTGATAGGGCTTTAGGTAGAAAAAAGTGTTTTTTAAAGTTTTTAATTTTTATTATCAGATTGTCTTCAATTCTCAGAAGTTCAGGTTCACCATCTTGGATATCCTTTAAGTACAACTTGAGGACAAACTGGCCATCCTCTTCTAATATTTCAAAGGGTCTGTCTTTAAAGAATATCTCTGAAGGGTCACGATCACCAAAAATCATCCTACTTAATTTAAGCAACTTCTCAATCCCCAATACTTCTTCCTCTATTTCTGGTATCTCAATTACGGGAGTAGGTGAGAAGGAATTCTTAATATGCTCAATATACCTCTCTCTGTATCCTTTTTGTCCAGTTTGCTTAGGGACTTTATTTAACATAATAGCATCAACATTAAAACCGAAAAGATGGAGATATGTATAGGCCTTTTCAGTTTCTCTAAGCACCAATTTTTCTGGATTTGTGACTAATCTAACACTACTTATTTCTTGATTTAAAAGAGTATAGTAAAGTGAAAATACCTGGCTAAATAATTCTTCTAAAGCATCATAAGTTTCTTCCTCAGGTAAGGGCATATCAGTCACTATCTTGGCAGCTGGGCGTATGAACTTCATGAGCTTTCTCTGGAGAGGAAGCACCTTAGTGATCCACCAACCTGCTGCATCAGGAAGACTAAGGAGCCTCAAAGTCTCTCCAGTGGGTGCTGAATCCATAATAATAACATCATACTTGCCTTCTTTATAGTGCTGATTTATCCACAGAAATGAGCAAACTTCTTCCATTCCAGGAAGAATAGCTAACTCTTCAGAGAGAACATTCTCTACTCCCTGCCATCTCAATAAGCTTTTTAAATACTCCTGAAGTTTTCCCCAAAAGCGCTCAACAGAGTAGTAAACATCTATTTCTTGAGCAAAGAGATTAGGTGCAATCTCTTTTGGCTCTGGAGAGAGCTCAAGCTCAAAGACATCTGAAAGGGAATGAGCTGGATCCACAGAAACGATAAGCGTTCTTTTGCCAAGGCTTGAAAGGTAGACAGCTGTTGCTGCAGAAAGGGTTGTTTTCCCAACCCCTCCCTTCCCTGTATAGAGTATTATCCTTCCCATAGCTCACTAATCGCCTGCCTTTTCTACCTTGATCTTCTTAGCTTCAGGTGCTCTCTCAGCTCTTTCAAGTTCTTCTATCTTTTTGTCAAGCGCACTTCTCAATGCAAGCAAGACCTCTCTACGAGCATTTTTCAAGTGTTTTTTACTTTCTTCAGGAATAAAAGAAAAAAGATCTTCAAGAAAAGTATCCCATGCCTTTATTAAGTGTTCAACCCATCTCTGTTTCATAAGGCCTTAAACCTCCTAAAGATTGATGTCTTTCTGCTATAAATTTAAATCAAAGACTCTATGAAGGCAAGAACCTTTTAAGGCTTAAAGAGTAGCTCTATTCCTGCGAGGCATACCTGAATTTGATAAAATTTTCACTATAAAATTAAGTTTTAGTTTTAAGTATTATTATTTTATAACACAAAAAAAACAATAGGAGGGTAAAAGATGGCTAATCAGTTTGAAGGTGCTTGGATCTGTTCCACCACAAATTGTGGATATATTTATAATCCCGCAAAAGGTGATAGGAAGGGCAAAATTCCTCCTGGGACCAAGTTTGAAGACCTACCAGAGGACTGGAGATGCCCTGTATGTGGGGCTTCAAAGAAGGCCTTTAGGCCCATGCAACAGCTTGAGGAAGAGTCTAAATAAAAAAGGGGGCTCTAAAGAGCCCCCTTTAAGCCCATTCCTTAAAACTCGCCGCCTCCTGGCACTGAAGGCATAGACTTGTCTTCTTTCTTTGGCTTTTCAGCTACCATAGCCTCAGTAGTCAAGAGAAGACCTGCAATGGATGCTGCATTCTGTAGGGCGCAACGAGATACTTTCTTGGGGTCAATGATACCTGCTTGCACCAGATCTTTATACTCTCCAGCAGCGGCATCAAATCCTATAGGTCCCTTCTCCGCTTTAACCTTTTCCACCACTATGGAACCCTCAAAGCCAGCATTTGCAGCTATTTGACGAAGAGGTGCTTCTAAAGCTCTTTTAATGATCTCCACACCATGTTGTTCTTCACCATCTAACTTCAGGTTCTCAAGTGCAGGGATACATCTGATGTAGGCAGTTCCACCACCAGGAACAATTCCCTCTTCTACAGCTGCCTTAGTGGCATTCAAGGCGTCCTCAACACGGGCCTTCTTTTCCTTCATTTCTGTCTCTGTGGCAGCACCCACATAGATGACAGCAACACCTCCTACAAGTTTTGCAAGCCTTTCCTGAAGTTTTTCACGATCATAATCAGAGGTGGTCTCCTCAATTTGAGCGCGAATCTGTTTGATTCTGGCTTCTATATCTTCCTTCTTTCCAGCGCCATCAATAATAGTAGTTGTCTCCTTAGCAACAACTACCCTTCTTGCTCTACCAAGGTCATTAAGTTGGACATTTTCGAGCTTCATACCAAGCTCTTCAGACACAAAAGTGCCTCCAGTCAAGATAGCAATGTCTTGCAACATGGCCTTTCTTCTCTCGCCAAACCCAGGTGCCTTAACAGCACAGCACTGGAGAACACCTCTTAGCTTATTCACAACTAAGGTGGCTAAAGCTTCTCCCTCTACGTCCTCAGCGATGATCAGAATTGGTTTTCCTGCACGAGCTACCTGCTCAAGAACAGGCAGAAGATCCTTCATTGAGCTTATCTTCTTATCATAAACTAAGATATAGGGCTCCTCAAGCACACATTCCATTTTGTCAGGATCAGTTATGAAATAGGGGGAGATATAACCTCTGTCAAATTGCATACCTTCAACTACATCGAGATAGGTCTCAAGACCCTTAGATTCTTCAACAGTGATCACACCTTCTTTACCAACCTTGTCCATAGCATCAGCAATGAGATTACCAATGGTAGTGTCATTATTAGCAGAAATGGTGGCAACTTGAGCAATCTCCTGACGGGTTCTACAAGGTTGAGCAAGTTTTTCCAGTTCCTTTACAACTACCTCAACGGCAGCATCAATACCCCTCTTGATAGCCATGGGATTGATACCTGCAGCGACAAGCTTTACTCCCTCCTGAAAAATGGCCTGGGCAAGAACAGTAGCAGTAGTCGTTCCATCTCCAGCTACATCACTGGTCTTGGAAGCCACCTCTCTTACCATCTGGGCTCCCATGTTTTCAAACTTATCCTCAAGTTCAATCTCCTTAGCCACTGTTACTCCATCCTTTGTAATAAGGGGAGAACCAAAAGATCTCTCAAGAATAACATTTCTACCTTTGGGCCCAAGGGTAACTTTTACGGCATTAGCCAGTTTGTTTACACCACTTAAAATCTTATCCCTGGTAGTAGCTCCATAAATAATTTCCTTTGCTGCCATACATCCACCCCCCTGTTAAAGGATTTTTAGATATTAACCCTCAATAATGGCTAAAACATCATCCTCTCTCATTATAAGATATTCTTCGCCTTTGATTTTGATCTCTGTGCCAGCATATTTACTGAAGAGGATCTTGTCTCCCTCTTTGACAGTGAGGGGTTGCTTTTGACCATTCTCTAAAAGCCTACCCTCTCCAACAGCTATAACTTTACCCATAATGGGTTTTTCTTTAGCTGTGTCAGGAATAATGATGCCAGACTCTGTTCTCTGTTCCTCTTCAATACGCTGAACCAAAATACGATCATAAAGCGGCTTGATCTTCATATATCCACCTCCCTCCTCAAATTTGATTTTTGGTTAACCAAAAAATAATCACTCTTTTTCTAAAGACAAGGGGAATGTGCAAAAAAAATTCCAACCCAACTTAGTCTCTAAAAATCTAAAAACTGAAAGAGGGTTTCCAAGAGGAAAGAGAGGGGTTGCGATGTATCCAGGGAGAGAATTTTACCCTCTGTTGGGGGTTCAAATCTGGCCTTTTGGGCTAAATAGATGTCAAAGAGGGCATCAGAAGCGGTTTTTTCTTTTAAACGCTTCTGCATACGTTCCCTAACCACTTCGTCAGGGGCTGTGCAGAGAACCCAGTATGGCTCTATGCCTCGTGAAATTAGTTCTCTATGAAATAACTCCTGATAACGCCTCTCCCTAAAGGTAGCATCAAGGACTACATCGCGCCCATAAGAGATCTCTTCCAAGGCCCTTTCAAGCATAGCTTTATAAGTTCTTTCAGTTATTTCAGGGGCATAAATCCCCTTTTCAAATTCTGCATAGTGGTGTTCTTCAGGACTTAGGCCAAGAATTTGTTTCCTGGTTATATCAGAAGATATATAGATAGCAGGTATCTTTTCTAAAAATTTTTGGGCAAGAAAGCTTTTTCCTGTCCCTGAAAGGCCCATAAATATAGCTACCTTGGGGAGGCCTTGGCTATAAAAGAAGGCAAGATCAAAATATTTTTGAGCCTGAAGAAGGGCCTCTTGCCTCTCTTTCTCTGGAACCCTTTCATCGGCAAAGGTAAAGCAACCAATTTTTCCTCTCACATAGGCCCTATAGCACTTATAGAAATCAAGAACTTCAAGGAGAGCAATATCTCCACTTTTCTCCACATATCTTTCAATAAAATACTGGGAAAGCTCTCTCAAACGATAAAAATCAAGGTCCATAGCGAGAAAGGCAAGGTCTGAGGCCACATCTCCACAGCGAAATCTCTCGTTAAACTCTATGCAGTCAAAGACATAGACCCTTTTTAAGTCATCAAAGCAGATATTGGCAGAGTAAAGGTCACCGTGGCCGTCTCTGATAAATCCCCCCTTTATACGCTCCTCAAAAAGCTCAGCCCTCTTCTCCATGAAGGTAAAGGCATAGTTCTTAATATGGTTATATTTTCTTTCAGTTAGGGCCTTTCCCACAAAAGGTGCTGTTTGTTGAAAGTTCTCTTCAATATTAAATTTCACTACTTCAAGGCTACCATAGTAGTTAACCCTCTCTCCAGTCTCAGCCCTTTGATAAAAGGGCACTAAGGTATCCACAAGGAGGTCAAGATGGGCCTTCGTAAATTTACCTTCAGAAAGGAGCCTCTGCATCATTCCTTCCTCTGGAAGCCTCTTCATCTTTACAGCATACTCTACAGGCTCCCCCTCACCCTCAAGATAATACCTCTCCCCTTTTTTCACGATGCTTACCACCCCAAGATAGAGGTCCCCACATAACCTTTTATTAAGCTCTACCTCTCTCTCACAGAAAAATTTCCTCTTTTCCAAGGTAGTGAAATCAAGAAAGCCAAAATTGACAGGCTTTTTAATTTTATAAACCAAGCTATCTGTTATAAGGACATAGGAGATATGGGTCTGCAGGATCTTAAAGTAAGTGGTTTTAAAGGGTAGGGATTCTGGTGTTAAAAGCTCGCTCCAGTTATACTTTTCCATAGCTTCCATCATAATAGATTGGATGATAATTTCAAGGGATAAAGGGGGCAGTTTTTTCGCAAGTCTTAAATCTATAACTACTTCAAGGGCACTGCGAAGTTTCATAGAAAAATACACCCCCAAAAAGGCCCTCCTTGTAAATTTAGACCATGAAGATAGAATCCTGATAAATTCCACCTGGGTTTACGCTCTTCCCTAATTTAAAATTACTGGATAAAGGGTTTTTTGCATCTCCAAGCTTAGAGAAGCTAAACTTTTATTTACCTTAATCAATGAATCTGTCTTTTCTAATTTAAATAACCTATTTGTCTTTTCTTTAGCTGGTGTTAACTTTTCTAAGATATAGAAAAGGGTATGGAGAAAGTCATGTTTAAAGAGGTGGATACAAGAGGGCTTCCTTGTCCCCAGCCTGTAATAAAGACTAAAGAGGCTTTGGAGGAGATTAATCCTGGAGAAAAAATCAAGGTAATCACAGATAGTGAGGTCTCCTTAGAGAACATCAAAAAGTTTTTACAGGCCCAGGGACATAAACTACTTTCTATAGAACAAAGTGGCTCCGAGTATCACCTTTTAATAGAAAAGGGTAGTTCTGCTATGCTTGAGGAATATGCTATAGTCTGCCCCACTTCAGAAAAGAAAGGAAATCTTCTTATTATAATTGCTTCAGACCACATGGGTGAAGACAAAGAGCTTGGAAGGATTCTTCTCAAAGGCTTCTTTGAAACTATGCTTACTCATAACTTCCTTCCTGACAGGATTTTCTTTATGAACACAGGGGTAAAGTTAACCACCACAGATGAAGAGTTTGTTAATATCCTTAAGGAATTTGAAAAAAGAGGAGTAGAAATCTTCTCTTGTGGAACTTGCTTGAAATATTATCAACTCGAGGAGAATCTCAAGGTGGGGCTTAGGGGTGGAACAGATACCTATTTAGAAGCCCTCTTTAATTACTCAAAAAGCCTATATATTAAGTAAATTTTCTTTTGCCTCTTCATTTTTCTAAAATCTACATTAAAATTGTCATCAAGAAGGTCAAGCTGTTTCACTTTAAAATGTTAAGAGGAGGTCAAAGCTAAAAAATGGAGTGTCCGAGACTTAAATCTCTTCTCAGAGATTGGTATCAACAGGTTAGAAGCTTCACTTTATCACCAGTAAAAATGATGGAATTAGTGGAGAGACATATAAAACAATGTCCTATCTGTCAAAGGGATGAAGATCTACCTTTGGAATTAGACCAATTAAGAGAGATTGTCAGGGTCCCCCATGTGATTACTGTAAAAGAGGAAAAGGTTACAGAAGAACCTGTCTATATTTACGAGGAAGAGATCAGCGAAGAAGAGGAAGAACTCTAATTCATAGAGAGGCCTTAAAAGCCTCTTCAAAGCGAGGATAGCGGAAGTCAAAGCCAAGGGAAAGAAGCCTTTGGGGAACTACTCGGGCACTTGCCATAATCACCTCGGCAAGTTCTCCGTAGAGGATTCTTAGGGCAAACTTGGGAATAGGGAAAAGGGTTGGTCTTCTCAAAACCTTCCCTATAATTTTAGTCATATCTCTATTTCTAATGGGCTCAGGTGCTGTTATATTAAAAATACCCCTCTCCTCCCTTTGAAAGAGAAATTCCACGGCTCTGGCTAAATCTTCAATGTGAATCCAGGGAAACCACTGTTTTCCACTTCCCAGGGTGCCTCCTAAGCCGAGTTTAAAAAAGGGAAGTATAGTCTTAAGCATGCCTCCCCCCTTTCCCAGCACAATTCCAAAGCGCCCAACGATAACTCTTGCTCCCTTTTTCTCTCCCTCTAAAGCCTTTTCTTCCCAAACCTTACATAGTTCCGAGACATAGAGCTTCCCTTTAGGGCTTTCCTCAGTGAGCTCTGCCTCTCCCCCATCTCCGTAATATCCCACAGCACTGGCATTAAATAAAACCTGTCCTGCTCTAAGGGAGGCTACCACATTTTCTGTAGAAATAATTCTTGAGTCCCAAATTTTCTTCTTATATTCATTAGTCCAACGTTTGAAAATGGTCTCCCCAACTAAATTGACCACCAGATCTGCTTGAGGTGCTTTTTCTTGCCACTCCCCTTCTTTCGTAGCATCGCCAAAGACAACTTCAACCCCAGGGGGGACTGCCCTAAGACGAGAGGAATTTCTCACTAATAGAACTACCTCCCAACCCCTCTCCAGGAAAAAGTTGGTGAGAAAATTTCCTATGAAACCAGTCCCACCCATAAGAAAGACTTTCATGACTTCCTCCTTAAGGCCCTCTCTAATTTAGAGAGGACCTTGAGACTGTCTTTCAAAGGCAGACACTCTTGACAAAGATAGGCCCCTCGACCAGGATGCGTTGCCCTTTCGTCTAAGATAATCTCTTCACCAGCTAAAATGAACCTAATTAATTCCTTTTTTGGAAACTTCCTTCTACAGGCAACACAGGTTCTAATTGGAACATGGCCTTTCTTAGGCATTAAGGGCCTTTTTAGCCTTTTCCAAGAGTCCTTTGACTTCCTCCTCAGAGAGTTTAGTTAGCTGCGCAATTTTCTCTACTGGGGTTTCTAAAAGGGTTTTCAAATCCTTGATACCAGCTTCATAAAGGTAACCAGCCACTTCATCACTCAGTTCTGTAACCTTAAGGAGCCTAAGAAATTCTGGCTCTTGTCGCCTAAGGTATTGGGTTTCACTCAAGATATCAATTCTCCAGCCTACAAGTTTAGAAGCAAGTCTTACATTTTCTCCCTTTCTGCCTATGGCTAAAGAGAGCTGATCGTCAGGCACGATCACTTCAAGGGTTTTTGTTGCCGAGTCAACGATAACTTTACTGCACTCTGCAGGAGAAAGGGCATTGTAAACAAATCTGGCGGGATCTTTGTCATAGAGGACTACATCTATCTTTTCTCCTTTAATTTCCTGTAAAACTGCTGAAATTCTGGAGCCCCTCACTCCTACACAGGCCCCCACGGGATCTATATTTGGATCTGTAGAGGTAACAGCAATTTTGGTTCTGGAACCAGGTTCTCTGGCAATGGAAACAATCTTTACCAGGCCTTCCTGTATTTCAGGGACTTCCCGTTCAAAGAGTTTCTTTATAAAGGCTGGATGTGACCTTGAGACAAGGATTTGAGGTTCCTTTTGCCTATACACCTCTATAACCAAGGCCTTTACTCTATCTCCCCGATGATATCTCTCAGTAGGAATCTGTTCTTCTTCAGGAAGCAAGGCCTCAGCCCTGCCTAAGTTAAGGATCACATCTTTCCTATTGAAACGGTGCACATAACCAGTGACAATCTCCCCCAATTTATGTTTAAATTCATCGTATATGAGCTGTTTTTCTGCTGTTCTTAGCCTCTGCGAAAAGACCTGTTTTAATATTTGGGCAGCAATTCTTCCCAGGTCTTGCAAGTCAACCCGCTCACCAATCATGTCCCCAATGCTGACCCCAGGAGATAGCTCTCTTGCTTCCTCAAAGGAGATTTCTTTGTTGGGATCACTAACCTCATCTACCACCTCACGAAAACGAAAGATCTCAATTTCACCTGTATCTTCGTCATATTTCACCTCAATTTTTGCTGTTTGCCCAAATTTTTTCTTAGCTGCAGTTTTTAGGCCCTCAACTAAGGCCTCAATCACAATTTCCTTAGTTAGGCCCTTTTCTTTGGTGAGGGCTTCCACTATCTTTTTTAATTCTCTCTGTGGTTGCATTTAGGCCACTCCTTTATTTGAAAGATATTTCACCTTTAAGGTGTGCCTTTTTAATATTATCAAAAGCTATTTCCACAATCTTTCCTTCTGTCTCTAATTCCAAGATGTCTCCTTTAAATCCAAGAATAGTGCCCAGAAAGTTTTTCTTACCTTCAATGGGGTTTTTCACTGTTATCTTGGCCTTTTCTCCTTTAAATCTCTCAAAGTGTTCCTTAGTCTTAAGAGGCCTGTCAATTCCTGGGCTTGAGACCTCTAAATTATAGGAATGATGAATTATATCGGCCTTATCCAGTATCTTGCCTACCATTTCACTAACCTTAGCACAGTCTGCAATAGTTACTCCACCTGGTTTGTCTATGTAAAGTCTCAACACCCAGCCAGAGGATTCTCTCCTCCATTCCAAATCTACTAATTCATAGTGTTTTTTTCCTATAGGGGCTTCAATCAACTTCCAGATTTTTTCTTTTATATCTTCAGCCATGTCTTTTTAAAATTTTCTTTTTTCCAAATTTTAACTGCCCATATCCTTTCTGTCAAGAAAGTGTATGCGTCCATATTAGTCTTAATCAGGTTGATTCTCCCAATGTTCTCTTGCAAGTCATTCTTAACACAATTTATAAGAAATACTCATTCCTTCCTCCTGAGGATGGTTCAAAAGCTGTGATGAGAGTGGAGCTCCCAGGAGAGAATTTTATCAAATAAATTAATCACAGAAGCTTGAAAAAAGATACCCATGGTTTTATTTTAGTTATTATAGGGTTTATTAAGTTTAACACAAGGAGGTGGAGCATGTTAACGCAGGAAATGGAAAAGGCTTTAAATGAACAGGTTAAGTGGGAACTTTATTCTGCCTATTTATACCTATCCATGGCTGCCTATTTTGAAGACAAGGGGCTTACAGGCTTTGCCCATTGGATGAAGGCTCAAACTGCTGAGGAATTTATGCATGCCATGAAGTTTTATAACTTTATCTTTGAAAGAGACGGAAGAGTAGTTTTAGAGGAAATCCCTGCCCCTCCAACGGACTGGGAAAGCCCAGAGGCAGTCTTTGAATATGCCTATAAACACGAACAGGAAGTTTCTGCCCGTATCAATAAGCTTATGAGTCTTGCCAAAAAAATGGAAGACTATGCCACAGAAAACTTTCTCCAGTGGTTTGTAGAAGAACAAGTAGAAGAGGAGGCCTCATTCAAGGCTATCCTTTCTAAGCTCAAACTTATAAAGGGCGATCCTCAGGCCACCTTTTATTTAAATAATGAGCTTGCCCAGAGGCCCCTTGACTTAAATCTCCTTATGACCCAGGCCTAATAACTCTATGGAGTTTCCTTTGAAGATTGGCAGATTCCTCTGGGAAGGAAAAGAATTTCTTGGCATTGTTAAAGAAAAAGAAGTCACTCTACTTACAAACAAGGGGGCAGAAAAAAGGGTTGAGCTCTCCCAGGTTAAAATCTTGCCCCCCTGTCTACCCACCAAAATAGTTGGTGTTGGTTTAAACTATCGAGATCACGCGGAGGAACTGGGGATGCCCCTCCCAGAAGAACCTCTTATCTTTTTAAAACCCTCAACTGCAGTGATTGGGCACGAAGATTATATTCTCCTACCTCCAGAAAGTGAGGAAGTGCACTATGAAGGGGAATTAGCTATAGTTATGGGGACGGAGCTATATAAACCTGCAAGCTTAGAGGAAGCTAAAAGGGCTATCCTTGGTTATACCTGTTTTAATGATGTTACAGCAAGGGATATCCAGCGAAAGGATGGGCAATGGACCAGGGCTAAATCCTTTAATACCTTCGCCCCTCTCGGGCCTTTTATCGTGCTTGACCTTGATACTTCTAATTTAACGATTCAGACCCGAGTTAATGGTCAAACTGTGCAGAGGTCAAACACAGCTCTTATGATTTTTAAACCTTTAGAGCTTGTTTATAAAATTGCCCAAGTCATGACTTTAAAACCTGGTGATATCATTGCTACAGGGACGCCCCCTGGAGTTGGCCCTTTAAAACCTGGGGATATAGTAGAGGTAGAAATAGAGAATATTGGTATACTTAAAAATTATGTGAAAAGTCTGCAGGAGAGATAAGGGGATGCTTAAAGGTAGAGTAGTTGCCATCTCTGTGAGTAAAGAAAAGGGAGTTCCCAAGGAAAATGTGCCAAAAGTTAAGATTATTGAGGGATATGGTATTGAAGGGGATGCCCACGCTGGTCCCTGGCATCGTCAGGTGAGTTTTTTAGATACCTATACCCTTGAGTGGATGAAAGAAATAGTGGGGAGACCCTTAAGATACGGCGAACTTGCCGAAAATATCACCACAGATGTAGACCTCTCTCAAGTGGAAGTAGGGGATCAGATTAAAGTAGGTGAGTGTCTCTTTGAGGTCACCCAGATTGGAAAAAAATGTCATCATGGCTGTGCCATTTTTCAAAGGGTAGGCAAATGTGAAATGAGAACAAGGGGGATCTTTACCAAGGTTATCAAGGGTGGATTGATTAAGGTTGGCGATACCTTGGAAATTATAAAGAGAGGGAGCCATGGAGAAGCCTAAATTTGTACCCAGGCTTATTGCCTGGGAGCTTACAAGGACCTGCAATCTTGACTGTGTGCATTGTAGGGCAGCTGCATCTAAGGGGCCCTACGAGGGGGAACTTACTACTGAGGAGGTCTTTAGAATCCTTGAGGAAATAACGGAAGTGGGCTTACCTATTATCATTCTCACAGGAGGGGAGCCTCTTCTGAGGAAGGATCTTATAGAGATCACTCAAAAGGCCTCTTCCCTTGGCTTAAAGCCTGTTCTTGCCACCAACGGAACCCTTCTTACCAAGGAAATTCTTAGGGAATTAAAGAAGGCAGGGATATCCAGGGTAAGTATCAGTCTTGATGGTGCTGATGCTCGTTCTCATGATAATTTCCGTAAAATGCCTCATGCCTTTGAAGGGGCAATGAGGGGCATAAAACTTCTTAAGGAGTGCGGGATACCCTTTCAGATTAACACCACAGTGACTGCAGTGAATGCCCATGAACTTCCCAAGGTGCATGAGCTTGCTAAGGCCCTTGGAGCAGTGGCTCACCATATTTTTTTATTGGTACCTGTAGGTCGGGGAAAGGAGCTTGCAGAGGAAGCCTTACCTCCTGAAAGGTATGAAGAGATTTTGCACTGGTTTTATGAACAGAGGGGTAAATCTGGCCTTCATTTGAAGGCAACCTGTGCCCCACACTACTATCGTATCATGAGGGAACGGGCAAGGGAAGAAGGCCTTGAGGTAACCTATGAGACCTTTGGCCTCGATGCAGTAACAAGAGGCTGTCTTGCTGGAACTGGCTTTTGTTTTATCTCTCACCAGGGGATTGTGCAAACCTGTGGTTATTTAGAGATCCCCTGTGGTGATCTTAGAAAAAATACCTTTAAAGAGGTCTGGGAAGGCTCAGAAGTCTTTAATAAGCTTAGAGATTTTAGAAACTATAGGGGCAAATGTGGAAGGTGTGAGTATATAAGGGTTTGTGGTGGCTGTAGGGCAAGGGCCTATGAAGCAACGGGAGACTATCTTGAGGAAGAACCCCTTTGCACCTATCAGCCTAAGAAAGAGAGGCTATTAAGTCAAAGACAGTAACGGCAAGGGCCTCCTTTGACATATCTTCAAAGATTTTTTCAAAATTAGGCCCAATAAGGAGATATTTACTCCTCTCTTTTCCCGCTGTCCCTAAAGGGTTGGCAATGATTATATCAAAATTTTTCTCCACTCTTTTTTTCTGTGCATAGTCAGAGAGTTTGTCCTCTTCTTCCAGGGCAAAACCTATGCAGAGTTGCTTCCCTTTGGTTTGGCCTAAGGTCTTAGCTATATCAGGGGTAAGTTTGAACTCTAAGGTCAAAGGTTCTCCTTTTTTAATTTTGCCCTTTGCAGGATAGAGAGGGGTAAAATCACAGGGTGCTGCAGCAAAGATAGCTACATCTACCTGAGGAAAAAGTTCTTTAGCCTTTTGAAACATCTCCTCAGTGGTTTCAATAAAATAGATCTTTGGATAGGGGATATCACTTACATAGTTTAATTTAGGTAGGACATAAGGGAAATCCTTTAAGCCCCAGAGTAAATGGACTTCAGCTCCTCTATAATAAGCCTCTTTTAGTAAATAAAAGGCAGTTTTTCCTGAAGAGGCATTAGTGAGAAAACGCACTTCATCAATATATTCCCGCGTAGGACCTCCTGTGATAAGGACTTTCTTGCCTTTCATGTCCTTTGGTTTAAAATGAGCTCTGATCAGCTCTAAAATCTCTGCTGGTTCAGGTACTCTTCCCTTCCCTATTTCTCCACAGGCAAGCTCTCCATAAGCTGGCTCATACACGAGATAGCCATACCTTCTTAGGACCTCAATATTCTCCTTAGTTGCAGGATGTTCCCACATCTTGGTGTTCATGGAGGGAAAAAGATAGGTAGGGGCCCTTGTGGCAAGGAGGGTAGTTAGTAATAGTTCACTTGCCTGACCAGTTCTCAATTTAGAGAGAAAGGAGGCAGTAGCTGGAAAGATGAGCACAAGTTCAGCCCAGTTAGCTAATTCTATATGAGGAATAGAGCCTGTGGCTACAAAGAAATCCTGGTTAGTATAGGTCTTTTCTCCAGTCAAGGCAGAAAAAAGAGTGGGCTTAACGAACTCTTCTGCCCCAGTGGAAAGAATAACCCTGATCTGGGCATTTTCCTTTTTGAGAAGACGAATTAGTTCGCAGGCCTTATATAGAGCTATTCCACCTGTGATACCAAGGAGGATTCTGCGACTATCTAACACCTGAGAGAAAGACAATGATACGAACCTCGGTGTTAATCCATCCTTCTGTAATACCTATAAAGGCCTGCCCATCAGGCCTTCTAAAGGCAAGAAAAGTAGTTTTAGACGTAAAACTTCCTACTTCCTCCCAGCCCTGCGCCTTCATCTGAGTGCGATAAAATTCCACTAAAGAGGAGGCTTTGTAATTACCTTTAAAAACAAGCATTCCAGTTAAGATAGTGCCAGTCTTAAGAAGGGCACTTTGACTGGGCTGATAATCAAGGCCTCTTAGGATGGGTATGTGCGGTATGGGGAAAGTTATCTCGGAAGTGGCCTCAATTTTTTCAGGGGTTACCACCTCTACCTTTTCTTGAGGAAAGCCCGTGTTATAAAAAATGGTTAAGAAAAGAATAATGGATAAGAGTAAAGTCCTTACCATTAGCTCCTCCTTAGTAATTTATTATTTTCGAGTATACTAAAAAATCTGTTACAGTCAAGGACAATATGAAGTGAGGGATCTTGCACACTTGACAAGTGTGCAAAAGATAATAGATTAGAACACCCTGTGTATAGGACTTGTTTTTTTAGCAAAATAGGATTAAATTATGAAAATTCTAAAAAAGGGGAGAGAGGTGATTGTATGCCTAAAATGAAAACAAATAGAAGCGCAGCTAAGAGGTTCAAAGTCACAGCAACGGGAAAGATCTTGCACAAAAAGAGTGGAAAAAGACATTTGCTTAGAAAGAAAAGCGCTAAGGCCAAAAGGGCTCTTGGAAAATATAAAGAGCTCTTTAAAGGATATTATCATCATGTAGCCACGGTTATTGCGGATAAGTTCTAATTAGATAATCATACAGGAAAATCATACAGGAAGAGGAGGTAAAGGCTTATGCCCAGGGCAAAGGGAGGTTTTAAGACCAGAAGAAGACATAAGAGGTTGCTTAAGTTAACTAAGGGCTACTGGGGACAGAGGAAAAACATCTTTAGAAGAGCCAAGGAAACCCTTGAGAGGGCCCTTGTTTATGCCTACCGAGACAGGCGTCAGAGAAAGAGAGATTTTCGTAAGCTCTGGCAGATAAGAATTAATGCAGCATCCAGGATTCATGGCCTTAACTATAGTAGATTTATGGGCGGGCTTAAAAAGGCAGGAGTTGAGCTTGATAGAAAGGTCCTTGCCTACATGGCTATTAATGAGCCCGAGACCTTTGGGAAACTTGTTGAAGTTGCAAAACAAGCTTGGCAATAGAGCCTTACATGAACTTAGAGGAAGTTAAAAGGCTTAAAGAGAGGGCTATAACAGAGCTTGAAAGGCTGACGGAGCTTGCCGATTTAGAAAATTTTAGGATTAAGTATTTAGGTAAGAAGGGTGAAATAACTCAGGCCTTAAAGTCTCTTAAGGATCTCCCTCTCGAGGAAAGAAAAAGGCTTGGGCCTGAGTTAAATGAGCTTAAGGACTATCTTGAAGAGGCAATTGAAGAAAAGAGACGTGAGCTTCTTTTAGCTTCGGAAGACAAAGAGTTAGACTTAGATCTTACTCTACCAGGGAGAAGACCTTTCTTTGGAGCCTTACATCCTCTAACCCAAGTTATTAATGAGCTTTGTGCCATTTTCCTCAGGCTTGGCTTTGAGATAGTTACTGGTCCAGAGGTGGAATCGGACTATTTTAACTTTACTGCTCTTAATATTCCTGAGTGGCATCCTGCCCGAGATATGCAGGCAACTTTTTATTTGGAAAGTGGGGCTCTCCTTCGCACGCATACCTCTCCCATGCAAATAAGGGCTATGCTCGAAAGAAAGCCCCCTTTGAGGATAATTGCCCCAGGCAAGGTTTATCGCTGTGATGCCGATGTGAGGCATTCTCCCATGTTTCATCAAGTAGAGGGGCTTATGGTAGATGAAAAGGTTAGCTTTGCAGATTTGAAGGGTATTTTATCCTATTTTGCTAAAGAGACCTTTGGTGAAGGGACAAAGGTGAGGTTTAGGCCAAGCTACTTTCCTTTCACTGAGCCAAGTGTTGAGATGGATATTAGCTGTGTTATTTGTCAAGGAGCGGGTTGTAGGGTCTGCAGTCAAACAGGCTGGATTGAGATACTTGGGGCAGGAATGGTTCATCCAGAGGTGCTTAAAGCAGTAAACTATGATATCCAGCAATGGCAAGGTTTTGCCTTTGGTCTGGGTGTAGAGAGAATTGCTATGCTAAAATTTGGTGTGGATGATATTAGGCTCTTTTTTGATAACCATTTATACTTCTTAGAATCCTTTAAATAAGGGGAAAGGGCGTGAGGGTCCCCATAAGTTGGCTTTCTGAGTTTGTGGATCTCAAGGGTGATCCCTATAAAATTGCTGATTTATTAACCTTGGCAGGTCATGAGGTAGAGGAGATAATTGATCCCTACGAAAGGTTGGGTGAGCTTATTACAGTTCAAATCCTTGAAGTCATAAACCCTGAAGATCTGCAAGAGACCTGTCTTTGCAGGGTCACAGATGGTAAAAATGTCTTTGAAGTCCTAACTACAGCTAAGCACATAGTAAGGCCAGGGCTTATAGTAGCTCTGGCTAAGGCAGGAAGTTTAACTTTCACGCAACAAAAGGTAGAGGTTAAAACTATTCGGGGTTATCGCTCTGAGGGGATGTTTCTTTCCCCTTTTGAGGCAGGGCTTTCAGAGGAGAGGGACACTCTACTCACCTTTGTAGAAGGGACCAAAATAGGTGAGTCTATCTACAAGGTTTTAGGGGTGAGTGAACCTGTTTTGGAAATAGCTATTACCCCCAATAGAGGAGATCTCCTTTCCGTCTATGGAATAGGGAGAGAGCTAAGTTTGATTACAGGGTGGGAATTGAAGCCTTTAGTCTTTGAAGAGGCCCTTAAGGAGGGAATACCCTTTCCTGGGAAGATCAAGATCCTTGATGAGGATAGCTGTTTCCGCTATGTGGGAAGATATGGCAAAGGGATAAGAGTGGGAGAAAGCCCCTTTTTTATCCTCAAAAGGCTCTTTCTCTGTAATCAGAGACCTATTAATAACTTGGTAGATATAACTAATTATGTTCTTTTAGAGTTAGGGCAACCACTTCATGCCTTTGACTGGAGAAAAATTAAGGGTGGAGAAATTTTGATTCGAAGGGCTAAGCCTAATGAGACCCTTCTTATGCTTGATGGCGTGGAGAGGAGGTTCACAGAAGAGGATTTAGTTATTGCAGATAGAGAGAAAGCCCTTGTTCTTGCTGGAGTTATGGGGGGAGAAGAATCGGGGGTTACATCAGAGACAGAAGAGATCTTTTTGGAAGCAGCCTGGTTTAACCCAAAACGGATTAGACTTACGGGACAGAGACATCGCCTAACCACAGAGAGTAGTTACCGTTTTGAAAGGGGGGTAGATCCCGAAGGGGTTTACCTCGGGATCTTGAGAGCAACAGAACTTATAAAGAAAATATTAAATCCTGAAGTCTTCTCTGAGATTGTGGATCTCTATCCCAGGCCTTTTGAGGCCCCAACGATAGAACTTTCCCGAAAAAAATTGATCAAAGTCCTTGGCTTTGAAATTGAAAGTGAGAAGGTAGAAAGCCTTTTAGGCAAACTTGGAGAGTTTCAAGTCTCAGGGGAGATTTATAAGGTTAAACCCTTTAGCTATAGGCAAGATCTAACCATACCTGAAGATCTTATTGAAGAAGTAGCAAGGCTCTATGGCTATGACAAGATACCTGTCACTATGCCTGAGGCCGAGCTATCTGCTAAGGGTCTGAATAGGGAACTTCAATTTGTGAATCAGATAAGAGATATCTTACGGGGATTGGGCTTTTATGAGGTGATCACCTATAGTTTCATCAATCCTGAGAGCCTAAAGAAGTTAAACCTACCCTTAGGGGATAGGAGGTTAAATTTTCTTAAATTAGCCAATCCCATCTCTCCAGCCCTTTCTGTTATGAGGACCACCTTACTTCCTGGGCTTTTAGAGGTGGCAAGATTTAATGCCCATAGAGAGGTAGAGGACTTAAGGATTTTTGAGGTAGGGAAGGTTTTTTATCCCGCTTCAGAACTATCTGAAGAAAGGGAGACCTTAGGCCTTCTGCTCAAGGGGTATCAGGGTAAACCTTTTTGGGGGCAAACCTCACAGAACTTAGATGTCTTTGATTTGAAGGGTATACTGGAAGAACTTTTCTCTTTTTTAAGAATACCTCTTCTTTTAGTGCCCTTCTCTGTGGAGCCCTTTTTGAAAAGAGGTATCTCCTTTGATATATATTTAGAAGATAAAAAGGTTGGCTTTGCTGGAGAGATAAAAAGGGTTATCCTTGAGGAGTTTGATCTGCGGGGACCTCTTTTTGTAGCCGAGATAGATTTAGTGAGCCTTCTCAACTACCAGAAAGGGGCTGAAAGGTCCTTATTTATCAGAAAACCTCCTAAGTATCCGTCTACTTTTAGAGATATTGCCTGTATTTTGGATAAGAAAATTTCTTATAGAGAGATAATGGATTTTATGAAAAATCTGGAAGTGCCCTATTTGGAGAGGGTGGAATTAGTAGCTCTTTATATGGGGGATCCTATTCCTCCAGGGAAAAAGAGTATTAGTCTTAGATTCTGGTATAGGTCTGAAGAGCGCACCCTAAAGGATGAAGAGGTAGAGGAGATTCACAGGAAAGTGGCTAAAAAGCTTTTTGAGCATTTTGGGGCAAGACCCCGTTAGATAAGTTCATGAAAAAGTTAACTAAAAGAGAAATCCTTAGGGAGCTACAGGCTCGTTCAGGGCTATCTCAACGCTTTCTATCTGAGATGATAGATCTCCTTCTGGAAGAGATCAAAAGAGCGCTTGATTTAGGGGAAGAAGTAAAGATCTCTGGCTTTGGAACTTTTAGAGTTCGAAAAACAAAGGCACGAATAGGGAGAAATCCCAAAACAGGGGAGTTGGTGGAAATTCCCTCCTTTAAAAGAGTTTATTTTCACCTCTCTCCTTCCCTAAGAAAAGAGCTACATAATGAAAAGGGTAAATAAAAGGCATGATCCTCTTTATTTTAGTGTTAAGGAAGTCTGTAAATTACTGCAAATAAAACCCCATATCCTCGATTACTGGGAAAAGCGTTTTCCTGAGATCAAACCTCATAAGATTGCTAAAAGAAATTTTTATAAAAAAGAACAGCTTGAGCTTCTCTTTCAGATAAAGAAGCTTTTAGATGAGGGGTATACCTTAGAGGGTGCAAGAAGAAAACTTTTTTCTGCTGCGAGTAATATAGAAAAGGTTTCTACAGCTCAAGCCTTGTTCCCAGAGCTTAAAACCACCTCTAAGGCGCTATCAAAAAATGTAGCTTCCTCTTCCGATAGGGAAAAAAAATTAAAAAAGATTTTGGATGAGCTCCTGCAGGAACTTAAAGAGATCTACCATTCTCTTTAATTTCGTTATTTTTTCTGCTAATTACTTGAAAATAATCTTTTCAAGATTAATTTTAATTTAAAAACTATTAGGAGGTGTCCTATGGCAGAGAGGCTCGAGCTTTACAAGTGTCAGATTTGCGGAAATATTGTTTTAGTTATGCATGGGGGAAGGGGTCAATTAGTTTGTTGTAATAAACCCATGGAGCTTCAGAAGCCTGGTAGTGTTGATGCCTCAGCGGAGAAGCATGTTCCTGTTATTGAGAAGTGTGGCGATGTTTATAAGGTAAAGGTGGGAAGTGCTCCTCATGTCATGACTGAAGAGCATTATATTGAATGGATTGAGCTTCATACCGATGACAATAGGGTTTACATCAAATTTTTGAAACCTGGGGATGAGCCAGTAGCTGAGTTTACCGTAAAGGCAAATAAGGTCACAGCCAAAGAATGGTGTAATCTACATGCCTATTGGGAAGGGGCTCAGGTATGTGAACCCTCAACCAAATGTGCTTAATTAAGAATAAGAAAAGGGGAGGTCTATCATGAAAAAATACAAATGTAATGTTTGCGGTTATGTTTATGATCCTGAAGCTGGGGATCCAAGCCAGAATATCCCCCCAGGAACTCCCTTTGAAAAGCTTCCTGATAACTGGACTTGCCCAGTTTGTGGGGCTTCCAAAGAGGATTTTAGCCCTGAAGATTAAGGTCTTTTAATATGGGGGGCTTCCCCCCTTAATTTATTTAGGTGGGAGGAGTTCTATGGAGAGAAAATTTGCCCTCTTTGCTTTTAGAGGCAAGCCTATGTGATTTATTCATGTTCTTTTAAATGCCATTGATATGGCCAACAAGGGTTTTGAGGTAAAAATTATTTTAGAAGGAGAGGCAGTGAAGCTTGTGCCTGAGCTTTATGATGAAGGAAGTGCCCTTCATAATCTATATCAGAGGGCCCTTGAAAAGGGTTTAGTGGAGGGGATTTGCAAGGCCTGTTCACAAAAATTTGGAACCTACGAGTTAGCCATGCAAAAGGGCTTAAAGAGTTTAGAAGATATGGCCAATCATGCAGGTATGGCAAGATTTCTCAAAGAGGGCTATGAAATTATTACCTTTTGAGGAGGGGAGTCAGAGATGAAGGCCGTAAAGATTAGAGAGGACTTTTATTGGGTTGGGGCTATTGATTGGAATGTGAGAAACTTCCATGGCTATGCCACAGTTAGAGGAACTACTTACAATGCTTACTTATTGATTGATGAAAAGATTACCCTCTTTGACACAGTCAAGCTTGGTTTTGAAGAGGAGCTCTTAAAGAGGATCTCCTCGGTAATTAATCCTGAAAAGATTGATTATTTGGTTATCAATCACATTGAACCTGATCATGCTGGGGCCTTTTTAAGGGTGGTTCAGGCCATTAAGCCAGAAAAGATCTTTCTTACCAGAAATGCCCGTTTGGGGATCCTTGCCCATTTCCATCAGGAAAACTTTCCTTTTGAAGAGGTAAAAACTGGCTTTGAAGTAAAGATAGGGAAGAGGACTCTCAAATTTATTGAGACTCCTATGATCCACTGGCCAGATAGCATGATGACCTATATACCTGAGGAGAGGACTCTTATCTCTCAGGATGCCTTTGGGGCTCATTATGCCACAAGTGGACGCTTTGATGACGAGGTAGATCTCTGTGAACTTTTGCAAGAGGCAGGGAAATATTATGCCAACATTGTTTATCCCTATTCGCCGCAGGTACAAAAACTCTTACAGTCTGTTAAGGAGATGAATCTTGAGATAGAGATGATTTGTCCTGACCACGGTGTAGTCTGGAGAAAGAACCCTGATAAGATTATCTCTTTATACGAAAGGTGGAGTTCTTATATTTGTGATCCTCGGGTTCTTGTTATTTATGATACCATGTGGAAGAGTACAGAAAAGATGGCCTATGCGGTAATGGAAGGGGCTTTAGAGGAAGGAGTTGAGGTAAAAATGTGCAAGCTCTCTGTAGCTGATTGGACAGAGCTTATGAACGATGTGCTTGAGGCAAGGGGAATAGTACTTGGCTCTCCTACTCTCAACAATGGACTCTTGCCCACAGTATCTGGCTTTTTAACCTATATGAAGGGGCTCAGACCAAGAGGCAAAGTGGGAGCAGCCTTTGGATCATATGGATGGAGTGGAGAATCAGTGAAACTTCTTAATCAGTATTTACAGGAAATTCAGGCAGAAATAATTGGAGAGGGCATAAGAGTAAAATATGTGCCTGATGAAAAGGTTTTGGCAGACTGTGTGGAACTTGGGAGAAAGGTAGCAAGAAGGGTAAAGGAGCTCTGTTCTGCCTAAGAAAGAGACATACCTTAAGAGTGAAATTTGGCATATCCTCGAAGTAAAAGGGCTTGAGGAGCTTAAGCCAGCCCTTGAGCCCTATCCTCCTACTAAGATTGTTAGCCATCTAATCGGGGCCTTTTTACATCCTAAGCTTGAAGTTCGTTGGAAGGCTATTTTTGCCTTCGGCTTTACTACGGCTAAGATTGCGGAAATGGAGCTTGAGCGCGCCCGAGTAGTTATAAGGAGGCTTATGTGGATGCTTAATGAAGAGTCTGGTAGTATGGCCTGGGGTGTGGGAGAGGCCTTTGCTGAAGCCCTTTATCACTCGGAGGCTTTGAAAAGGGAATATCTTCAAATCTATGTCTCCTACATCTGGCCAGAGGGGAATTACCTGGAATTTCCTCCAGCCCAGAGAGGAATCCTTTGGGGAGTGGGAAGGCTTGCTCAGAAGTATAGAGAGGATCTCCTAAAAATTTCTGCCCATGAATATCTCCTCTATCATTTCGCATCTAAAGACCCTTTGGTAGTCTTTTATTCCCTTTGGAGCCTTTCTTTTTTTAGGCCTGTTATAAAGATTGATGAAAGCGCTTTACGAAGGGCCTTTGAGTTTTTAAAGGACAATTTTTCCGAACACCTTTTCTTTGATGGCGAGAGACTAAAGGTCTTTACTTTTCAGGATTTGGTTAGACTTTTTTAGAAGCTTCCCTACCAGTTTTTGTGGTAAAATTTGGAAAAGGATGTGTTATAATTATTAACAGCCCCCATTAAAAGAATTTAAAAAGGAGGAACCTTTTGCTATGGAGGCCCTAAGAGCTCCCGAAGAAGTGGAAAAGGAGATGGAGACCTGGAGGGTAATTACTCTTGCGGATATCTACCGAGCCTTAAGGGCACACCCTGAATGGACACAAGAGCTGAGAAAGGTACTTCTTACCGAAGAACTTCTTAATCTCCCAATAGTCTTTAAAAAATTTGTAGAAGAGGAATTTCAACCACTGCGCAAAGATGTAGATGATCTCAAGAAAAAGGTAGATAAAATTGAAGGGGATGTGGAGAAGCTCAAAGTGGATGTGGAGAAGCTCAAAGTGGATGTGGAGAAGCTCAAAGTGGATGTGGAGAAGCTCAAAGTGGATGTGGGATGGCTTAAGGGTGGATTTATGGAGCTTCAGGTGAGAGATAGGGTAGGGGCCTTTTTTGGAAAGCTTTTAAAGAGGGCAAGGCTTTTAGATTCAAGTGACCTTGCAGATCTTCTTTATGATGCAGCAGGTCAAGGGCTTATTACTCAAGAAGAGGCTGAGGATGCCCTAAGAGTTGATGCTGTAGTAAGGGGACAGTTAAGGAGTGATGGATTGAAGGAGGTTTTAATTGCAGCAGAGATCTCTTTCGTGGTTGACAGGGTGGATGTAGAGAGAGCCAAAAAGAGGGCAGAGATTATTAGCAGGGCTCTAAGCCAACCTACCATTCCCGCAGTCATAGGGAAGGAATTCACTGAAGGGGCTAAAGAGGCTTCACAGGAGCTTTCTGTATTGATCATTTAGTGAAAATGCTAAAATTGAGTCATGCAAAAGATAATTAAGGCCCTTGGTCTTGTCTTTGGAGATATTGGCACAAGCCCTATTTATACCCTTAGTGTAGTCTTCCTTTTGCTCCCTGTAACAAAAGAAAACGTTCTCGGGGTCCTTTCTCTTATTTTCTGGACTTTAATCATCCTTCCCACCTTGCAATATACGGTCCTTGCCATGAGCCTAAGTTTAAGGGGAGAAGGGGGAACTCTCATTTTATCTGAGATCCTCAAGGGCTTATTAAAGTCAGGGAGAGGTCTTGGACTTGTCACCTTGATCTCCTTTGTGGCTATTTCTCTTCTTATGGGAGATGGTGTTATCACTCCTGCTATCAGTATTCTTAGTGCCGTTGAGGGAATATCTCTTATTCCAGGACTTCCCCAGCTTAAAGAGATCCATATTGTCTTGATCAGTATAGGGATTGCAACTCTACTTTTTTCCTTCCAATCTCGCGGCACAGAGCGAGTTTCAAGCACCTTTGGGCCTATTATGGGTATTTGGTTTCTGGCCTTATTTAGCCTCGGAATCTATTATCTTTTGAAGGTTCCAGAGGTCTTAAAGGCCCTCAATCCCCTTTATGGGGTTCAATTTCTCTTGACTCAGGGATGGAAGGGATATCTCGTTCTTGGAGAAATCATTCTCTGCGCCACAGGTAGTGAGGCCATGTATGCCGATATGGGGCACTTAGGGGCAAGGCCTATAAAACAGGCCTGGAGATTAGTTTTTGTATCCTTAGTAATTAATTATTTCGGGCAAGGTGCCTTTTTGTTGCTCAATCCTCAGGCCAAGTATGTCCTCTTTGAGATGTGCCTAAAGGCCTTTTCCCCTCTCTACATACCTTTCCTAATTCTTGCCCTTTTAGCCACCATCATAGCTTCTCAGGCCATGATAAGTGCTATGTTTAGTATTGTGTATCAGTCTATTTCTGCCCGCATTCTTCCTATCTTGAAGGTAAAATATACATCTCAGGAACTTAGTTCTCAGATCTATATAGGGGTAGTAAATTGGTTCTTTTATGTGGCTGTCTGCTTCATCATGTATCAATTTGGAAGTTCCAGTAAACTTGCCTCTGCCTATGGACTTGCCGTAACAGGAGATATGACCATCACGGGGCTATTTCTGGTGACGGTCTTCCTAATTAAAAGAAAATATTCCTATTTCCTTATTGGCCTCTTTACTGCCACTGTCTCAGCCCTCTATTTTACCTCCACTTGGCATAAATTTCCTGAAGGGGGCTATTGGTCTATAGTACTTGCTGGAGTTCCTTTTTTGATTATCCTTCTATATACCCAGGGTCAGAAAAAGCTTTATCACAGTATGAAGCTACTTTCCCGTGAGGAATTTATTCATAAATTTAGGAGAGTCTATACTACCAATCCTAAAATTCCAGGCACAGCCCTCTTTTTTATCAGAGACCCCTATACCTTTCCTCCCTATGTAATAGAAACCATCTTTTTTCATGGAATTATTTATGAGGAGAATATCTTTGTCTCACTTATTAGAAAAAATGAGCCTTATGGCATAACTACAGGTTTCTTAGAGGAAATCTGCCCAGGGGCTAAGGTCTTTGAAATAGCTTACGGCTATATGGAGGTTTTGAGGGTCGAGGATATCCTTAGAGAGCACGGAATTGATGAAAGGGCGATCTTTTATGGTCTTGAGGATATAGAGACCAGGCACCCTATTTGGAAATTATATGCCTTTATTAAACATTTAAGCCCTCATTTTATTAAATTCTTGGAACTACCACCTACCAAACTTCACGGGGTCTTAACTCGCGTAGAGATGTAGGTTCTCCTTAAGTAAAACTTTAGGCCAAGATAAAAAATAAAGGAAAAAAGGGAGATAAAAAACCAGGTGTAATCAAGTTCCCCTTCATTAATCAAGTCTTTACAGATATGCCCAAGCCCTCAGCCTTTTGGGCTTTAGTATTTCTCCCAGAGGTGCCTTCAGGGGGTATAGCCTGCCATAATAAATCTCACCTTAATTCCCGAAAGAGAAAGGAAAACACATTCTGGGAGAAAAAGGGCTTTCCATCCAGGGATTAACAAAACTAAAGGGAAATAACCTCTCCACCTGAACAGAAAATCTCCTACTTTTAGGACCAGGGGATAGTTCATTAAAGCATTCCTGTCAAAAATTGACTATTTAGAGTAATTTTTTTATTTCTTCCACAGTGAGGACCTTTCCTTGGGAGACAAGTTTACCATCAATGATGAGCCCTGGAGTGGTCATAACCCCATGGGCAGCGATCTGCATGAGATCTTTCACCTTGACGATATTGGCTTCCACTCCCAATTCCTCTATGGCCTTTACTACATTTTCATAAAGTAGTTCACATTTGGGACAACCTGGGCCTAAAACCTTAATCTCTTTTGCCATGGCCTTTCCTCCTTTAAGATTAGCTTATTATCATCTGGTAAAAGTATCCATAGAGGGCTGATATTATGATAACTAATATAGCATAAGTTAAAGTTTTTTTAGGGCCTATTACTGCCTTTAAGACAAGCAGGCTTGGGAGAGAGACAGCAGGGCCTGCAAGGAGCATAGCAAGAGCAGGTCCAGCCTTTACTCCCTGACTCATGAGCCCCTGTATGATAGGGACCTCCGTTAAGGTGGCAAAATACATAAGGGCAGTAATTAAGGCTGAAAAGAGATGAGTTAAAAGGCCTGTCCCCCCCAATAAGGCTTCAATGTAACTTTTGGGGATATAGCCTTCTCCCTCAAGCCCTCCTAAAAAAAAGCCAGAGAAAAAGACCCCAAGAAAGAGAAGGGGAAATATCTGTTTAGCCAGGATATAGGAATTATCAAACCACTCCCTCAAAAGCCCCTTTTGGGCATTGGCCACAAGGGATGTAAGCAGGACTGCCCCAAGAAAGGGGATCTCTTTATAAGGGATCATGAGGGCTAAAAGGGTTACTAAAGAAGCCTTGAAAAGAAGGGCTTTTAAAGATACCCCGAAGAAAAGATATAACTGGATGAGGAGAAAAAGATAGATGACATAGAGTAGAGGCCATTTAAAGGGGAGTTTTGAGGTGGCTATGAGCAGAATGGCAACTAAGATTCCTAAGAATGAGATAGAGTGAAAAAGGGATAGCCCCTTTTCATAGGCTTGAGGAGTAAGGGAGGCTATGCGCCTTTTTTCTGACTTTTTAAAAAGTAAGTGCATGAAGACCCCGAGGAGAATCCCCATACTGGTGGAACCAAGGGCCCTTGCTATTCCAAGATTTATACCCAAAACCTTGGCGGTCAAAACAATGGCAAGCACATTTATAGCTGGACCAGAATAAAGAAAGGTTGTTGCTGGCCCAAGCCCAGCTCCTTGCAGGTATAGCCCTGCAAAGAGGGGTAAAACGGTGCAGGAACAAACGGCAAGCACTGTTCCAGAAACAGAGGCAACTAAAAAGGCAAGGACCTTGGGAGACTCTGGCCCAAGATATTTGAGGACAGACTCCTTGGAGATAAAGGTGCTAATAGCCCCAGCAATAAAAAAGGCAGGAATAAGGCAAAAAAGCACATGCTCTTTGGCATACCAATGGAGAAGCAGCACCCCCTCCCTTACTCCTTTTAATATCCGCTCTGGGAAAGGAAAGAGGTAAAGGAAGAGAAAAAAGGCACTAAAGAGGATTAGGTACTTAATTTCTCGCCGCAGATCCATAATCTTCCTCTAAGGGTATATAGGGACTTTTCTCTCGAAAGGTTTCTATCAAAGAATTAAGTTCAGGCATGTCTCTTACAAGGCTAAGGGCTAATTTGGCTAAGGCCTTGGTCTCCTCATCTTCACAGGCCAAGCTATAGATCTGGTAAAATTTGTAGCGCCTTGCCTTAATAAAACCACAGTCCTCTAATTTTTGTAGATGCCTGGTTAGGGTAGGCTGAGAGAGGGAAAGTAAAGCAGTTAGCTCACAGACACAGGCAGGCCTTAAACTTAAGAGATAAAGTATTTTAAGCCTATTAGCATCTGAGAGGGCCTTAAGTTTTTTTACCAGCTTTTCAAGTTTCATGTTCAAAAATTAATACCTTTATAGCCATTTGTCAATATAGTTAAGAGAGGTGTTTTTAAAGTTAAAAAAAATCGTGCCATATTTCGAGAAAATTCTGTCAGATGGGGATATAATCTATCCGAGTCCCGAAGACTGATGATCTGCAGCTAATAGAATTGTCACAATATACAGGCTGAAGCCCTGCGGCTACCAAATTGATCTACTTATGAGCAAACTATAACACAATTTATAGCTAAACAGCCCTAATCGTATTTCTTTACTTCCTCTAATGCTCTCAAAATCTCCTCACCTCCCTCTCCCCTACTCGTAAGGCAAGAGTGGCAATCCTTGCCAAAACATCTATCACACTCTCTAAAT
>CAZBLU010000013.1:0-3965 GCA_964493015.1 uncultured Caldimicrobium sp.
ATTAAAGCAGAACTAACTGAAAGAATTGAGACTGTTAAAGCAGAGCTAACTGAAAGAATTGAAGCAAATAAAGTTGAAATTGAGAAAATTAGAGCGGAACTAACTGAAAAAATAGAAGCAAATAGGGTAGAAATTGAAAGAATTAGAGGAGAACTTGCTGGAAAAATTGAGGAAAATAGGGTGGAAATTGAAAGGCTTCGGGCGGATATGAGTATCACCATGGAGAAAATTAGATCTGACCTAATCAGGGAGATTCATCAAAGCAAGGCAAGTTTGATAAAATGGAGTTTTATTTTCTGGGCAGGGCAGATTGGGGTCTTAGTAGCTATATTAAAATGGTTATTTTAGCGGGAGTGGCGGAATGGTAGACGCTCCGGACTTAGGATCCGGTGGGGATTTCCCCGTGGGGGTTCAAGTCCCCCCTCCCGCACATTGTGTATACCTTTAGTTCTCATCCTATCATATATCATAAACGGCGAGTAGGTGCGGGCTTTAGCCTGAAAGGCATGGTGAAATATAACGCGCCTAAAGGGTGCGTCTGCCAATCTTGAGATATTTCTCCATTTTTTCCATATAGAATTAAAAACTATAACTAATTATAGAACACCCTCCTCAGAGGTAATTGACAATAAACATCTTTGTGTTAAATTTTAATCATTGTTAATTAACTAAGCCCCCATCGTCTAGTGGACTAGGATACTGGCCTCTCACGCCAGAGACACGGGTTCGAATCCCGTTGGGGGCGCTTCCTCTATGTGATCCCCCTTGAAAGAGATTGATTTTCTCCTTATTAACCCTTGGATCTATGACTTTTCTGCCCACGATTTTTGGCTAAAACCCTATGGACTTCTAAAACTTGCTGGCAAATTAAGAAAAGCAGGCTATAAAATTCACTACATAGACCTTTTAGATCCATTCCATCCAGATCTGCCTAAATCCCCCAAAAGAAAACTCTTTGGCACAGGCCACTTCTATAAAGAAGCCATACCTAAACCAGATTTTTTCCGAGATGTTCCTCGTAGATTTTTCCGCTACGGCTTACCCTTTTCCATCTTTCTACGGGAAGTATCAGGCCTCCGATTCAAAGGAGTCATGCTTACTTGCACCATGACCTATTGGTATCCAGGACTTTTTACTCTCATTGACTTTTTTGCCAAGTATTTCCCTAAAAAACCTCTCTATATAGGAGGAATCTATGCCAAACTTTGCCTAAAGCATCTTGAGAACTTTATAGAAACAAACTATCCCTGGCTACGCTGGGATATAGTAAGAGAGGATATAGATACCTTTATTAGCAAGTTAAAGGAAACTTATGAGCCCTCAGGGAAACCCTTCTCTCACTCTTATCCTGCCTTTGATTTACAAAGACATATACCCTATGTAGTAATCTTGACCTCTCAGGGTTGTCCCTTCAGTTGCCCCTACTGTGCCTCAAAGAAACTATATCCATACTTTATTCAACACGAACCAGAAGAGATTATAGAAGAAATTTCTTTCTGGCACCAAAGATTTGGTGTTCTTGACTTTGCCTTTTACGATGATGCCCTGTTAGTGAATTTTGAGAAACACTTGGCGGTGATCTTGGAGGGAGTCCTTAAAAGAGGGCTAAGGGTGCGTTTTCATACTCCCAATGCCTTGCATGCCCGTTTCATCGATTTGGAGGTGGCAAGCCTTCTCAAAAAAGCTGGATTTACCACGATAAGACTTGGGCTTGAAAGGATTGAGGATAGGCTTGATCAAAAGGTGACCCTTGAAGAGTTTGAAAAGGCTATTTATTCCCTCTTTAAAGCTGGTTTTAATTCAAGTAATCTTGGGGCCTATATTCTCTTTGGCTTACCTCATGAGGATTTTGACCTGGTCAAAAGGACCCTTTGGTATTTGGAAAAACTTAAGGTACCTCCCTATCTTGCCGAATTTTCCCCTATTCCAGGAACACCACTTTTTGAACTTGCTAAAGAGACTTCTCGCTATCCCCTGCAAGAGGAGCCCCTCTGCCACAATAATACAACCTTTCCAGCCTTAAAAAACCCACCCTGGGAAGTTATTCATGAGATAAAGAATCTGGCCCGAGGGATTCGGGCAAGATTTAAAACTTTAGAGGCCTCCTGAGAAAATTCATCTGCCCGTTCCCTAAGCCTTTTTAGAGCCTCAGCCCTTTCCTTTTCATATTTTTCCATCACCTTTTTAAAGGCCTCGGGATCTTTATTGCAAACCATAAATAATAAAGTTGTTGAAGTAACAACCCTTTCTTTATAGGGTGTGGTTCTATTCGTTGTTTTCGCTTCGTGGGAGAGAATCAAGGTATTATAAAAGATCTTAATGAGCTGATTTCTGTTCTTTAGGCCTGTCTTTTTAAATATGCGATTGAGATGACATTTAATAGTTTGTTCGGAAAGAGAGAGATGTATAGCAATCTCCTTGTTACTAAAGAAGAAAAAATTTAACCGAAATAGCAGAACTCTTACAAATCTCCAGGTCTTCTGCTAAAGAATATCTAAAAAGGGCCTGCATGAAACTTGTGTCTCTCAGTATGAATTAAAAGATTTTCTTTCTAAAATGAATATTATTCTTTAAAAACTCTATCAAATATAGTATCTACTTTAGATAAGTATAGTCCAAGGTCAAAAAGGGATTCCAGCTCATCAGAGGATAACCTATCACGAATCCTTTGATCTTGGGCAAGAAGGTCTTTAAAGTGGAGTTTTTCATCCTTCCAGACCTGCATGGCAAGATCCTGAACAATAGCGTAAGCCTCCTCTCTGGTCATGCCCTTTTCCACCAAAGCCAGTAATACCTGCTGAGAAAAGATAAGTCCTCGCAAAAGTTCCAGATTTTTGAGCATCCTCTCAGGATAAACTTGCAGATTTTTGAGCACGTAGTTTAGACGGTGGAGAGCAAAGTCAGCAAGGGTGGTAGCCGAAGGCACAATCATCCTCTCAGCAGAGGAGTGGCTGATATCTCTTTCATGCCAGAGGGTAACATTTTCCAAGGCAGGAATGACATAACCTCTAATGGTTCTTGCAAGGCCACAGAGGTTTTCCGTTAAAATAGGATTTCTCTTGTGGGGCATAGCAGAGGAGCCCTTTTGTCCCACAGAAAAAGGCTCTTCTACTTCCAAAACCTCTGTGCGTTGGAGATGTCTAATTTCGGTTGCTATTTTTTCTATAGATGAGGCAAGGATGGCAAGGGCACACATATATTCTGCATAGCGATCTCTCTGAACAATTTGATTAGAAATCGGCTCTGGCTTTAGGCCCAATTTTTCACAGGTATAGGCCTCAACCTCAAGGGGCAAATGAGCAAAGGTTCCCACAGCCCCTGAAATCTTGCCATAGGAAATATTCTCCTTAGCCCTCTCTAAGCGCTCTCTATTTCTTTTCATCTCCTCATAAAAGAGGGCCATCTTAAGCCCAAAGGTGATAGGCTCTGCATGGATACCATGGGTGCGTCCAATCATGGGTGTATCTTTGTACTGAAAGGCCTTTTCTTTTAGGGTATCGAGGAGATGAGAAACTCCCTCAATGATAATCTCCATAGCCCTCTTCATACGAAAAGCCATTGCAGTATCAAGCATATCGGAAGAGGTCATACCTAAATGTAAAAACCTTGCAGAGGGACCAACAATTTCAGCAAGATGGGTAAGAAAGGCTATGACATCGTGACGAGTAGTCCTCTCTATCTCTTCAACCCTTTTTACATTTTCCTCAGTAAAGCCCCTTTCCATATAGGGAGTAAGTCTTTCCTTGAGTATTTGATAATCCGCTTCAGGGACTTTTCCCAGCCTATACCAAGCCTCCATGGCATAAAATTCCACAAGAAGCCAGCTTCTTAACTTTTCCTCCTCACTCCAGAGTTTAGCCATTTCTGGTCTTGTATAGCGGGGGATCATTAAAAACCTCCTCCTTATCAAGTTTTTTGTGATTATAGCACAATATCTGCTCCTTTCTACAATTCCATTGGTAGAT
>CAZBLU010000013.1:4065-35841 GCA_964493015.1 uncultured Caldimicrobium sp.
TTGCCCATAAAGAGGTCATAGATAACTTGGGCTGGTTTGGGATACTACCTTGTTTATCAGAGAAAAAGGTATTAAATTTAGTAAAAAATTGGTGAGGGAGCCGAAAAGGAAGATGATTACGCACCTCATTACAAAGATAATTGGCACAAAGAATGAAAGGGAGCTAAGGAAGCTTAAACCCATCGTTGAGCGCATTAATTCTTTGGAACCAGTTATGCAAAAACTCTCGGATGCAGAGCTTGCGAGTAAAACCGTTGAATTCAAAGAGAGGCTTAGCCAGGGAGCTACTCTTGATGAGCTTTTGCCTGAGGCCTTTGCCGTAGTTAGAGAGGCCTCAAGAAGGGTCCTTGGCCTTCGCCACTTTGATGTGCAGCTTATGGGAGGAATAGTGCTTCATCAAGGTAAAATTGCTGAGATGAAAACTGGCGAGGGTAAGACCTTAGTTGCCACTTTGCCTGCCTATCTTAATGCCCTCACAGGAAGAGGAGTGCACATTGTCACTGTAAATGACTACCTGGCTAAAAGAGATGCCGAATGGATGGGGCCTATCTATAGATTCCTTGGGCTCTCTGTAGGCTATCTCTTAAACGGCATGGATGATAGCGAGAGGAAAAGGGCCTATGCCTGTGATATCCTTTATGGCACTAACTCAGAGTTTGGCTTTGACTACCTCCGAGACAACATGAAATACTCTTTAGAAGACATGGTGCAAAGGGATCACTACTATGCCATTATTGACGAGGTAGACTCTATCCTTATTGATGAGGCAAGGACCCCTCTTATTATCTCTGGCCCATCGGAAGAGTCTACCGATCTATATTACTACATTGATGAAATTGTTAGAAAATTAAAAAAGGATATCCATTTTACTATTGATGAAAAGGCCAAAAGTGCCCATCTCACTGAAGAGGGGATCTCAGAGTGTGAGAGACTTTTAGGCATTAAAAATCTCTACAATCCGAGATACGTCCGTTTAGTTCATCACATCCATCAGGCCTTAAGGGCTCATCACCTCTTTAAAAGGGATGTGGATTATGTGGTGAAAGATGGCAAGATTGTTATCGTGGATGAGTTCACAGGAAGGTTAATGCCTGGAAGACGCTGGAGTGATGGACTCCATCAGGCTATTGAGGCCAAAGAGAGGGTTCGCATTGAGGCTGAAAACCAGACCTTAGCCATGATTACTATTCAAAACTATTTTAGGATGTATGAAAAACTTGCTGGTATGACAGGCACTGCTGAGACTGAGGCTGCCGAATTTAAAGAGATCTATAATCTCGATGTAGTGGTCATACCCACGCACAAACCCATGATTAGGGTGGACTATCCTGATCTTGTCTTTCGCACCTTTAAAGAAAAACTGGAAAAGGTGGTAGAAGAAATTGAAGAAAACTATAAAAAGGGAAGACCTGTCCTTGTAGGCACCACTTCTATTGAAAAAAGTGAACTCCTCTCCAAGATGTTAAAGAAGAAAAAAATCCCTCACCAGGTGCTTAATGCGAAACACCACGAGAGAGAGGCCCAAATTATTGCCCAGGCAGGCAGATCCTACGCCGTAACCATTGCTACGAATATGGCAGGACGTGGGGTGGATATCCTTCTTGGGGGCAATCCTGAAGGCCTTGCTAAGGCTCAACTGGAAAATGAGGGCTATGATCTAAGTGAGATACCTGAGAGGGCCTGGAATGAAGTCCTGGCTATGGCCAGACAAGGCTTAGACCCCACAACCAAATACCAAGATTATTGGGCCAAGGTCCTCTATGAAAAGTTTTTAGAATGTAGCAAAGATGCTGAAAAAGTGAAGGCCCTGGGAGGGCTATATATAATTGGCACGGAAAGGCATGAGTCCCGCAGGGTGGATAATCAGCTCAGAGGTAGGGCTGGAAGACAGGGTGACCCTGGAGCAAGTAGGTTCTTTCTCTCTCTTGAGGATGACCTCCTCAGGCTCTTTGGCTCAGACAAACTCAAGGCCTTTATGGAAAAGCTTGGGTTGCCTGAAGGTGAGGCCTTAGAGCACCCTTGGCTTAACAAGGCTATTGAACAGGCCCAGAAAAAGGTAGAGGCCTATCACTTTGAAATCAGAAAACACCTTTTAGAGTATGACGATGTCATGAATAAACAGAGGGAAACCATTTACTCTCAGAGGAAAGAGATCCTGAAAAGTGAGTCTATCAGAGACTGGATCACTTCTATGATTGAAGAAGAGATAGATGTGCTTTTAAAGGAGGCCTTACCAGAAGAAAAAATAGTGCCGCAAGAGAGCATACCAGATCTCCTCAATCGTTTTAAAGAGATCTTTGCCTTCACCCCAGAGGTGGCTGACACTAACCCACTCACAAAGGAAGCCCTTTTTGAGACTTTAAAAGAGCAAACCTTAGAGAGATATGCCCTCAAGGAAAAAAACATTGGTCCAGATCTGATGAGAAATCTGGAAAAATATTTCCTCCTTACTACAATTGATACCCTTTGGAAGGAGCACCTACTCCTGCTTGACCATGTGAAGGATAGCGTTGGGCTAAGGGGCTATGGACAGAAAAATCCCCTTCAAGAATACAAAAAAGAGGCCTTTCATCTCTTTGTGGAACTTATGAATAAAATAAGAAAAACTACTCTCTCTTATCTCTTTAGGGTTGAGGTAAGGGAGGAGGCAGAAAAGATTCAAGAGATGGTCCTTGAAGAAGGAGAAATTGATGAAAGACGGCTTAAGTTTACACGAGAAGACCCCTTCCAAGAAAAGGAAACTACGGCGGCCCCTGTGAGAAGTCAAAAGATAGGTAGAAATGAGCCATGCCCCTGTGGTAGCGGAAAAAAATATAAAAAGTGTTGTGGGAAAGAATTGGCTGAAAAGGAGGAGACCCATGAGATGTCCAAAGTGTAGTTATTTTTTCTCAGAGGAGTTAAAAGCCTGTCCTCGCTGTGGCCAGGACATGGGAGCAGAAATTGAAAAGATTGGCCTTTTTCCACCTTCTACGAAAGAACCTTTCCTGGAAATAGAGGATTTTCTGGAGACTGAGGAGCTCCAGCCCCAGAGAAGGATTATTGAATTTACTCTACCCAATGAAATTACTTAGGGAACCTTACCACCAAAGAAATCCTCTTTAGCCCCACGGTTTAGTTCTTCTGTTTCCTTTAGGGCCTGACGATAGTATCTATCTAAAAGGGCTCTTGCTTGCTCGGCTGCATGGGTATCACCATAATTTTCCAGAAGATAAAGAAGTCTTTTATAGGCCCCTCGGTAATATTTTATTTTATAATAAAAGGTGGCCACATATAATTCATGGCTCGCCAAAAGTTCTCTCAGTTCCTTTATGCGTTTTTCTGCTTCATAGGTATAGGGGCTTTGAGGAAAATTTTGTAGCAACCTTTGATAGGTCTCAATAGCTTTTTTGGCAAAAGAAGGATCCCTATCTACAGATTGGCGCAGTTTGTAGTAACATGTGCCAATTTGAAAGATCACATAAGGGATGGCCTCGTTATTAGGGTAAAATTTTTCAAATTCCTCATAGAGGGTTATAGCTTCTAAGTATTCTCCTGCCCAAAATTTGGTATCGGCAAGGCGAAGCTCAGCAAAAACAGCCTCAGGAGTGCCAGGATATTTATTTTTGATTTCCTCAAAATACTGATAGGCAAGGTCATATTGTCCCCTCTGGAAGTATCTCTCAGCCCTCTGCACGAGTTCATAAAGGGGAGACTCTTCTTTGATCTTGACTTCTCGAGCCTGCCATATCTTTAAGGGATCTGGCACCTTGGCACAGGCCACAAGAAAAAGGCTAAGTAAAAGGCAAATTAATACCTTTGGCTTAGACATGGGGAAACTCTTTAAGGTATTCTTCGGCATTTAAGGCAGCAACAGCCCCCTCTCCACAAGCATTAATAATCTGACGAAATTTCTTACTCACACAATCCCCACAGGCGAAAACGCCAGGAAGGGTTGTCTCCATCTCCTTTGAGGTTATTATAAAGCCCTGCTCGTTAAGGGCAAGCTTTCCCCTAAGCCAAGCCGTTTCTGGTTCGTAGCCAATAAAAATAAAGACTCCAGCTACCGAAAGCTCCTCGTCCTCTCCAGTGTGTTTATTCCTTAAGAGGAGCCCCTCTACACGATCTCTTCCTAATATCTTTATGACCTCTCTATTTAACTTTAATTCAATTTGGGAAGAGGCCTTAACCCGTTCCTGCAAAATAGGTGTAGCTCTGAAGGCATCCCTTCGGTGTATAAGATATATTTTAGAGGCAAACTTGGTGAGAAAAAGGGCCTCCTGTAGGGCCGTATTTCCTCCACCCACCACGGCAATTTTTTCTCCCTTAAAAAAGGGGCCATCACAAATAGCACAATAAGATACACCCTTTCCAGTAAGCTCCCTTTCTCCAGGAACTCCAAGCTTTTTTGGTTTAGCTCCTAAGGCAAGGATCACTGCCTTAGCTCTTAAGCGTTCTCCTGAGGAGAGGGTTAAAACCTTATAGCCCTCCTCTACCTCAAGGCCAACAACCTCCCCTTCTCTAAACTGAAGCCCCAATTTTTCCACCTGTTTTTTCATTAATTCAATGAGCTCAAACCCTGAGATCCCCTCAGGAAAGCCAGGATAATTTTCAATCAAATCGGTATAAAGGACCTGTCCTCCAATAGGACCTTTATCCAAAAGAAGGACATTTAGAAGGGACCTGCGGGCATAAAGATAGGCCGTTAAACCCGCAGGACCTGCCCCTACAATAATCAGGTCAAAGGTGCTATCACTCACTAACTAATTACTTTGTTAAGGGCGTTGCTTAAAGTAGCCTTGGAAACAGCCCCCACAATGGTTTCCACAACTTGACCGTCTTTAAAAATTATCATGGTAGGGATAGCTCGAATGCCATATTTACCAGGTGTGACAGGATTTTCATCCACATTGAGCTTGCAAACTTTTACCTTTCCTGCATATTCCTCAGCAAGCTCGTCAATTACTGGGGCTATAGCCCTACAAGGGCCGCACCAGGCTGCCCAAAAATCCACAAGCACTGGAATAGGTGATTGTAATACCTCTTTTTCAAAGTCCTGATCTGTAACCTTGCATGCACCCATTTCTGACCCTCCCCAACATTTTAAAGTTTGTAAGTAAAGAATATCTTACTATAAAATTAGACAAAGGCAAGTTAGGCCAATAAAATCCCACCCTGCCTCGCCTTAAAGCAGCTAAGGTGGTTTTCCTGTATCCCCTTACCCCTTAGATAGTTCTCTCTTGCTAAGAATGAGCACTCTCTTATAAAGGAGTTCCAATTCCTTGGCAAGCTTTTCCTTCTTCAGGGTAAAATAGTTATAGGCAATGGCTGCAGGTATAGCTACAAAGAGGCCCATAGCGGTATTTATCAGGGCCTCAGCTATACCGGGAGCAACGGTTGCTAAGGAAGCACTACCCTTTAGCCCAATCTCATGAAAGGCCTTCATTATACCCCAAACCGTGCCAAAAAGGCCTATAAAGGGAGCTGTGCTTGCCGTTGTGGCAAGAAAGCCAAGGCCTCTGCCAAGCTCAAGAATTACTCTTTCCTGCTCCATGTAAGCTATAGCTTTAAGCTCCTTTTCTGCCTCAGCACTTAAAGAGGGGCCTCCTTTCTCTCCCTTAAAATAAAAATTATAGACCTCAGCAAAGCGAGATAAGTATCCCTTAAAAGCTAAGGCTAATCCATCCTCAGAACCGCTCTTAACCTCTTTTATAAAGGGAGCAAGCTCTTTAAAGGCCTCAAGCCTTCTTTGCCAAAAAGATAGGCTATCTCTAAAAGATTTAAAGATAAATATATTTAAAAATATATAATACCAGGAAAAGAGGCTCATAAAAACTAAGCCCAAAAGGATTAGTTTTCCTGCAAGACCAATCTGCCAGAAAAATTTAAGGAATTCCATCTTCACACTCCCAGAGGTGTAATTGGGGATCAAAGGCAAGCCCTAAATGTTTTAAGAAAATTCTAAGTCCTTCCAGGGCTTTACCTTCAAGCCTATAGGTGTAATTGTTCACATAAGTTTCTACATGACTAAAAATAACTTCTCTTTCCAGTTCCTGGGCATATTTTTTTAGAAGCGGGTAGAGCTCCTCTTTATGCTCCCAGGCAAAGTCAAGGCTCTTTCTAAAAAGAGAGAGTATCTCTCCTTTCAAGTGAGGAGGGTAATCTCTTTTAATAAAAAAGCCACCGAGAGGGAGGGGAGCCTTAGTTTTCTCCTCCCAAAGTTTTCCCAGGTCAGCTACCAAAGTTAACCCGTATTGGGCAAAGACAAAGCGGCCCTCATGAATGAGCACCCCAAGATCTGCCTCTCCCTTAATTAAAGCTGGAATAATCTGATGATAGGGCAAAAATATACGCTCAGTAAGGTGAGGATAAAAATGATCAAAGAGAAAATGGGCTGTAGTAAATCTACCAGGAAGAGCAACTTTTAGGCAGGAGCTTTCAGCGAGATTTGCCTTTTTGCGGGACACAAGAAGAGGCCCAACACCATAACCCATAGCAGAACCACAGGCCAGAATTTGATAGGTCTCCTCAATTCGGGGATAGAGGGCAAAGGAGGCCTTAATTACTGGATAGCTCTTAGAGAGGGCAAGATTATTTAGGGTTTCAATATCGGCAAAGTGAAACTCTAAATTCAAGGAGGTGGGAATTCTCTTTAAGATGAGCCCAGAGAGCAGAAATACATCATTAGGGCAAGGAGAGGTAGCTATTTCCACTCTCTTGCTAAGCACTCCCAGACCTCACGAAGGCGCTTTCCTGCCTTTTCTATTTCCCACTCCTTTTCAGGCTCAGAGAGAGAATTGCTTATTACCCTCACCTCTAAGAGGAAGACCTTAGAGCGTCTTGCTGCCCTTCCCACAGCAAAACCCTCCATATTCTCGGCAAGGACCTGAAATTTTTCCGCTATAAACCTTGCCCTCTTCGCATCATATGTGGCTGCACAGACTGTGGCTAAAGGCCCTCCCTGGGGATTAAAGCCATTTATCTCAAGGATATAGATGAGCTTTTCTGTAAACATATGGGCTAAGGGGCAGTAATCTGTTGAAGGTATGTGCTCTGGAAAGGAGACAAAATGAGTGGCATAAAACCTGCCAAAGTCTACAAATCGCTCACAGGTAGCTACCACCACATCCCCAACGGCCAAATCTGTTTGTGGATAGGCCCCAGCAAAACCTGTTAAAAAGGCAAGGGAAGGCTTCCTTTTTTGAAAGAGCTCATAGGCTGAAAGTGCTGCCTCAACTGGCCCTATTCCGATAATTTCTATCTCTAAGGGCAAATCCTGTAAATAGGAGGCCTCAAGCTCACTGGGAACCAAAACCAAGTGTCTCATCCCACTACTTCCTCACCCTGATCATCAAGATAAAAGATATCCCCTTCAATTCCCCAATTATATAGCTCCTCAAGGAAAAAATCAACTTCATTAGCCCTAAGCAAATTTCCCTCAGAAAAAAAGGGAAGTTTCAGGCGTATCATAGGGGGCTTAAGGCTAAGCACATGTATTTCTATCCTTGCCTGAGGCGGAAGCCCTTTAATCTTTTCCTGGAAAAGCTTCTTTACAAAAAGCCTTAGATCCTTTTCAGAGCTAAATTTCTTAGAGCTCCTCAAAAAGCCCCTTCCTTTTAAGAATTCTCTTTGCCTCTTCAAGATAGGCCCTCAACAAGGGAAAATCCCTCTCTAATAAAGCTGTCTCTTCCATGGCATAAAAGAGGGCCTGAGGAATAAACTTTAAAAAGTAGCCCTTTCCCTTAAAAAGGGAAAGATTAACATAGGCCCCTAAGGCCTGAAGATGCCTCTGAAGGCGAAGAAAGGGAAGACTTAAAATAAGGAGGTGCTCGTTAAATTGTGGCTCTATCCTTTTCCTCTGGGCAATATAGTATCTAAGAGCCCATCCCCTGAGGCTCTCAGAGAGTTCTACATAGGGATCCCAAAGTAAGGAGGCAAGGTCATAGCCAGGAGGCCCAATTCTTGCCCCTTGATAGTCCACAAAATAGGCCCTACCCCTCTTAAGCATAATATTTTGAGATTGAAGATCACGATGCATAAGATTTTTAGGAAAGCCTGCAGAAAGCTCAGCAAGCTTATCAAACTCCCTCTCTAAGGCCTCTTCAACCCTTAGGCCGCAGAGAAAATTTAAAAATTTGTCAGCAAAATAGCTTGTCTCCCAGCGAAAGTGTTCATAATCAAAGGGCGGAAAGTAGGGCGCTTCCCCATCAAGACTAAGTGTATGAAGCTTCACCACTTCATCAAGAACCTTCTTTAAAACCCTTCTTCGTCTTCCTTCACTCTTAAAGACCCTAAAATAGCTATATAGAGAGAGATCCCCCAAATCTTCAAAAAGGACCTCTCCTTCTCCAATTTTCTTTATCTTTGGAACATTTATACTTTTACTTTTTAGATAAAGATTATACTGAATAGTCCTTTCTAAGTTCTCTTTTTGGGGATCTTTCATAAGGATGGATCTGTTTGCTTGGCGATAGAATCTTCTCTCTGAACCACCAAAACCGACTGCATAGCCCTCCTTTTCCCTTTCTAAAAATTCTTCAGGCCTAACTTGAATAAAGCCTCCAGGATAAAGGATCCCGTTCTCAAAGCGACCTGAAATAGTTTCTCCCTCAGTGAGGACTACCACATTTTTGAGGAAACTCCCTTTGGCAAAGCTACATTTTTTCTCAATAGAGAGCATACCCTGGAATTGGAGGTTTTCTGTCTCTGCCTCGGGATGGACATAAACTGTTTCACCTTGAGTTTTAAGGAGGAAAAAGAGGGCCTTAAGGTAAGCTCCTGGAGTGCCCAGATCAAACCAAGCACCTCTGAGAGGATAGGTTAGGATCTCGTGCCCAGCCCTTAGGGCCTTTAGCCAACCCTCAACTACAGAAGAAAAGCCAAGTGGTAAAAACTCTAAAAATTCTGGCTCATAGATGGCTATCCCTGTAAAGCCCCTTTCTAAGCCTCCCTTTTCCTCAAGACCAATAAGTCTTCCTTCAGGGTCTACTATAAGGTTTTTGCGAGGGATATCTTCCCTGACAAGTAGGGTGGCAAGAGGTTTTCTTTGCAAGTGAAAGTAGAGAGCCTCTTCTAAGTTGGCATTTGTGAGGATATCTCCATTATGCACAAGAAAGGGGGTTCCTTTTAAATAATGCCAGGCATTTTTCAGGGCCCCTCCTGTGCCAAGGATTTCCCTTTCTTTAAAGATGGTGATTTGATTGGAGCCAAAGTAGGTCTTACAAAAAGCCTCAATTTGTTCTGCCTTGTGATGGACATTTAAGGCTAAGCCTTGCAAGGGAAGAGTCTTAAAGAGATTTTCTATAATATAGTGTAGTAGAGGCCTCCCCAAGAGAGGTAAGAGGGGCTTAGGAATAAACTCCGTAATAGGCCTTAAGCGAGTGCCATATCCTGCAGCAAGTATGAAGGCCTTAAGCTCCATAATCCTAAATTAACACCAATTTTTTCTACTTGCCATAGAGGGTGCTATGAAGGGAAAAGTATCTTCCCCTATATTTGCAAATTTCTGAAATTAAGCTATTTTTAATAAAAAACTTGGGAGAGAAAGATCCTATGGAAACCTTGATGCTTGTCTTTCAGATCATATTAGCCATTTTGATTGTTTTAATTGTCTTAGTAAATGTCACCAAGGGTTCTGAATATGGAGCTGTCTTTAGAGGAGCAGAAGCCATCTTTGGGGGAGCAGGGCCCACAAGTTTCTTAAACAAAGTGACTATGCTCCTTGTGGTCCTCTTTTTCCTTAATTCTCTCTTACTTACTAAAATTTCTTCAAGCAAACATAAATTGGTTCTCCCTGAAAAGGTTCCTACAAAAAGTGCTCCAGGACAAGCTCCTCCTATTCCAAGTCCTATACCCCTTCCTCCAAAAGATACCTCAAGCCCAACCAAGCCTTAGATGAAAAATCTCCTCATCTTTGGTTCCACTGGTTCCATTGGAAGTTCTACCTTAAAACTGCTTGAAGCTTTTCGCCATAAATACAGAATCCTTGGGCTTTCGGCAAAAAGCCAGCTCGAAAAACTAAGGCATCAGGCAGAGTCCTATAGAGTTCCCTACTTGGTAGTGGAAGATGAAGAGAGTGCTACCTGGTTGAAAAAACACCTCTCTTATAAAGCAGAGATTTTGGTGGGAGATGAAGGGCTTAAGAGCCTGGCAAGTCTGCCTGAAGCAGATACCCTTGTTGTAGGTATCACAGGAATTAAGGGATTAATACCCACTTACTATGGCCTAAAGGCAGGGAAGAGGGTAGCCTTAGCTAATAAAGAATCCTTGGTTTGTGCGGGAGACTTACTTAAAAGGGTGAGCCAAGACTCAAAGGGAGAACTCCTTCCCGTTGATAGTGAGCATTCTTCACTTTTTCAATTGTTGAGTTGTGACAGAAGGCCCCACATAAAGAAACTTATTCTTACAGCCTCGGGCGGCCCCTTTTGGCATTGGCCCCTTGAAGATTTCGAGCGTATTACCCCTGAGCTTGCCCTAAAACATCCCACCTGGCAGATGGGAAGGAGAATTACCATAGATTCGGCAACCCTTATGAATAAAGGGTTTGAAGTCATAGAGGCTCATCAACTCTTTGATTTCCCCCTTTCAGCTATTGAGGTCCTCATTCACCCCCAAAGTATCGTGCATGGTCTCCTTGAGATGAAGGATGGAACTCTGTTGGCTCATATGGGAAGGGCAGACATGCAAATAGCCATTGCCTATGCCTTAAGTTATCCAGAAAGATGGGAGCTTCCCTTGGAGCCACTCAAACTTTCCCAAATTGGCACCTTAACCTTTCATGAAGTAGACTTTCAAAAATTTCCCTGTCTAAGGCTTGCCTATGAGGCCACCTATCAAGGCTTTCCTTACCCTCTTATATTAGAGGCTGCAGACGAAGTCCTTGTCTCGGCTTTTTTAGAGCGTAAAATTTCCTTTCTTGAGATTCCTCGTTTCCTTGAAAAAACCTTAAATGAGTTTAAATTTACCTTTAGGCCTGAAAGGGATTTGGAGGACTATTTAGCCCTTCACCTTGAGGCTAAAGACTTCACAGAAAGACTTTTAGAGAGGGAAAAGAGATGATCACCTATATATTGGCAACTATCATCGTTATTGGAATTTTAGTCTATGTCCATGAACTTGGACACTTTTTGGCTGCACGGAGGATGGGGGTCAAAGTAGAAATCTTCTCCTTAGGTTTTGGGCCTAAGCTTCTTAGTTTAGTGAGAGGGGAAACGGAGTATCGTCTTTCCGCTATTCCCCTTGGAGGATATGTGAAGCTTTATGGTGAACACCCTGAAAATTTACCTTCCATAGTGGAAGTAGAAAAGGCCTTTGCCTTTAAAAAGACCTGGCAAAAGGCCTTTATTGTCTTAGCTGGCCCCCTGGCTAATTTTCTCTTTGCCTTTATAGTCTTCTGGTTAATCTTTTCCTTCGTGGGAAGAACCTATACACCTCCCAAGATCGGAGAAATTCTACCAGAAAGTCCCGCAGAAAGGGCTGGGCTTCAACCTGGTGACTTGGTGCTTGCTATTAATGGCAAAGCAGTTAAAAGTTTTGAAGATTTACTTTTAGAGATTAGAAAGGAAGAAGCTCCTCGAGAGATCACTCTAAAAATTAAGAGAGGAGAAGAGGTGTTTTCTGTCAACCTTGTCCCCAAGATGGTTGAAGGGACTAATTTATTTGGGAAAAAGACCCAAATTCCTCTCCTTGGTTTTAGAGCAGCCCCTGAACAGGTGCAGGAAAAACTAAATCCACTTTCTGCCTTTCTTTTAGCTGGTCAAAAGGTCTATGACTTTACAGTCTTAACCTTTACGGCTATCTACAAATTATTCACTGGGGAACTTCCTTTTTCTACCTTGGGAGGCCCTCTCACCATCGGTAAATTTGCTGGAGATTCAGCCAAGATGGGGCTACTTGCCTTTATCTCTTTTATGGCCCTTCTTTCTATCAATTTGGGCGTCATCAATATTCTGCCTTTACCCATGCTTGACGGGGGTCATCTGGTTATCTTCGGGATTGAGGCCTTAAGAGGTCATCCCCTGTCCATAAGGACCCAGGAGCTTATCTTTAAAATAGGCCTAATCTTAATCATTGCCCTCTCTATTGCTGTCTTTTATAATGACCTACTTAAGATGCTCTCTGGATGGAAGCTCCACTAATCCTTGCCTTAGAAACCTCTGGGAAAACAGGTGGTATTGCCCTCTATAAGGAGACCCTTCTTGGAGAGATAAATTTTTCTGCCAAAGAATCCTATTCCAAGATCCTTTTCCAGAATATTCCGCTTCTTTTAGAGCGATGTGGCCTTAAATTTGAAGACATTAAATTAATTGCTGTAGATATAGGCCCTGGGAGTTTTACAGGGCTTCGTATTGGGCTCTCTTTAGTTAAGGCCTTGGCCCTGGTCTATGACTTCCCTATTCTTCCCCTTAATAGTCTTGAAGTCCTTGCCTTTAGATGTTATGAAGCCTCTTTACCCATCCTTTCCTTAGTTGATGCTTATACTCAGGAAGTCTATGTAGGCTTGTATCGCTTTGAAGAGGGGCAGCTAAAAAGTCTCAAAGACCCTACTCTTCTTCCCTATAAAGAACTTCCCAAGTTAATTGAGGAAAAGACCCTCTTTGTAAGTGAGACCTTGGAAAAGTGGGAAGACTACCTGAGTAGAAAGCTTGGCCCCCTTATGGTAAAACCCTCTTTTAAGGTATCCCTTAGAGCAAGCTTGCTTTCCGAACTTGCTTGGGTAAAATTTAAGCAAGGCCTCCTTTCTCCTTTAAGGGCAGAAGAAGTTTTGCCCCTTTATTTAAAACCCTCTGAGGCTGAGAGAAAAAAATGTTATCCTATCTCTTGAAAAGGTTTTTTATTTTAGTGGTCACTTTTTGGGGGATAACTATCCTTTCCTTTGGCATACTGCATCTTGCTCCAGGTGGTCCTTTAGATCCTCTCACTGAGTTTAACCCCAAGATTACCCCAGAGTTTAGGGAAAAACTGGTCAAGATGTATGGACTTGATAAGCCTCTACACATCCAATACTGGAATTGGCTAAAGGGGATTATAAAACTTGATTTTGGAAGGTCCTTTTCCTTGGATCAGAGACCTGTCTGGGATAAGATAAAGGAGAGGCTTCCTGTAACTCTACTTATTAATACTTTAGCCCTCCTCTTAATCCTTCTAATCAGCATACCCCTTGGTGTTTTTTCAGCGGTAAGAGCTGGATCTAAATTAGACCGTTTGCTTACTTTTTTAACCTTTTTTGGCTATGCCATGCCCAGTTTTTGGCTTGCCCTTTTGCTTATGATGTTCTTTGGGGTTAAACTGCAATGGCTTCCTATATCAGGATTACACTCCGTAGTAGGTTATGAACAAATGAGCCTTGCCGAAAAGATTTGGGACTGGACCAAACACCTAATTTGTCCCCTTTTTGTAGCTACCTTTGGAGGCATAGCTGGTTTTTCGAGATATTTAAGAAACTCCTTAGTAGAGGTTTTACAGGCTGACTACATCACCTATGCCAGGGCCAAAGGTCTTCCAGAAAGGGTAGTCCTTTACAAACATGCCTTGAGGAATGCCCTTCTTCCTTTGATCACCCTACTGGGACTATCCCTACCTGGCCTTATTGGAGGTAGCGTTATCTTTGAGACCATTTTTGGGATACCTGGTTTGGGACAACTCATGTGGCAGGCAGTAATGGCAAGAGACTACCCCCTAATTATGGCCAATCTCATCTTAGTTTCCCTTCTAACTCTTCTTGGGAATTTCCTTGCCGATCTTGGCTATGCCCTTGCAGACCCAAGAATTAGATTAGGTGGTAAGTCTTAAGTATGTTTAAAGCTTTGATTAAGTCAAAAAGTGGGGCCTTTTCCTTGAGCATCCTTCTTTTAATCCTGATTGCAGCCCTTTTTGGGCCTTATGTCTATCCCCACGACCCTTTCGAGATAAGGGTAAACCAAATCCTCCAAGGCCCAAGCTTTGAACATCCCTTGGGGACAGATCTCTTAGGGAGAGATCTGTTAGCCCGCCTCATCTATGGTGCCAGGATTTCCCTTCAAGTAAGTTTAGTAGCCGTGGGAATAGCCATCTTTATAGGGGTATTTTTGGGTGCCCTTGCTGGTTATTTAGGAAGCTGGATTGATCAAGTAATCTCCCGCTTTATTGATATTATGCTCTGTTTCCCCACGATATTTCTTATTCTGGCAGTTATTGCCTATCTTGAGCCCTCAATTGTTAACATTATGATAGTGATAGGTCTTACCAGCTGGATGGGAGTTGCTCGTTTGGTTAGGGCAGAATTTTTGAGCCTTAAAGAGAGGGAATTTGTCCTTTCAGCCAAAATCTATGGGGCAGGAACTTTTAGGATTATCTTTAAACATATCTTACCAAATGCCCTTCCTCCAGTTTTGGTCTCTGCCTCCTTAGGGATGGGGCATGCTATCCTTATTGAATCTGCCCTTTCTTTTTTGGGCATAGGAGTGCAACCTCCTACTCCCTCCTGGGGAAACCTCCTCATTGAGGGCAAAGAGACTTTAGAAGTAGCTTGGTGGCTTTCCTTTTTTCCAGGACTTGCTATTTTATTGACTGTTCTTTCCTTTATCCTTTTAGGGGAAGCTCTTCAAGAGATCTTGAACCCAAGGAAGAAATAGAATGCCGAGGGCGGGACTCGAACCCGCACGGGAGTACACCCACTAGCCCCTCAAGCCAGCGCGTCTACCTAATTCCGCCACCTCGGCAACTTATTTTTAAATATAACCTTACAACCAATATTGTCAAGAGGGTAAAGAGGGTGTTTCAAATAACAAAAAGGACCCCCTTTGCACACTTGTCAAGTGTGTAGTGCCAGACAATTACAGAATACCCTCACACCCTCATCCTACACTTGACAAGGGTAGGGATATGGTTATTATAGTGTTAATGTGAGGATGAGAAACTGTTTGAGGTGTAAAAATGAAGAAAAAAATAGTAATTAGTTTATCAATTCTTGCAATTTTGGTCTGTGAATTCCTTTGGGCAGAAACACCAAAAAAGGTCCTGGTTTTTCCCTTTGAGATCTATGCCCAGCAAGATCTCTCCTATCTAAAAAAAGCTATTCCTGAGATGCTTACAAGTAGGCTCTTTTCTCCCGATAAAATTACAGTCCTTGAAAATGATAAGATAGAAGCAGAACTCAAAAGCTATCCACTTTTAGATAAAAAGGTAGCTGAAGAAATAGGTAAAAAATTAGGGGCAGACTATGTTATATGGGGAAGCATTAGTGTAATAGGTGAGGTTGTTAGTATAGATGCTCAAATCATGGATCTCTCACAGGCCAAAAAGCCTGCGCAGTTTTTTCAGGAAATAAAGGGTCTATCTGAGGTCATTCCCCAGCTAACCCGTTTTGCCAGAAAGGCCAAAAAATACATAGAAGGCAAAGAAGAAGACTTCTATCAGGAAGATCTCTCCTTAGCCTATGGAGGACCTGGGTTGATACCAGGAAGGGCCCATCCTGAACGGGGATATTTTGGTTATCCCCTTTATCCTGTAAGACCACCAAAAGAAGAAACCCCTGTGGAAAAGGCAAAACCCCGTTTTGGAGGTATTGGAGATCCAGCCTATGAGGGATTAACTAAAGATATAGTAATTGATCTCTCTGGTCCTCAACCAAGAATTGGTATTGCCCGTGAAGAAAAGGACAATGCCACAGGAAAACAACCAGGTCAACCTCCGCCTTACATGTATTACTATCCACCACAGCCCTATTACAATTACTCACCTCCACCCTATTACTACTATCAAGCCCCAAAGGAAGAAGAAGGACTTCTCTCCAAGATTAAAAGTGCCCTTTGGCCCTTTGGAAGGGAGGAGAAAAGATATACTCCTCAACCCATTTATTCCCAACCTGTGCCAGTTCCTCCTCCTACCCCTCCAGCTTCAAAGGAGGCTACAACTCTACCAAAGATTACTCCTAAGCCTCAAATGGTAACTCCAGAGCCTATACAAGCGCAACCAACTCCTCAAGTTCCACCTCAAGAGATCCCGCCAAAGCCCCCTTATACGCCAGAACCCGCAAAGAGCAACCCTTGGAGATGGGAATAGATTAGCCTTATATTAATAAGTGAAACTTTCTAACTTTAGCGGTTTTGAAGGGTCTCTATTAAAAACTTTAAAGGTTATTCTACCCACAAGCAAACCCTCTTCTGTTTCCACATCAACTCGCCATAACCCTGGGCTAAGGCCTGTCTTATAGGTATATCCTCTAAATCCTTTTTCTCTTCCTCCAATTATTTGGAAACCTATACGTCCAGCAGATTGCCATCCTGTCCCCTTTGAGTAATACTGCCAGTGATGGTAAATCTTTTTAGTGAGCTCGGTTGGGGCAAAGATAGAGGAAAAACAAAAGATTTTTTCTCCTGGGCTATGATGAACAACATAATTACTCTTTTTCCAAAAAAGATACCAAGGTGGCTTTTCATATTGAAGAAGAAAGGACCCATCAGTCTTGGTCACATGGTTATAAATCCCTATAAATTTTAAGGAAAGGGGCACGGGAGGGATCAAATTAAATTGGTAAAAAAGGTTCACCAAGAAAAATATAGAAAAAATAAGGCCTAAAAGTTTATAGAGAATTAAAGGCGGTTCAAAAATTCCCTTGCGAAAAAGAATATATAGAATAAGCCCTGTGAGTAGGAAACTTAGCACACCAGCACTCAAAAAGGTAAAATAGTTCATTCGTTTGATGATTACAGGTATGAAGAAAATAAAAAAAGAAAGGGAGACAAAATAAAAGATGACTATTTGAAGATATAGATTATGAAGTTTTTTCTCCCAAAATTCGTTAAGGATAAGAAGGGCGGTAAGCACCAAGAGAAAAAGGGCAGATTTGGTTAAAGTGGCGCTATGGAAATAAAAAATCACATAGCTACTAAAAAGCCCACCAAAGAGGAATTGTAAAATGGAGGGATACCATTGGCTAAAGCGTAAGATTAGTTTATTTTGAAGGAGGCCACTTTGATGAAGATTGATAATGATTATAAGGAGCCCAGCACCAAGAAGATAGGCGAGGAGGACCAAATTATCTGATAATCTATCAATACGGGTTAGGGTAAGACTATCCCAGATAAACCCAGCTACAAAAAAGAAGGCAGGTAAGAATTTCTTATATCTTAAATGAAGTTCTTTTAATCTTTCTAAGCTAAGAGGAAGAGAATTCATGAAGTGAGGCAAAGTTTTGAGAAAATATTAACAGGTAAGATGAAAGGCTCCGGCAAGAGAGACTCCCTCGTTTAAGAGCTCATTAAATCGCTCTACAGCCCTATGGGTTGTATAGATTTCCACAGTGATATTGAGTGCTTTAGCCTTTTCCAAAACCTCGGGATCTACTTTCATGACCCCGCTTGCTCCAGTTCCTACAATCAGAAAATTTGGTTTAAAGGAAAAGACCTCTTCTAAGTCCTCAACCTGAAGTCGATGGCCCTCTTTGCGCCACCAGTTAGAAATAATTCTCTCTTCCTGTGCATGCTTAAGGATAATAAGATCTCTATGGTAAGTTCTACCCTTATACACCAGTTCACCAAATTTGTAATGATTAATCATAGAGCTAAAAGTTTAAGCAGCCAAACCTAAGGCTTCTTCTTCTCTCTTTAAGGCCTCAGTTCTATAATGGGTGATAAGGGCATCAATAAATTGGTCCAAATCGCCATCTAAAACCTCGGGTAAATTATAAACAGTTAAACCAACGCGATGATCAGTAACCCTGTTTTGTGGAAAGTTATAGGTGCGAATTTTTTCACTTCTCTCTCCAGTTCCCACTTGGGCACGCCTTTCCTTTTGAATCTTTTCCATTTGTTCTCTTTGTGCTAATTCAAAAAGTTTTGCCCTAAGGATTTTTAACGCTGTAGCCTTGTTCTGATGTTGACTTCTTTCATTTTGGCAGGAAACCACAATTCCCGTAGGAATATGGGTAATACGCACTGCACTTTCCGTTTTATTCACATGTTGACCCCCATGACCTCCAGCCCTCATGGTTTCAATTTTGAGATCTTCTGGACGAATTTCCACTTCTACTTCATCTACCTCAGGTAAAACAGCCACAGTGGCTGTAGAAGTATGAATCCTTCCTCCAGATTCGGTAATTGGCACCCTCTGAACTCTATGCACTCCACTTTCAAATTTTAGCCTACTATAGGCACCCTTGCCGTCAATACGGGCAATAACTTCCTTAAAACCACCAAGCCCCGTCTCATTTGCATCTAAGATCTCAAACTTCCAGCCCTTTCTCTCAGCATAACGTTGATACATACGAAGGAGTTCCCCAGCAAAAAGAGCTGCCTCTTCTCCCCCTGCACCAGCTCTAATTTCTAATATAACCCCTTTTTCATCATGAGGATCCTTAGGAAGGAGCATAAGGGGGAGATTCTTTTCTAAGGATTCCACCAACTCTTCAAGGGATTTTATCTCTTCACGAGCAAGTATCTTTAACTCTTCATCAGCCTCTTCCAAGAGCTTTTTATTTTCTGCAATTTCTTTTAAGGCCCTTTTGTATTCCCTAAAAGCTTTCACTATCTCCTCTAAGGAGGCATGCTCCTTAGCTAATTTAGCATAGACCTCAGGGTTTGTGGTAATCTGGGGATCTGAAAGCCTCTCAGTAAGCTCCTCAAAACGAGCCTCTAAAGCCTGCAATTTTTCCAAGTAAAACTTAGCTAAACTCATGACCAAAAAAATAAGAAAATTAGGCCTCTTCTTTTTTATAGAATTGTGCGTATTTTTTCATAAATTTTTCAATTTTTCCTTCCGTGTCTACAAAACGGGTTTCTCCTGTAAAGAAAGGATGACATTTAGAACACACCTCTACACGAATCTCCTTACGAGTTGACCCAACCCTAATCTCATTCCCACAGGCACATCTAATCACGGCATCATCATAATACTCAGGATGAATATTTTTCTTCATAACCCAACCCCTTATAAGTTTATTTGTAAAAATAAATATATAACACCTAAATATAAAAAAACAAGTTTTGGTTCGCAGTGCCAGATAATCTACAGAGGCAAAATAGAATAAAGGCTCTAAAGGTTAAACTAAAAACGCCCCCGGAGGGACTCGAACCCCCAACCTGCGGATTAGAAGTCCGCTGCTCTATCCTGTTGAGCTACAGGGGCAAATCATTTATAATTTTAAAGCAAGATTTTCTATTTGACAAGTCCCTTCATTTAGTTGTATAATAGAAAAAAAATTTTTAAAGAAAGGCCCTATGCTTGGCTGGCAAGAAATTAGAGAGGAATTCTTTGAAACCTTGGAAAGAGAGAATATTTATGACCTTTTGCGAGATCATTATCCCTGGGAAGTCCTTAAAAAACTAAAAAATTATCTGTTGGACACCCTTCCAGAACTACCAAGATCTATCCCTACGGAAAGACCTTTACCAGAGACACTATTCTTGACGGTTGAGGGGGAAGTGATCCCACTTACGGAACTTACTTTAGAAGGTGGAAGGGCCTTTTTTAAGGGGGATGAGGTAAAAGGGGCCCTGCTTTATGCTGGAGCTATAATTGTGGGGAGAAGGATTTTCTTTGAAGAAGGTGTTATCCTTGAGCCAACGGCCTATGTAGAGGCCCCAGCCTATTTTTCAAAACATACCCAAATAAGGCATGGAGCCTATGTGAGAGGCAGTGTTTACACAGGAGTAGGGGCTGTTATAGGGCATACCACAGAGGTAAAAAATAGTATCTTGCTTTCTGGGGCCAAGGCAGCCCATTTTGCCTATGTGGGCGATAGTATCCTTGGTGCCCAGGTCAACCTCGGGGCTGGCACTAAGCTTGCAAACTTGAAATTTCTCAAAAAAGAAATTACCTTTGAAATCAAAGGTTTTAGATTCTCTACAGGACTAAAAAAAATGGGGGCCATTCTTGGAGACAGGGTTCAAACAGGTTGTAATGCAGTTCTGCAACCAGGTTCCCTTTTTGGAAAAGAATCCCTTATTTATCCAGGAGTTACTGCGCCCTCAGGCTATTTTCCGCCAAAAACTAAACTAAAAGCATAACAGGAGGTATCATGAAAAAGTTTGGGATCTTTGTTGCCTTAACCCTCTTCCTTGTTAATTTAATCAGTAAAAGCTATGCAGAGAAGGTAGTTGCTGAAGTGGGGCCCTATAAATTATCAGCTCAAGAGCTTGAGGAGATAATGAAAAATGATCCTCAGATAAAGGAGATTCTTAAGGCAAAGCCCGAACTAAAACCTCAAGTAGAAAGGGGAATAATAGAGAGGTGGCTAAATATAAGTCTATTTGCCTTAGGGGCTAAAGAAGAAACATTAAAGGATGATCCCAAGGTGCGTCAAAGGATAGAGGAGGCTGAAAAGATGATCCTTGCTGAGGAGTATCTCCAGAGGGAATTAAAGGGTATTCAAGCTTCTGAGGAAGAGCTTAAGGCCTATTATGAAAAAAACAAGGCTCAATATAAGGAGGCAGAGGGCGTAAAGCTAAGGCACATTCTTATTTATGTGCCTAAAGAGGCTGATAATAAGACCCGAGAGAAGTCCTTTACAAGGGCTAAGCAAATTAGAGCTCTACTTGCTAAGGGGGCAAAATTTGAGGAGCTTGCTAAAATCCATTCCGATGACACCGCCTCCAAAGAGAAAGGAGGAGACCTGGGGATCCTTAGAAGAGGGGAAACCCTACCAGAATTTGAGGAAAAAGTCTTTAAACTCAAAGTAGGGGAGATAAGCGAGCCTATTGCCTCTCCTTATGGATATCATATTGTCAAGGTAGAGAAAAGAATTCCTGAAGAGACGCTTCCCTTTGAAAAGGTAAAGGAACAGGTAAAACAGAACCTTTTAAGAGAAAAAGAAAGGGAAGTAATTGAAAGGGCTCTGGAAAGGCTTAAACAAAAATATCCGCCCAAGCTTTACTTAGAGAGGGAAAGTAAGGAAGGTGCCAGATAAAAGGGAGTTACTTAAGCTTTATTTGAAAGCTCCTGACCAGGCCCTTTTCCTTGACATCGAGACTGAGGGCCTTTCTAAGGAGAGAAATGATATCACTCTAATTGGGATCTATAAAGGAAGGCACTATCTTCCCTTCATAAAGGATATGAATTTAGAAAAGGTTCTTGCGCATCTCTCCACAACCCCTATCTGGATCACCTTTGGAGGGGAAAATTTTGATATACCCTTTATCAAAAGGGCCTTTGAAGGAAGGGTCTACCCCCGTGTTCACATTGACCTCTATCATTTTACCAGGCTTGTGGGTCTCAAGGGAGGGTTAAAAAAGATAGAAAAGGCCTTGGGCTTGACTCGGGAAACAGAAGGAATGAATGGTTATGATGCCGTGAAACTCTGGAAAAGGTGGAAAGAGGAGAGAGATAAGGCCTCCTTAAGGAAATTAATTCTTTACAATCGCGAAGATGTAGTAAATTTAAAGATGATCTTGGAATATGTGATAGAAAAACTTTTAAAAGGGAGGTAGGGTGAGATGAAAAACTGGAAAGCTTCTAAACTATGGCTCCTCTTGATATTAGTCTTTGTTTTTGGGGTCTTTGCCAGAGAAATCTATCATCACTTTAATGTCTTTAAAACCATAGGAGTTATAGCTGAGGATGGAAAGATTGCCACAGATGAGAATATCCAACTTGCCCAAAAGATATCGCAGGCCTTTTCTACTATTGCTGAGAAAACAGCTCAAGCGGTTGTCTACATTGAGACAGAGCGCGTAGTAACTCGCCCCCAGGCTCCTCATCCCTTTGATTTCTTTGGAGATGAATTTTTTAGAAGATTTTTCTCTCCCCCCAGATATAGAGAGAGGGGGGCTGGATCAGGCTTTATTGTTTCTAAGGATGGCTATATTGTGACTAACAACCATGTGATTGAAGGGGCCCAAAAGATCACGGTTAAGCTCCTTGATGGGAGAAGCTTTGCAGGTAAAGTTATAGGGACAGATCCCTTTTCTGATGTAGCAGTTATTAAGGTAGAGGCCAATAATTTACCTACCCTTACTCTTGGTAACTCAGATTTAGTTAGAATAGGAGAATGGGTCATGGCTATTGGTAATCCCTTTGGGCTTACTCATACAGTCACAGTGGGTGTCATTAGTGCCAAAGGCAGAAGCGGGATTGGCATAACTGATATTGAAGATTTCATTCAGACTGATGCAGCCATAAATCCAGGTAACTCAGGTGGGCCTCTTCTAAACATGAGAGGTGAAGTTATAGGTATGAACACCGCTATTTTTTCTCGCTCTGGTGGCTATATGGGGATTGGGTTTGCCATTCCCATAAACATTGTAAAGACAGTGGTGGAACAAATCAAAACTAAGGGGAAAGTTGAGAGAGGTTGGCTTGGGGTAGTGATTCAAGATTTAACCCCCTCTCTTGCTGAGGAGTTTGGGTTAAAGGTTGCTGAAGGGGTCTTAGTTGCAGAGGTTATATCTGGTTCTCCTGCGGAGAAGGCAGGGCTAAAAGAAAAAGATGTGATCCTTAGCCTCAATGGAAAGCCTATTAAGAACTCTGCAGAGCTAAGAAGCCAAATCCTCCTCCTTAAGCCAGGGACTGAAATTGAACTTGAAATTTTGAGAGGCAATGAAAGAAAGAAAGTTAAAGTAATCATTGAAGCTCCCAAAAAGGGAATCATTACTTCTAAAGCGGAAAAAGAAAAATTACAGGAACTGTTAGAGGAATTTGGTTTGGTTATCTCGGATATTACTCCAGAGATTTCTCGCAGAATGGGGTTGTCTCCTAATATCAAGGGGGTAGTTATATTACAGGTCTTACCTGACACTCCAGCTGACTATGCCAATCTCGCCCCGGGTATGGTGATTGAAGAGGTGAACAATAAAAGAGTCAAAAATACCTTAGAATTCTTTGAAGCTCTTAAGGAATCTAAGGATAAGAAAAGACTTTTTCTTGGTATTCGGACCACAAGGGGCAGATTCTATGTAACCTTGAGGCTGGAATAGATATGCTTAAGAGGTGCCTTACAGCCCTTTTCATTCTTCTTTTCCTCTGGGCTATGGGACAAACCTCTCAGAGTATAAATAAAATAGTAGCGGTAGTGGGGGATCAAGTCTTAACCCTTTATGAGTTAGATCAATTGGCAGAGCCCTTTTATAAGGCCTATATACCTAAAGAAATTCCCAAAGAGGAAGCAGAAAGGCTTAGGGCCAAAATTCGCAAAGACCTTTTGGAACAGTGGATTGAAGATACCATTATTGGCCTTGAGGCAAAAAAATACGGTATCAAGGTAACTGAGCAAGAACTTGAACACTTTCTTAAAGAGGAAGCCAAGAGTGCGGAAGGGATTAAAAACCTAAGTCAAGAGGAGAAAGAAAAGCTTAGAGATCGTCTAACTAAGATAAAATTTATTCAAGTCATGGTGAGGGACAAAATCGCTATCCCTGAAGAGGAGCTAAAGAAGGCCTATCAGCAAAGGGTTAATACCTATGATCCTACACCCAAATATTATTTAGAACTCCTTATAGTGAAGGAAGAAAACCTGGTTAAAGATCTCTATGAAGCCCTTTTAAAAGGAAAATCCATGGAGGCTCTCTCTAAAGAATATAAAGAACAAACCCAATATGTTAAAGAGGTCTTCAAAGAGGAGGAGCTTGATAGGGCTATCCTTGAAAAACTTAAGGACCTCAAAGTTGGTGAGATTACTGAGCCATTAAAGAGAGGGGAAGCCTATCAGATTATTAGGCTGATAAAAAAAGAGGCAGGCTCACCTCCCTCTTATGAAGAAATAAAAAAGGAGCTTTATGAAGAACTCTTTCAGAAAAAGGCTCAAGAATACCTGGAAAAATGGATTAAAGAACTGAAAGATAACAAGTTTATTAAGGTCTATCTTTAAGAAAAGGTGCTTTTTACCCTTCAAGCCTTGGTCTTAGATAAGGACAAAGTGAATGAAATTGACTATCTTGTGGAGTTGTTGACCACTAAAGGGAGGCTAAGAGTTCTTGCCAAGGGGGCTCAGAAATCTAAAAGACGTTTTTTAAATCTACTTGAGGATCTAACTTTAATTAGATGCCATTTAAGGAGGCCTCAAAAAGGGAAAACCCTTATCTTAGAGTCTGCTGATCTTCTTTACATCCCTGAGAGCCCAAGGAGGGACTTAGTGAAGTTTTATTTTTTCTCCTATCTTGCAGAAACTATGAAACAAACTTTTTATGCCCCTCTTGGTTCTGAGGAGTTTAACTTTGTTATCCAATATCTTAAGATCTTGGATCAAGAGGCATGGCAGGAAGGCTTTAAGACTATCTGGGAGTATATGTGCCTGAAATTTAATGGATTGGAACCCTATTTAGAGGGATGTGTGCGCTGTGGCGAGAGACCAAAGAGGATCTTTTATTTTTCTCCTCAAGCAGGGGGTATTCTCTGTTTTCAATGCCGAGATGAAAGGGCTCGGCCTTTGGAACAATTTCAGATTGACCTTTTAAGAAAGATTGGTAGAATTAAAAAGGCAGAGGAGATATTCGAGCCTTTGGAAGCCCTGGAAAGTGAGAGGGGAAGGGAGGTTCAGGGCTTTCTTGAGGAGTTTTTTCTTTATCATATCGATTGGGAACCTCGGGCTTTAAGGATTTTAAAAGAGGCATTGCATGGGTAAAGACGAAACTCTTAAAAATCGTTTTCTTGAGGAAAAGCAATATGTCCTTGAAGGCTTACAAGCCAAGGAGTCTTGGAGACTCTTCAAGATTATGGCCGAATTTGTGGAAGGCTTTGAGGTCTTACCAAAGGTCTACCCAGGGGTAACTATCTTTGGCTCAGCGAGAACCAAACCTGAAGACCCTGATTATCAGAGGGCTCTTCAGCTGGGGAAGCTTTTGGTAAAGGCAGGCTTTTCTGTGATTACTGGGGGTGGGCCTGGGATCATGGAGGCAGCTAATAGAGGTGCCGCTGAAGCAGGAGGCTACTCTGTAGGCCTTAATATCAAACTCCCTATGGAACAAGAGCCCAATCCCTATGCCAACGTGAAGTTGGAGTTTAAATATTTCTTTATTCGCAAAGTCATGCTGGCTAAATATTCTGTGGCCTTTGTCTTCTTTCCTGGAGGTTTTGGCACTATGGACGAAATGTTTGAAATCTTGACCTTAGTGCAGACCAAAAAGATAAGGCCTGTGCCTATTGTGCTTGTGGATAAAAATTACTGGAAACCTCTTTATAATTGGTTTATTAAGACCCTTCTCCCCACTAATAAGATCAGCCAGGTAGATCTTGAGTTATTTAAAATTCTCGATGAGCCTGAAGAGATAGTGAATTTTATTAAAGAAAAACTCTGGATTTAAGGATGAGACATCTCTTAGACATCTATAGCCTTTCTCGAGAGAGTATTGAGGAAATACTGAAACTTGCAGCCAACCTAAAGGAAGTTCTCTATCGGCCTATACCTAAGGTGCCAACCCTTAGAGGTAAAGTAGTTTTACTTCTCTTTTATGAACCCTCTACCAGGACCAAATTTTCCTTTGAGAGGGCCTGTAAGGTTTTATCCTCTGATATTATGAGTTTTTCTGCTAAGGGAAGTAGCCTTGAAAAGGGGGAAACTATTCTCGATACAGTCAAGAATCTCTATGCCTTAGGAATAAATTTGGTAGTTATAAGACACAATCTTGCCGGCACTCCCCATTTTTTGGCTAAACACTTAAAGATTCCTGTGGTCAATGCAGGAGACGGCACACACGAACATCCAACCCAGGCCCTCCTTGACTTACTCACTGTTCAGGAAAAATTGGGCACTCTCTCAGGATTAAAGATAGCTATTGTGGGTGACATAAAACATAGCAGGGTTGCCCATTCCGATATTCTTGCCTTTCAGAAAATGGGATCCCAAGTCATGGTCACAGGTCCTGCCCCCCTTTTACCAGATCCTAAGGAAGTTCCCTACTTTGAAGTGAGGCCAGGTTATTTTCGCATCTGTAAACAACCTGAAGAGGCCTTAAGAGAGGCCGATGTAGTTATTGCTTTGAGGATTCAGAGGGAGCGACATGGCGAGGCCTTCATCCCCTCCCTTACGGAGTATGCCGAAATCTTTGGACTGAAACCAAGACACCTCGAGATCTTGAAAGAGGGGGCTTTACTTATGCATCCAGGACCTATTAATTGGGGAATAGAGCTTTCTCAGGAGCTTGAGAAATATCCCTTTCAGGTAATCCTTGATCAAGTGGAAAATGGAGTGGCTGTTAGAATGGCTGTGCTTCTTAGTTTACTTGCAGGGGAATAACTATGAGAACACTCTTGAGAGGTGGAAGGATACTGGATCCTTTACAGGGCCTTGATTTTGTTGGGGATTTACTTATAGAGGATGGCCTAATCAAAGGGCTTGCAACCAGAATTGAAGTGAGAGAAGATACAGAAGTTATAGATGTAAAGGGTCTTTATATCTTTCCAGGCCTTGTGGATATACATGTGCACTTAAGGGAGCCAGGTGAGGAGTGGAAGGAAGACATTGAGAGCGGAACAAAGGCAGCCCTTTATGGAGGGGTTACTCGGGTGGCCTGTATGCCTAACACCAAGCCCCCCAATGATTGCCCTGAGGTGACCACTTATATCCTTGAGAAGGCAAGAGAAAAGGCATGGGTTACCGTTTATCCCATAGCAGCTATTACCAAAGGTCAGGAGGGAAAGGAACTTACCGAGTTTGGAAGGCTTAAAAAGGCAGGGGCGATGGCCCTCTCGGATGATGGCAAGTGGGTGGCTAATTCTGCCCTTATGAAGAGGGCCCTTCTTTATGCCCATCAATTTGATCTCCCCGTTATCTCTCATTGTGAGGAGGGAACCCTTAGTTTCAAAGGCCAGATCAATGAAGGAAAATTTTCGGCAAAGCTTGGTTTAAAGGGAATTCCAAGCTCAAGTGAGACCATAGCGGTAGTGAGAGACTTGTTGCTGGCAAAAGAGACAGGTGTGCCCCTCCATCTTGCCCATCTCTCGGTTAAAGAGAATCTTCCCTTCTTAAAGTGGGCAAAAGAGGAAGGTGTTCCCTTTACTGCAGAGACCTGTCCTCACTACTTTACCCTCACGGAAGAGGAAGTAGACAACTACAATACCTTAGCCAAGGTTAATCCACCCTTGCGAACAAGAGAGGATGTGGAGGCCATCAAAGAGGCCCTAAAGGAAGGGCTAATTGAGGTCATAGCAAGCGACCATGCCCCCCATAGCCCCTTGGAAAAGGAAGTAGAATTTGAGCTTGCAAGTTTTGGCATGATCGGGCTTCCCTTCTTGCTTCCCCTAAGCTTTACCTTAGTAAGAGAGGGAGTGCTAAGCCCCCTTAAGCTCCTTGAATATTTAATAGTAAACCCAGCTAAAGTCCTAAGAGTTATCCCCCCTTCCTTTAAAGAGGGGCTTCCTGCAGAGATCGTTCTCTTTGATCCTGAAGAAGAGTGGAAGGTAACTGAGGAGGTCATACACTCTAAAAGTAAAAACACCCCTCTCCTTGGGAGAACCCTTAAAGGAAAGGTGAAAGGAGTAATTCTGTCTAAAAGGATATATCTCTTTTCCTCTTGAGAGCTAAAAATTTTTCACACCCTGTCTTTTTTTAACCACAGGTGAGAGGATACAAGAAGCCATTATGCCCTTAATTTTCCTTGCTCTTTAAGAAAAGATAAACTGGCATAAAATTTGTTATTTGAACATTGACCAAATACTTGGGGAGTAGTCAATGGAATATCAGAGAACGCTTGCTGGGCCTATTTATTTTGAGGGAGAGGGGATATTTAGTGGGAGAGAAATTCGGGTGGAACTACACCCTTTAAGAGAAAATGAAGGGATAATTTTTGAAAGGGCTGATTTAGTAGGGAAACCCCAAATAAAGCTTACGCCCCAGAATGTTTTTGGTTTAGAGGGGGCTGTCCTTATAACTGACGGGGATACCAGTATCATCCTAATTGAACATCTCCTCTCTGCCCTGCATGGGCTTGGCATTGATAATGCCTTAATAAAGGTTTATGGGGAAGAGATCCCTCTCCTTGATGGCTCAGTATTGCCCATTATTAAAAAGATCCAGGAGAGGGGATATCAATTATTGCCAGCCCCAAGACGAAAATTTGTGCTTAAGAGGCCCTTTGAGATGGTGAATGGGGTTGGCCGTATAAGCTTTAGGCCCCATAATGAGCTAAAGATTCAAGCAAAAATCAATTTTAAACATCCTCTCATTGGCGAGCAGGCATATACCTTCAGGCTTAGTCCTAAGGCGTATATAAGTGAGCTTTCCTTTGCTCGGACCTTTGGGTTTAAAGCCCTTTTAGAGGAAAGGAAAAGACAGGGCATCCTCAAGGGGGGAACCCTTTCTAATGCCATAGTGATTGATGAGGAAGGTGTGCTTAATAAGGAGGGATTGAGAGCCCCTGATGAATTTGTGCGCCATAAGGTGTTAGACATAGTGGGAGATCTTTATACCCTTGGGCTTCCCCTTTTAGCTGAGATTGAGGCTGAATATTCGGGCCATAAGCTACATATTGAGGCTGTTAAAACCCTATTTCAAGCAGGATACCTTGAAGAGGTTGAAAGTAGGGCCCTTACTTTTTTATGGGTCCCTAAGAGAAGGAGAATTAATCCTTAGGGGAATAATTTTTCCTATATGATACACCAGTCCATCGGGTTTTTCTAAGATTTGATCTAAAAGCAAGAGATTTATTTGATAACTTGCTCTGAGGTCTTTGGTCATGAGATCAAGTTTTTGTAAGATATGTTTAAGGGGGTTAGAAATGCGTTTTTCCAGATCTGGAAAGGCCTGTAAGTAGATTTTATTTCCTTCTATAGCCAACTTATAGGGATCATATATAACCAGAACAGGTGTTTTTAGAGGCACTATGGTATAAAGATATTCAATATGTTCTGGGTATAAACGGAAACAGCCATGAGTGGTTCTTCTACCAATGCTGTGAGGCTTATTAGTGCCATGAATGGCATAAAGCCCTCTATTTAAATAGAGGGCATATTCCCCCATGGGATTATCTGGCCCAGGGGGGACAACCTTAGGCAAGTCTGGCTCTTCGGCTCGGATAGAGTCTGTGGGATACCAAAAGGGCCTTTTTTGTTTCCGCTTAATGTAGTAGAGGCCCTCTGGAGGGAGTTTCCCTTTGTCTCCAATGCCAACAGGAAAGGTGAGAAATTTCCCTTGCTGAAAATAGTAAAGGCGCATCTCTGGCAAGTTTATGAGTAGGAAGGGATTCTTTTTAGGGATATAGTCTGAGGGTAAGAGAATTTGATAAGGTAAGAGGATTTCTCTTCCAGGGGTAGGGACCCAGGGATCCACATCACTATTAGCAAGAATTAGGGCCTGATAGCCTATTTTAAAGGTAACAGCAAGGTCAACGAGAGTATCTCCCTCTTTGAGTTTATAGGTCCTGTTTTGAAAATAGATGGCCTTCTGAGGTTGAAGAGAGGTGAAGCCAAAGCCTTGAGAGAAAAGAAAAGTAAGATAGAATAGATAGATAACCAATAAGGAGGCGATTTGATGCGCTATGCTCATATCTTAGCCAAAATTGGTAATACACCTATTATTAAACTAAATAAAGTGAAAGTCAAGAGTTCTGTAGAGATATGGGGAAAGCTTGAGGGACAAAATCCAGGAGGTTCTATAAAAGATAGGATTGCCTTAGCTATGATTGAGGATGCTGAGGCCAGGGGATTACTCAATCCTGAAAAGATAGTTATCGAGGCCTCAAGTGGAAACACTGGAATTGGTCTTGCTATGGTATGTGCAGCTAAAGGATACCGCTGTGTGATTGCCATGCCAGAGTCTGCCTCCCTTGAGAGAAGAAAGATTATGCAGGCCTTTGGAGCCGATATAATTCTCACACCAGCTCATAAGGGCACAGATGGGGCTATAGAGTTTGTTTATGATTTGGTGAGAGCAGAGCCTGAAAAATACTTTTGTCCTGATCAATTTAACAATCCAGCTAACTGGCAGATGCACTATCGTACTACTGGGCCTGAGATCTGGGCTCAAACAGAGGGAAAGGTCCGTTATGTGGTCTGTGGCCTTGGGACCACTGGCACAGCCATGGGTATTGCCCGTTATGCTTTAGACCATGCTCTCCCTTTTAAAGTGGTTGGCATTGAGCCCTTTCCTGGGCACAAAATCCAGGGCCTTAAAAATATGAAGGAATCCTTTCCACCTGGGATCTTTGACCGAAGGCTCCTTCACAAGGTCATCAATGTCCACGACGAAGAGGCCTATGAGATGGCAAGATGGCTTGCCAGAAAGGAGGGCATTTTTGTGGGCATGAGTGCTGGAGCAGCTCTTGCTGGGGCTTTGCATCTTGCTCAAGAAATAGAGGAAGGTCAAATTATAGTCATCTTCCCAGACAATGGAGAGAGATACCTCTCTACCCCCCTGTGGACCTTTGATATCCAAGAGGAAAAACGAGAACTTTATCTCTTTAATACCCTCACGCAAAAGAGGGAGCCCTTTATACCTAAGGAACCTCCTATTGTCAAGATTTATACCTGTGGGCCCACTCTCAATAGAAGGCCTCATTTAGGTCTTTACCGCAGACTACTCACTGTGGACATCTTAAAAAGATATCTCAAACTAAGGGGCTATCAGCTCTATCATGTGGTTAATCTTACTGATTTTGATGATAAGACTATACAGACCGCCTTAGAGGCTGGAAGACCCTTGAAAGAGCTCACTGAGGAAGTGGAACAAGCCTTTTATGAAGACCTAAAATTTTTACGCATTGAAAAAGCTGATCTCTATCCTAAGGTGAGTGAAAACCTTGAGGAAATGAAGGCCCTTGCTTTTAAGCTCTATGAAAAACACAAGGCCTATGAAAAGTTTTCCGCCCTTTATTTTGATGTTTCTCGCTTTCCGGACTATGGGAGACTCTCTAAGATTGATTTAAAGGGCCTAAAGGCAGGTCTAACTGTGGATCAGGAGGAATATGAAAAGGAAGAGCCTTACGATTTTGCCCTTTTGAAGAGGGTGCATATCTTAGAGATGAAGGCAGGATATTTTCTGGAAACCCACATTGGACGGGTAAGGCCTACCTGGCATATACACTGTGCCTGCTTAGCGCTGAAGTATCTTGGTGAAAACTTTGATCTCTATACCAGTGGAAGAGACCTTCTTTTTCCCCACCATGAAAACACAAGGGCAGTAGCTAAGGCGCTAACAGGTAAAGAGCTGGCTAATTACTGGTTACATACAGAACTCACCTATTACAAGGGCAAAAAACTCTCCTCAGAGAATAGAATTACCCTTGAGGAGATTCGGGAAAGGGGCTTTGAAGGTAGAACCCTGAGACTCTATATGCTGCAGAGCCACTACAGTAGTCCCTTTAATTTTTCCTGGAAGGCCTTAGAAGCAGCCCAGAAATTGATGGAGAGACTGGAAACCTATTTAGCCTATCTCTATCTCGCCAAAGAAGCAGTGCTTACTGAGGGGGAAAGAGAGGAACTCTGGCAGGAGTTAGAAGGCTTTGAGAAAGCCTTTTTAGATGCTCTAAAAGAAGATCTCAATACTCCTCTTGCCCTCTCTGAGCTTACCAAATTTTTGAAGAATCTTTATAAGCAAGCAGAAAAAGGATTACCCCCTGGATTTAAAGACCGCCTCTTTGAAGTCTTGAAAAGGTTTAATAGGGTTTTTCAAATTTTTCTATTTCCTCAAGAAGTTTTAGAGGAAGAAATCTTAGGGAAAGCCAAGGTAAGAGATACAGCCAAAAGAGAGGGGCGTTTTGAAGAGGCAGATAGGCTTCGCTTGGAGCTCTTAAGCCTGGGCTATAAGGTCTACGATACCCTGTCAGGCACAAGGGTGCTTCAGTTTGTTGATGAAGGCTAAGGTTTTAAGAGAAATCTACCATAGGTTATATACACATTTTGGGCCTCAAGGCTGGTGGCCAGCTGAAACCCCCTTTGAGGTATGCATAGGAGCCATCC
>CAZBLU010000014.1:0-34855 GCA_964493015.1 uncultured Caldimicrobium sp.
CCACCGGTGTTCCTCCCGATATCTACGGATTTCACCCCTACACCGGGAATTCCGCCAGCCTCTCCGGCCCTCAAGCAAAGCAGTATCACTGGCCTTTCCAGGGTTGAGCCCTGGGCTTTAACCAGTGACTTACTTTGCCGCCTACGCACCCTTTACGCCCAGTAATTCCGGGCAACGCTCGCCACCTGCGTATTACCGCGGCTGCTGGCACGCAGTTAGCCGTGGCTTTCTCCTGGGGTACCGTCAGCTGACTGCGATTATTCATCGCAGCCAGGTTCTTCCCCCAGAACAGGGGTTTACGACCCGAAGGCCTTCTTCCCCCACGCGGCGTCGCTGGGTCAGGCTTTCGCCCATTGCCCAAGATTCCCCACTGCTGCCTCCCGTAGGAGTCGGGCCCGTGTCTCAGTGCCCGTGTGGCCGACCACCCTCTCAGGCCGGCTACCCGTCATAGCCTTGGTGGGCCGTTACCCCACCAACTAGCTGATGGGCCGCGAGCCCCTCCTCAGGCAGGAGCTTGCTATGCAGAGGCCCCCTTTCATCACTGAGCTTGCGCCCAGTGACTTTATCCGGTATTAGCCATCCTTTCGGATGGTTATCCCAGACCCGAGGACAGGTTACTCACGTGTTACTCACCCGTCTGCCGCGGTACTAGGGCCGAAACCCTTTCCCGCACGACTTGCATGTGTTAGGCGCGCCGCTAGCGTTCGCCCTGAGCCAGGATCAAACCCTCAGGTAAAATTTGATCCTGCTCCAAAACTGGGCCCAAGGTCAAGCGCTATTCAATTTTCAAAGAGCTATTTAAATTTTAACCTTGATTTAAAAATTGTCAAGAGGTCTCAACTCTATAACTTATTAAAGATCAATCAACAAAATAAAAAATAATACCTATTTCGGATTTGTCAACTAGCTACTACTGCCAAAAAACTAAGCTTGAATGCCTACGCTTTGTTTCTCAACCTCTCCTTTCCTATCAAAGAGCCTAATATAATATAAATTAACCCTTAAAAAATTTCAAGGCCCCACCCCCTTTTTTCGAAACCCTTTAAATCTAATAACCCGCCCCATCTATAAAAATATTTATGTATACACTTAACGTTTATTAAACATTGATATTCAAAAAGTTATATAAGATCTGTTGGAAATACTCACTGCCAACCCTTATCTAATAAAAAAGGATAAATTTGACTTGTCTAAGGAATCTTCAGAAAGTCAAGATGCTATTATTTGCCAAAATTGCCTCAGAAGATATACACTTTAAATAAAAAAAACGCTTTTGTGGATTAGTCATGAGAAGGGGGTGCTCTTTAATAAATCCTGGATGTAAAAGAGGGTAATACTTCTGTTACTATGCCCTCTCCCCACAAATTGCATAGCACAATGACTTTTCCCATGAGGTATAGGGTGTAGCTACCCCCAAATTTGCCTACAAATTTTGTCCAGAATATAAAAAAAGAGGACAAAGGCCCTGAAGTTCTGCTTCTTGCTCTTAAGGTGAATGTTTCCTACCTTTCTTTATTCACTGGAGTCCTTTATCACACAGGCCTCCTTTGCCACTAAGGTTAGTCAGTAGATTACAAAAAGAATACAAGGTAGAATATTTCCTATATGTTGAAAAAAACGGTCTATTTAGCCCCCAGACTTCTTCTTAAGGTCATAGAACATACTCTTATTTCTGGGAGCATCGTTAAATTTGGTCTTTAGCCCTTGAGCCCAGAAATTCATTATGCATTAACCGGCTCTAATAGTGAAGACATTGGAGATAGGAAAGAAAAGAAGTGCCTTTACTTATAGCAAACACTTCGCATGTCAAAAGATGAGAAAGCTAAAATCAATCCAGATATACCCTATGGACTTCCTTGCCTTTTCCCCACAATTCCACAGGAAAGATCTTCCTCTCTTAGCCAAAGAAAAGGCCTATGCAGCTTTAATAGCGGCTAAAAAAGACGGGTTAAAAAGGGTATCCTTAGGGAATGAACACCTATTAAAATAACCCCCATGTTCCACGTGGAACATGGTCTTAAGAGCGGCTCCACTCAAAAAAGGGCGTATAAAAAAGGGAAAATCTTACTAATAATATATTCTATTCTACCCACATAGCGATATAAAACCTGTATCCTATGCCCCCTAACTTCATACTCATACAGTAGAAGGTCACTATGAACATCTATTTCAGATATAAAAGCAATATTATACCTTTCTTGATCACTAAAGTGTTTCATAATAATGTTTCTTCCATTCTTTATAAACTCTTCTTTGAGTTTTATAAGTTCCTCTTCAAGGGAAGCCTCATTTACCGTTACCCTTAGCCATCCTTTAAAGGATCTTTTATTCTGCTGAAGATCAATTAAATAGACAAGAAATCTAAGCTCAGCCATGTATTCACCTATAAATTTTTAAATTTTAAAATTTCAAAAAGCCATTCAAAGGGGGAACGAACCTTTTTAAGTGAGCGTTTTTATTAGAGACTTCCATTTATCAAGATTTATAAGTCTCAACTCCCTTTGTTTGATCTCCAGAAGGCCCTCTTCCTTAAATTTTTGAAAGATTCTGGAAAGGGTCTCTGGCGTGATACCAAGAAGTAAGGCAAGCTGGGACTTAGAGATATTTAGCTTAATCTTATCAGAGGAACCATAACCTGATAGATCCCAGAGATAGCTTAATAATCTCTCATGTGCTTCCCTTAAGGTTAGATTTTCAATAATCTGTAACAAATTTTTAAGCCTGTGGGCGAAGACTCCAATAATAACAAGGGCCATCTGAGGATTTCTCTGGATAAGATTAAGAAATCTATTCTTTTCGAAAAAAGCAAGCTTTGCCTGGGTTAAGGCCTTTGCATTTGCAGGATAAGCTTTCAATCCTGCCAAAACTACCTCAGCAAAAATTTCTCCAGCCCCAAAGATATGAATGATTTGTTCTTTGCCTTTGGAAGATATCTTATAAATCTTAACAAATCCGTCAAGGATTACAAAAAAACCTAAGGCCTTTTCACCCTCATAAAAAATTTCTTCATTTTTTTCATATTCCTTTAATATGGCAATCTCTGCTAAGGAAGTTAAAACATCAGTAGGTAGATCTTTAAAAAAAAGGCTATCTCGTAAAACTTTAAAAATAAAAGACGTGGTATCGTTCACGATGTTCCACGTGGAACACTAAATAAGTTTATATATTTCACGCAGCACCTTCTTCAATTGGTCGAAGGAATTTTCACTTAATCCTGTAAGAGGCAATCTAACTTCAGGGGTATCAATCATACCCATAAGATAGAGGGCTTCCTTGGCAGGCACAGGATTAGTTTCTATAAAAAGTATCTTAAAAAGGGGATAGAGATAATAATGGAGTTCCCGAGCTTTATGGTGGTTCCCCTCTAAGGCAGCATTCATGAACTGGGCCATCTCTTTAGGCATGACATTGGCAGCAACCGAGATTACTCCCTTGCCTCCCAGAACAACAGTTGCATAGGCAGTAAAATCATCACCTGATAGGACTACAAACTCCTGTGGACAACTAAGTAAAAGCTCGCTCACTTGTTTTAGATCACCACAGGCTTCTTTAATGGCCACTATGTTTGGATATTTAGCAAGTTTAGCTACTGTATCTGGTAAGAGATTAACTGCTGTCCGTCCAGGCACATTATAGAGAATAATAGGGATTTGGGTATTAGTGGCAATGTATTTGTAATGTTCATAAAGACCCTTTTGAGTAGGTTTATTATAATAAGGTGTTACCAAAAGCACTGCATCCATGCCCATCTCTTCTGCCATTTTGGTAAGTTTCAAAGTCTTAGCCGTATCATTAGTCCCTGTTCCTGCGATGAGGGGCACTTTACCCTTGGCCTCTTCCAGAGCTATTTCAAAAAGACGCTTCTTTTCCTCATCTGTGAGGGTAGCAGACTCTCCTGTTGTTCCTGATACTAAAAGGGCATGAGTGCCCTCCTTTAAATGCCACTGTATGAGATTTCTAAAAGATTTTTCATCTATTTTTCCTTCCTTAAAGGGGGTTACAAGGGCTACAATTGATCCTTTTAGTTTTGTGACAATCTCACCCATAGCTCCACCTCATGTTAATTTAATTTATTTTAAGGCGTCTGGATATATTTTCCCTTGGAATATAATCCTTGCTTCCCCTTCTAAATAAATCTGCTCATTCTCCTTATCAATATCAATTTCTAAGTATTCTCCACCTTTTGTTAGTACCCTCACTGGCGGTTCAACTAAATTTAGTTTATAAGCCACGTAAGCACTGGCACTGGCCCCAGTTCCACAGGCTAAAGTCTCTCCTTCTACACCTCTTTCATAGGTCCTAATCTTTAGGTATTTTTGATTATCTTCACAAATTAACTCTATAAAATTTACATTGGTTCCAGCAGGGCTAAAGAGCTCATGATATCTAATTTTTGGACCCAGTTTTTCCAGAGGAGCCTCTTCAATCTTTTCCCAAAACAAGACTACATGAGGGACACCCGTGTTAACAAAGTGGGCAAGATACCAGTCGTATTCTGTTCTCAAAGTAATGTTTAGTTTAAGGTCCTTTGGCTTGGTAAGGGCAACCTTAACCCTATTTCCTCTAATCTCTGCATATATGAGCCCTGCCAAGGTTTGAAGGTAAAAGGGGTTGGGGACGAGTCCAAGTTCAGAGAGGAGTCTTGCAACAGCCCTTGCTCCATTTCCGCACATCTCTGCTTCACTACCATCGGCATTATAAAATCTCCAGGCAACATGGGCCCTTTCCTGAGTAGGCCTTTCAATGAGGATAAAGCCATCTGCAGAAATAGAAAATTTTGCTCTACATAGCTTTGAGGCAAGGATTTTAGCCTCATCGGGTGTGATTGCTTGGTCATAATTAAGGAGGACTACGAAATCATTACCAGAAGCGCATACCTTGTAAAAGGTTCTATCCTTTAATTTTTCATAAAGGTTATTATCCATATAATAAACCTCACATACATTCCATTATAGCCCTTTTTATAGCCTCTGGTGCAGGATTTTCATAGAAAGTATATTCTCCAATCTTTTTGAGTAGGACTATGGTCAAGATCCCCTTCCAAATCTTTTTATCTCTTTTAATAACCTCAAGGATTTCCTCTTTGTTAAGAGAGAGGTTTAAATGACTAATACGATAGGGCATCTCTAAGGAAGATAGTAGGTTGACTATGGGCACATACAAAGGTTCTTCATTTACCCTTAAGATCTCTGCAAGTTTGGCCTCAATGGTCATACCAACGGCTACGGCTAAGCCATGAGGAATGGTATAGTTTGAAAGGGCCTCAAGGGCATGTCCAAGGGTATGACCAAAATTAAGGACCCTCCTTAAGCCGCTTTCCCTCTCATCCTTTGTAACCACAAAGGCTTTAGTAGCACAGCTCTGATAGATTAACTCCTGAAAAAGCTCTTTGTCAAGGCGGTATACTACTTTAGCTCTTCTCTGGAGAAGTTTAAAGATCTTTTTTTTAAGTATACAGCCATATTTGATAATCTCGGCAAGGCCATTTTTTATTTCCCTTTCAGGTAGGCTTTGCAACACATCAAGGTCAATGTAAACTTTTCTTGGCTGGTAGAAAGTGCCAAGGAGATTCTTCCCTTCGGGAAGATCTATACCTGTTTTTCCACCGATAGAGGAATCAACTTGGGCAAGTAGAGTGGTAGGCACTTGCACATAGGGCACACCTCTAAGATAGATACTGGCCAAAAAACCTGCCACATCTCCAACAACACCTCCACCAAGGGCAAGGATCAAATCTTTTCTATCAAAGCCTTTACTAATTAAGGCCCTGGAAAGATTAATTACCGTATTTATATTTTTTGAGGCCTCTCCTTCAGGAAAGTCAAATATTTCAGCCTTGAGGCCAGCTCCTCTTAAGCTTTCTAAAAGCCTTATTCCATAAAGTTCCTTTACTTTAGAATCTGTAATAAGAGCTACTTTACCAAAATCAAGGGTTGTAGGTAGGTCTTCACAAATTTTATCAAGGAGTCCGCTATCAATGAGGATTTCATAAGGAGGCTTAACTCTAACTTTGAGAACTTTCATAGGTGAGTTTATTTAAGAAATCCCTTAACTTTGGACCCGCTTTTTTTCCCTCTTTTTCTATGATTTGAACCAAGGCACTACCCACAACTATGGCATCACAATAAGATCTAAGCATAGCCACATGTTCAGGCCTGGAAATTCCAAAGCCCACAGCTAAGGGTCTTTTGATGAGGGACCTGATCGCTTTTAGCCGCTCAACTAAATCCTCAGGGAGTTTGGTCCTGGCACCAGTGATCCCAGTAAGAGAGACATAGTAAAAGAAACCGGTTGAAGCTGAGGCAATTTTTCTGATGCGTTCAAGAGAGGAGGTTGGAGCACCAAGGAAAATAGTGGCTAAATTATAGCCTCTGTTGGCTTTAAGCCAGGAGGAAGCCTCCTCTAAGGGTAGGTCTGGGATAATAAAACCGTCAAGACCCGCCCTTACTGCCTCCTCAACCATTGTCTTTAGGCCTCTCCTAAAGACAATATTGTAATAGGTCATGCATACAACGGGGATATGGGGATATAAATTTTTAAATTGAGAAACAATTTTCAAATATTCATCTACGGTAGGATTTTGCGCTAAAGCCCTTACCATAGCTTTTTGTATAGTTGGGCCATCAGCGACGGGATCGGAGAAGGGAAAACCGAGTTCTATGACAGCAGGATTAGCCTCAGCAAGATACTTTAGATGTTCCAGAGTTGCCTCTTTATCTGGATCAAAGGCTGTGATGTAAGGAATTATAGGTATTCTCTCTTCCCTTTTGAAAGCCCTTATTCTATTTTCTATGTGAGTGGCTCCTACTAACTTCAAAGTTCACCCCTTTCCAAATAATCCTTTACCTGTGCAACATCTTTATCTCCACGTCCAGATAGATTGACTACTACGATAGAGCCTGAAGGCATATCTTTAGCAGCCTTCAAGAGATAGGCGATAGCGTGGGCTGATTCTAAAGCAGGAATAATCCCCTCTGTCTCAGAAAGGATTTGGAAGGCCTCTAAAGCCTCTTCATCTCTCACTGCTACATAGGTAGCTCTTCCTGACTCTTTAAAATAGGCGTGTTCTGGGCCTACACCTGGATAATCAAGGCCTGGGGCGATGGAGTGAGCTCCTTTAATTTGTCCAACCTTGTCTTGAAGTAGATAGGTTAACATGCCGTGAAGCACCCCAGGTTCTCCTTTAGTGAGGGTTGCAGAATGGTAGTCACTTTCAAGTCCGTGTCCAGCTGCTTCAACCCCAATTAACTTAACCTTTCTATCTCTGGCAAAGGGATAGAAAATCCCCATAGCATTTGAGCCACCACCTACACAAGCAAAGATGTAATCTGGCAGTCTTCCTTCTTTTTTAAGGATTTGGGCCTTTGTCTCTTTACCAATAATACTTTGGAAATCCCTTACCATCATTGGATAGGGATGGGGCCCAACTACTGAACCTATAACATAAAAGGTATTCGCTACATTGGTAACCCAATCCCTTAGAGCTTCATTAATGGCATCCTTAAGGGTCTTAGTTCCAGATTCTACTGGAATTACTTCGGCACCAAGCAGTTTCATTCTAAAGACATTTAGGGCTTGACGCTTAACATCCTTTGCACCCATATAGACAACACATTTGAGACCGAGGAGAGCACAGGCGGTAGCTGTAGCCACGCCGTGTTGACCAGCCCCGGTTTCTGCAATAATCCTGCTCTTACCCATTTTTTTGGCTAAAAGTACTTGGCCAATGGTATTATTAAGTTTATGGGCTCCAGTATGGAGCAGATCCTCTCTCTTTAGATAGACTTTGAGGTGTCCCCCTAAATATTGGGAGAGATTTTTGGCAAAATAAAGAGGGGTTGGTCTTCCTGCATATTCTTGTAAAAGTTCCTTAAATTCTTGCCAGAAAGTTTTATCCTTGGATATCTTTTGGTAAAATTGTTCCAGTTCAAGTATGAGAGGGACAAGGGTCTCTGGAACAAAGCGTCCCCCAAAGGGACCAAAATATCCTTTTCTATCGGGCAAGGGCATACTTTGCAATATAAGAGATTATCTCAATTTTGCAAGAGAATTTAGACAAAGTCGTGGAATTTTACAAAATGGGGAGTGTTATATATGCCTTACAGGTATTACTTAACTTGTCGGTACGTGGTGATTGAAAAGCCTTTGAAGTGATTTACATTATCTTTAGGAACTCGCCTGGATAAAAAGAAAGCCGCTTTTTCTCGGTAGCTTGACCAGGAACTTTTTGCTCTTGCTAATGCCTAAAGGGCTGATAAGGAGAATTTTGCAGCAATTTATAAGATTTTTAGAGGTATGAGAAAATAGGTGAGAAGATAATCACTTCAAATGGGCCGTGGAGGACTCGAACCTCCAACCTATGGATTAAGAGTCCATTGCTCTACCAATTGAGCTAACGGCCCTTTGGGTTCAATATTAAACCTTTTTCAAGGTTTGTCAAGCCCCCTTTAAGCTCTTCTCTGAATTCCTGAGTTTCAAGCCAACTTGGTTGTAGGGGCTAAAATAAATTTCTTTGCCTGTTGAAAAAAAATTTTTTTATGCTTTTATTGTGAAAACTCGTTAAAAGTTCAGACAAAAAATAAAAGGATATGCTGTCTCAATTGATAAACCTTGTAATCAGGGCAGGAAAGATACTGAAAGAATTCTATGGCGGAAATTTTGAAATCAATCATAAAGGGGTTATAGATCTTGTCACAACAGCAGATCTCCGAGTTGAAGCCACAATCAGAGAGGCCTTACAAAGAGATTTCCCTGAGATCCCCTTGATCGCCGAAGAATCTTTTAAAGGGCAGATTAATGCAGTTAAAGGTTACTATTTTCTCCTTGACCCCTTAGACGGGACCACTAATTTTGCCCATGGCTTACCTTGGTTTGCCATCTCCTTGGCCTTAATGCATGGGGATCAGCCAGAAATTGGTATAATATACAACCCTGTTACTGAAGAACTTTTTTGGGCAGAGAGGGGCAAAGGTGCCTATCTTGGCGAAAGGGCTCTAAGAGTATCTTCTAGGGCTCCACTTATAAATTGCCTTTTAGCCACAGGGTTTCCTGTGGCTAAAATCATGGAAAAGCCAAAACATTTCATCCTTCCCTTTGAAGAATTTATGGTGCGCACTCGTGGGGTGAGAAGATATGGAGCAGCTTCCTTAGATCTGGCCTATGTAGCTGCAGGTCGTTATGACGGCTTTTTTGAAGCTTACCTTAAACCCTGGGATACTGCTGCTGGGATCCTCTTGGTTAAAGAGGCAGGTGGCACAGTTACGGATTATCTGGGAGAACCCTTTAATCCCTTTAAAGATACCATTATTGCTTCAAATGGACTCATCCATGAGGAAATGGTAGAAATCCTTAAAGACAGACACCCTGAAACTTTTAAGCCCTTTAGAAATCCCTTACCTGCTGTGGATCTCGTCATTGAATATGAGGGTGGTATAGTGCTTATTGAGAGGAAAAATCCACCCCTTGGGCTTGCCCTTCCCGGTGGATTTGTGGAATATGGAGAGACCTTGGAAGAGGCAGCCATAAGAGAGGCCAAAGAAGAAACTAATTTAGATGTAGAATTAATGGAACTATTAGGCTGTTATTCTGATCCTAAGCGAGATCCCCGCTTTCATACTATATCCACTGTCTTTATTGCCAAAGGTAAAGGGGAATTAAGAGGAAAAGACGATGCCAAGAGGGCTTTAATTGTTCAACCTGAAAATATCCCTTTTCTAAATTTAGTTTTTGATCATGATTTAATTTTGAGGGACTATTTTAAAAAGAGAAAAGGCCTATGAGTATAAGCAACTGGGTAAAAAAAATTAAAGATGAATTAGGGGAAGAGATCAAAATTTTGCTTTATGAACCAGATACCTTTATGGCAGAACTTCTTGCCGAGGTACTCAAAGAAGCAGATCTTGAAGTAACTATTTATCCCAGCCATAAAAACCTTTTAAAAACCCTTGTAGAAAACTTTTATAACCTCTTAATTTTGGCTATTGAAACAGGCGAGGCAGAGGATTTAGAGATTATAAGGGAAGCCAAAAAAATGAAAAAAGATCTATTAATTTACGGCATGGTGGAATTCCATAAAAATATGAACATCTCCTCTCTTTTTTCTGAAGGAGCTGATGAAATTATTTTTAAACCCTTTTCTATCGGAGAGTTTAGAGCAAGGCTCTGGCGTCTTTTGAGGCAATATTACTTAGCTAAAAAAATTGAAAGAAATATTATTGAAGATGGGTTAACAGGTATCTATAATCGTAGATACTTTGAAGTCTCTCTTAGAGAAGAGGCTTATCGAGCCCTTAGACAAGACTACCCTCTTACTCTGCTCATGATAGACTTGGACAAATTTAAATATTATAATGATACCTATGGCCATAAAGCTGGAGATAAGATCCTCATCTCTATTGGTGAAATCCTCCTTAGAGATACCAGGGCCAAAGTAGATAAGCCTTGCCGTTATGGAGGGGACGAATTTATGGTTATCCTCCCCTATACAGACTGGAAAAGGGCTATAAAGATAGTGGAAAGAATCTTCTCAAGCTGGCAAAATAAATCCTTTGGCCCTGTTACTTTATCCGTAGGTATAGCTCAGCTCATTGATAGAGGTGATTTAGAAAAGAGTGTCACCGACCTTATAAACAGAGCTGATCAGGCCATGTATAGGGCCAAAAAGAGAGAGGGTAATACCTACGAAATAGATCAAGAAAGCCTCAAATTAACCTTAGGCGAAGAACCTCCTGAAGAGGGTTTACCTTTTCGAGCCCTACCATTATCTCCTGTCCAGAATAGTAGTCCCTCGTAAGGCCCAAAAGCTCACCAGTTAGATTATATTCTGGTAGATATATCTTGGCCTTGTTTCCCTGAATTTCCATGATAATCCCTTTAAGAGTTAACTCTGTCAAGTGTTGGGCAAGATATTTCAGAAGAAAATATCTCTTTCTCTTGGTTTGAAGATACTGAGCCCTCTGGAGATTACTTTGGACATCTGGGAGCAACTTTTGGAGCTCTTCCTTGGATAGCGGCGCCTTGCCTTCTAAAGAAGCTTCTATTTGATACTGCACTAATAAATCAAGGAATCTGCGAATGGGTGAGGTCACCATGGTATAGCAACTAAGCCCTAAACCTGAATGATAGGCTGGCTCCAAAGTAATCTCAGATTTTGCCATAAATTTAAGCTGTAATATTTGGTGATAGAGAGAGACCTCTACCCCTTCTACAATCTGATAGGGCTCCCTTTGTGCACGGTACAAGGCTGGAATCTCATGCTCTGCTAAAAATTTAGCTGAATGATAATTAGTCAAAATCATAGCTTCAGCTACGAGATCTCGGGAAGGAGTCATCTCCAACCTTTCCACGCTTATCTCTCCATTAGGTTTAACCTTTACATTTACTTCAGGCAAAATAATAGCGAAGGCCCCTTGGGCATAACGTCTCTTCTTGTGGAACATAAGTAGCTCATAGAGCCTTCTCCAAAAGGGGTCACCACCTTGCAGAAAAGAATCAACCTCTTCATAGGTATACCTCTGTTTAACCTTTACAATCGAGGGTATTATGTGAAAGTTCAAAACCTCTCCACTTTCGTTGAGGATAAATTTAAAAGACAAGGCTACCCTTGGCTCTCCCCTTCGAAGACTAAATTTTCCATGGGATAAGGGAAAGGGAAACATGGGAATAATTCCTTCAGGCAAATAAAGCGTGCTTGCCCTCTGCAAAGCTCCTTCCCATAGGGGTGAATATGGTTTTACAAATGTAGATACACCAGCAATATGGACCCACAAGATAGTTTGCTTGTGCTGAAACTCTACACTTAGGGCATCATCAAAGTCTTCTGTTTCCTCTGCATCAATTGTAAAGACTTCTAAATCTGTTAAATCGCATCTATTCTCAGGAAATTGCTCTGATCTTAATAGGACCTCGCATTCCATTTGTTCTTTTTCGGTAAAATCCTTAGGAAATTGAGATTTTTCAAGCTCAAAAAACCAGTCTTCTGGCAATAACTCCTTTCTACTTAGAATTTCAAAGACCTTCAGGGGGTCTGCTAAGTGATGCTTCTGTAATACCTCTTTAAGAAGCTTTCCTTTTTCTGTGGTATCCTCAAAGAGTATATAGTCTTTGAAGGTATTAAGCCAAAAAGTCTTTACTTCTTCAGGCCAATTTTGCTCTCTATGAGATAAGAGGGATTCTAAAAATTTTTCGGCCTCTTGAAGAAACTTTAGCCTCTCCTGCTCCCTTTCTCTTTGTTGTAAAAGCCTGGCGACCTCCTCTTTACTTCTGACCTTGAGATAATCTATGCCAATTATTTGAAAATAAACTCTCTCTTCAGCTACTTTTCTTACAAAGGCTGCCACTTCATCATCTGTAGGTTCTCTCCCCAAATAGAGACCCACAAGCTCCCAGGTGGAAGTCTCCTCCACCTCCCCAAAGACTACCTCCCAGAGCTCTCTTAAGTCATACTTATCTTTTAGTTCTTCTCTAAGCCTCTGTTTCTCCTTAAGGAGACCTTGTAATACTTCTAAATTATGCTGAGTGAATTTTTCTTTCCCCACAGAGACTATAGCTAAATGGCTTATGAGCTCTTCTTTTCCAGAAGGAAGAAATAGATAGAGACGTTTTCCTTTAATCTCCCTAACAAAGGCCACTTGAAGTTTGTCTTTGTAAAAAAGATCTACAAAATGAGATTTTAACTCTTCCAAATTCATTAGAAACTTTGGACCAATTGAAGGGCCTCTCTCAGATTGAGGGTTCCCTCATAGAGGGCTCGACCTGTAATTACCCCAAAGAGATTAAAAGGCTTTAGCCTCTTTATATCCTCTATAGTAGTCACACCTCCTGCAAGAATAAGCGGATGCTTACATACTTCTACAGCTCTCCTTAAACGCTCAAGCTCTATCCCCTGACCTGTTCCATCTCTTTCAATCAATGTAATAATTACGGCAAAGAGGGGAAAGGAAGCAAGTTCTTTTAAAAATTCTAAGTAGTTGATTTGAGTGACCTCTAACCAACCAGAGATAGCCACATTTTGGCCTCTCACATCAACACTAACTATAACCTGGCCAGGGAAGTCCTCTGTTACCTCCTTGAGAAACTCCTGAGATTCAATAGCCTTTGTGCCAAGAATTACCTGCGCTACACCTCCTTCAAGATAACTCTTTATAGACTCCCAAGTCCTTATTCCTCCTCCAACTTGAACTGGAATATTAAGGGCTTTAACCGTTTTAAGGATTAACTCTTTGTGGACAGGATACCCCTCCTTTGCCCCGTCAAGATCTACTATATGAAGCCTTTTAGCACCCTGCTTTTCAAAATACTGAGCATAGGCCAAGGGATCCTCTCCATAGACCTTGGTCTTTTCATAGTCTCCCTGAAATAGACGAACCACTTTGTTGTTTCTCAAATCAATGGCAGGAATGATAAGCATTTCTTCTGCTCCTTATGGAAAGCTTTTGAGCAGATTCATCATGCCTCTTTGGGCAAGCTCCTCAACACTCAGCCATTTGATTTTTCCGTAAAGGGGAAGCCGCAAAAGGTCTTCACTTAGAGGTTTCTGCGTCTCATCAAAGGTCCTCTGCCAGAGAATCCTTCCACTTTGACCATCATAAAGTATAAGAGTAAAAGCAACTGAAGCTGGTTCCACCACGCTCCAACTACTTCCCTTTCTCTCCTTGAATCGGAAGACTTTGCCATAAAGAATGGCCTGGGTCCCTGTTTTTTCGGCAAAAAATCTTATAAGAGAGGAATGATCCTTGCTTTGACTTAAAGCCTCTTCAAGAAGGGTTTCATAATCGTTTTGAGAGAGGACTAAAAAAGAGTATCTTGTGGTGAGAGGCTCAAGTTCTTTTCTTAAAAGACTGCTCAAAATTTCTTTAGCCTGTGGTTCAATCTCACCAGGAACGATGCCTGTAACAGGGCAATAAAAAGGCAGAGGACTCTCCGTAGGGCAATGAACATCAAAAGGGAGAACTAAAATGGCTTTTACTCTTTCTGCTATAGCAGAGGGGAGATGAGTGGTCCTATCTGGAACACCACAGGCACCGAGAAAAAAAAGGACAAAAATTAAACAAAAAATAATTTTTAGCTTAGTCATTTCCTACTCCTTAAGAGAGCTAATCTCTAATAATACTCTATTAGAAATTCTAAAGCAAGGGGGTTTGAAAAAAAGGGAGGGACCTTGATGAAGGGTCACCTCCCTTAAAAGAGAAAAGGTTATACTAATTTAAGGGCGTCCTTGACAGAAATTACACCTACAACTCTCTGATCTCTCACTACAGGGAGATGTCTGATTTTGTAATCAATAAACTTCTCCAAGGCCTCTTTTAAGGTATTTTCAGGAGAGAGGGTTATAACCTCTTTGATCATAAATTGACTAACAGGTTTGTCCTTATTCCCTTCATCACAGCAAAGGACCCCAATAAGGTCTTTTTCTGAAATAACCCCAACAAGTTTACCTGTTTCTGAACTAATTACAGGCAAGAAGCCCACATTTTTCTCAGCCACAATTTTAGCTGCTTCCATAACGGTAGTATCATCGGTAATGGTAATGGGAGAGGTCATAAACTCTTCCACTTTAATTCTCTCCGTAAAGCCCTTCTTAACTCCAGCGGTTATAAGAGCTACTTCGTTAAAGACATACCGAGGATCAATGTAGCCAATTATATTCTGATTTCGATCAACTACAGCTATACCCTTTACTCCACTCTGCTGAATAAGAACGACAGCATCAATTATTCTTGCCGAATCAAGCACAGCATCTACATCAATCCTTACTTCTTTTAGCGGTGTATTAATGGTATGTCCAGTAACCAAAGCCTTAATTAGAGACCTCTCTTCCACTACGCCTAAATATCTGCCATTTTCTGTCACTATGGCAAGCCTCTGACCTTCAATCTGCATCTTTTTCATAGCCTCACCAATACTCATCGAGGCAGGTAAAATAAGGGCCTTATGAGCAAATTTGCCAGCAGATAATTCCTCCCAAAGCCTTCTACCCTTAGTCTCCCATCCCTTAAGGACAAAGAGCAGCCCCATAAGTATGGGCACACAGGTTGACCAAAGGATAATAGAGATATAGAGATTTCCTGTCAATTTTAAGAGAAGGGTAATCATAAAGGGAGTTAAGCCACCAGTGACTCCATAACCCATGTTATAGGTAAAACCAATAGCTGTGGCCCTGATCTTGGCAGGGAAAAGCTCAAGTAATAAACTGGACATAGCCCCACTGTAACCAATACCATTAAAATAGGTCAAAACGGCAGTCAAAATAAAGAGCATAGTATAATCAGGAGGATTGACATAATTTTTCATAAGATAAAAAATAAGAGGAAAGATGAGGGCATTTCCATAGATACCAAAGATTAGAATAGGTCTTCTTCCAATCTTATCAGAGAGCCAACCAAAGAAGACGTAGGTCCAAAGGGCTACATAGGTGGCATAGGCAAGGATCTTTCCTGCATCTCCTGCAGATATACCATACTGCTGCATATAATAGGAGACATAGAGCTGGTTGGTATACCAAATGGGGCCATGAGCTCCTATAACTCCGATCCAGGCAAGCACAAATAACCAGAGATAGTGTTTATTGGTAAAGAGTTCTTTAATGGGAGCACTGGTAACCCTTCTAATTTGTTTGAGGGCGGTAAAGACGGGTGTATCTTTATAAAGAGTATGGATTATCAAAGCCACTATAAAAACAAGGGATCCTGCGATGACAAAACACCATCTCCAGCCATAAACTTCAAAGGCTTCTTTACCAAAGTAGTTTTGTAATATGGAAACAATATTACCAGCTAAGGCCATACCTAAAGCAGCTGTAGTAAAGAGAAAACCTGTGATGAAGCCCCTTCTATGATCGGGGGTAAACTCTCCTAAATAGGTTATGGCTGCCCCAAAGCCTCCTCCTAAGGCTAATCCCTGAATAATTCTCAAAACAAATAGGCCTAAGGAAGCAGCAATTCCAATAGAGGCATACCCTGGTAAAAGGGCTATGCCGATAGTTCCTACCATCATCATGGAAATGGCTGTGAGAAAGGCTATCTTTCTTCCATACTGATCCCCAATTTTTCCAAACATTAGGGCTCCAAGCGGCCTAAAGAGGAAACCAATAGCTAAGGCAGCAAAGGAAGCAAGCAAACTTGCCAGAGGATCATCACTGGGAAAGTAGACCTTCGCTAAAAGCTTTGCCAGAATGGCATAGACATAAAAATCAAGCCATTCCAGCAAAGCCCCAGTCCAAGATACAACCGCAACCGGTAAAACCTCTCGAAACTGAACCCTCTCCTTTTCCATAGCTACCTCCTGCGTTTTTTTAGTTTATAGTATTGCTATGTTCGCCAATAAAAAGAGAAGGACAAGGGCTTCTTATCTCCTGGACTATAAAGTCCCTTTAGGAGTCTATCCCCATGTCCCTCAACTCCCTAAAGCCTGTTTGGTCCCCCAAGCCCTCGCCAAACAGTGAGGATATGGTTATAAAGGCTACCAAAATCTCTCTCTCTACTCCTATTTAATGAATGTAAATATAGTGCTTATGGAAATTTATAGCCTATTTAAGTATCATGAAATAAAGTTTAATGGATATTTTGAGATTTTTTTCTCAATTTGGGAAATATCTTAGCGCGATTTTTTCTCAAATTAAAAGGCTATTGTATGGAATAAAAGATGAATTCAGAGAATAAGCAATTTTTTTAAAAAGGCTTTTAAAGGCTCTATGCCTGTTTTTTCTTTGCTGGAAATGACAAAAATCTCACAGGTGCTTGGAAGCGAGAGTTCTTTTGTATAGAGTTCTCTTTGTTGAATTATTTCTTTTGGTGATAAAAGGTCACTTTTATTGAGAATTGTGGCATAAGGAAGTTTTAGGGCGCTCACAAAATCTATAAGGGCCCTGTCGAGGTGATCGGGCTTTCTGCGAATATCAAAGATGAGAAGTAGTATTTTAAAATCTCTCACGCTGGTGAGATATCTCTCAATCAAGACTTTCCACTGCTTTTGTATGTCCTTTTTAACCTTTGCAAAGCCATATCCTGGAAGATCAACAAAATAAAATTTGTTATCTACAAGATAGAAGTTAAGAGATTGGGTAAAGCCAGGAGTTGAGGAGACACGGGCTAATTTTTTCTGATTGAGGAGGACATTGATGAGAGAGGACTTGCCTGCGTTAGATCTCCCTAAGATAGCAATTTCTGGATATTCTGGAGGTGGAAGATCCTCTATTTTATAGACACTTTTTATAAAGGTAGCCCTTTTAAACATGAGAGTAGGTGAGGTGAGGGGTTAAGTAAGCCGGGTTCTGTTCTGGGATTTTGAGGTATCCCAGGGCGGTTATTTCTCTTGGGCTTAAGGTTACCCTTAAGCCTCAAGCGGCCTACCCGGGCCAATTTAGGGGCGGGGCACCCCATGGCCCTCTTTGGCCTTGCTCCGGATGGGGGTTACCATGCCAGGAAGAGTTACCTCCCCTGCGGTGGGCTCTTACCCCACCTTTTCACCCTTGCCCGCACAGGGCCTAAAGATTAGGCCCTGCCGCTGGCGGTCTCTTTTCTGTGGCCCTGTCCAGGGATTACTCCCTCCGGGTGTTACCCGGCATCCTCCCCTGTGGAGCCCGGACTTTCCTCACAAGAGGCCTCTAAGCCCCTTGCGCAACCGCCTCTTAACCCCCCACCTCACACTATTAATAATACTCATTCCCCTCAGTCTTTTCAAGATTTTTCTGGATGACTTGTTATTAAGGCCTTTTCTTTATAAACCCTCTATTTAGGATAGAACACTTAAAAGACTAAGTCCTTTTATATAGGTGCTCCATTATAGGGAATAGAAGGCAGTTATAGTTGACACCTATGATATCAGGAGATACACTAAAAAATGAGGTTAGGACATGATAGATCCTGTGATGGTACTACTATCAGAACTTTCTTCCTTTTGTGTTTTAATATGATCTGGCAAACAGTCTAAAGTAAGGATATTATTTTTAGCACAGACTAAAGCATATTCTATGACATTCTTTAGTTCTCTAATATTTCCGGGCCAGTGATAGGAGATTAAATGCTTTCATTGCTTCAGTATCAACTTGATTAATCTTTTGATTACCTTTCAAAACTTATGGGCCTGAAGCATAGCTCTTTTTAACCCTAAATAGCAAAAAGGGGTTCTCTAAAGCGAGATTCTCTCGCAAAAACTTAGTTAGAGAAAAATTCTCCCCTAAAGGTCTCAAAATTAAATCACCGTTTATTAGGGAAAGTTCAAGGCCTTCAAGATCTCTCTCTTTAAGGGTTAAAAATTTTTCTAAAAGGAGAGGCTCCTTAGGTTGAAGCCTGTAAAAAAGCTGAAACTCTCTCTTAGGCGGCCTTTTTTCGCCAAAGTAGTGTGCCTCTCGGAAGATTAGGCCTTCATAGATTTTTACTCCACAGAGGCTCTCTTCAGAAACCTTCTCTCTTAGGGCTATAGCCAGGTATTCGCCTTCTACTTCCATACCAACTGGACTTGCCTGTGCCGTGATAAATTTAGGCCTGGGATTAAATCCCTGAGTATAGGCAAGCTTAAAGCCAAGCCTTCTTAAAACAAGCTCAATCAATCTTAGGACCTCAAGCTGAGAGAGGAAGATGGCAGGCCCCTTTTTGTCAAATCTAATTTCATACCAGAACTCCTTTGGCTCATCTGTAGAGAAAATAAGGTTGGCCTCAGGAACCTCAACTGGCTTTATATTCTCTATAGAGGCCTTTACTAACCTATTTTGAATTCCGTGATGGCAGACCCCACATTTGGCGCATTTGTGGAACCTACAATCTTCGGTATATTTTTGTTGGTAGGCCCTTTCTCTCTCTTTTAGAAGGAATTCTCTTGTTACCCCAAGTTCAATGTGCTCCCAGGGTAAGGGTTCCTCAAGGGACCTTTCCCGAAGATAGTGATTTAGGTCCAGGGAGAGTTCTTGGGAAGCCTCTATCCAGGGACTAAGCTTAAAGTAATCACTCCAGGAGTCAAGACGGGCTCCTCGTTTATAGGCCTTTTCTATTAAGGCTAAGAGTTCTCTTCCACCACGGCTAAGGCACCCTTCAAGAAAACTCTGGGCAGGATCGTGATGCTTGAAGGCCTTTCGGAGATGACCTTTGAGATACTCTATCTTCTTCCAAGCCTCCTCCATAGTGATTTGTCTTTCCCATTGAAAGGGCGTATGTGCCTTAGGAACAAAAATAGAAGCCGAGAAGGTAATCTCTAAGGATTTAAAAGTTCTCTTAAGTTCTCTATAGAGTCTTACCATCTCCTCAAGGTCAGAGCCCTCTTCAGTGGGAAGTCCAAGCATAAAGTAAAACTTAACCCTCTGGAAATGGTGTTCTTGTAAAAGAGTTAGATCGCGATATAAATCTTCGAGATCTATCTTTTTGTTGATGACCCTCCGCAGTCTCTCAGAGGCTGCTTCAAGGGCAATAGTTATAGTAGAGTGACGTCCTCTTTTTAAAAAGTTTAAAATTTTGGGGGTCAAACTCCCCACTCTAAGAGAAGGTAAGGAAAAGACATATTCTTTTTGAGGGCTATTAAAAAATCTGCTCTCAAGTAGAATAATGAGCTCTTCAAGGGCGGTATAGTCTCCTGCAGAAAGAGACATAAGAGAGGCCTCTCGATAGCCTGTATTTTTAAAGGCCTTTTCTGCCTCATCCACAATCTCCCAGGGAGTTTTTTCTCTCACTGGTCTATAGTAGATACCTGCTTCGCAAAAACGACAGGACCTTGTGCATCCTCGAGATATTTCAAGAGAGACGCGGTCATGGGCAAGGGGAATAAGAGGAATACTATATAAGTTCTGCTGGGGGAGGGTTTGAAGGGTAAAAATCCTTCTTTCAGTTCGGTTCTTATAAAGAGGCACATATACTCCCTTAATCTTCGTGAGCTCTTTCAGGATATCTTCTTTTGAGGCTTCCTCCCTCTTTGCCCTTCTTATGACCTCAAGAAGTTCTACAATAGCTTCTTCCCCCTCACCAATAAGGATAGCGTCAAAGATCTCGGAAACAGGCTCTGGATTACCCACACAAGGGCCACCCCCTATAAGCAAAGGATAGGTTTCTTTTCTATCAACATTTCTATCAACAGCTCTAAAAGGTATACCTGATAGCTCCAGTATCTGCAAAATCCCCGTAGCCAAGAGTTCATAGGCATAACTTAGGCCAAGTATATCAAATTCCTTCAGAGGCTTTCTATAGTTCCAACTCAAGAGAGGCAAGTGAGCCTTTTTAAGTTTCTCTTCAAAATCAGGAGCCACGGCAAAGACAAGATCACAGAGGGCAAACTCTAAGGAATTAACCACGCTGGCAAGCAGGGTTATTCCCAGATGGGATCTACCCACTTCGTAGAGATCTGGATAACCAAGGCAAATACGGAGCTCGGTATTCTCCCAGTCTTTAAGCGGAAAGAAAGGTTCTATCCCCAGGTAGCGGGATGGTTTTTTTACCGATAGGAGTATCCCCTCTGGATAATCTTTTTTCATCCTATAAAATTTAATGCATGTTTTACTATTTAGGAATAGACATTGGTGGCGGAGCCAATACCTGGGCCCTTGCCCTTGAGAGACATCCTTCAGAAAAAAAGTTAAGTCTTGTCTCGGGGGAGCTTTCTTTGAAGGATAAACCTTCTCCAGTTTCCCTGCAAGAGATACGTGAGTTCCTCTTTAAGAGACGGGTCCTGGTAACAGCCCTTGATGCCCCCTTAAGTTTTTCCTTGGCTTTAGAGAAAGGGCTTAGAAGGTCTGACCAGGCCTTGAGGGAGCTTTTGCCAAGTAAGGCCAAATCTTGGGTCCTATCCTATCATGGGCTCATGGGGATCCCTCTTAGGGCCTATCTCTTAGCCAAAAGCATAAGCCCCTACTGTGGCACAATACTGGAAACCCATCCTCGGGCAAGCCTCTATTTCCTCTTACCTAACGCCAAGAGGGAGATTGCCTTTAAATATAAAAAAGAAGGCCTAAGTGAGGCAGAAATTCTCTGGTTAAGGGATTTTTTGAGAGAGTTATTTTCTTTAGATGCCCCTCTGGATCTTTTAAAAAGGGATGGAGTCCTTGATGCCCTTATCTGTGCCCTAACGGCTTATTTATATCAAAAGGCTCCTGAAAAGCTTTTCTTTCTTCCCCAAGAGGAAGACCTTGAGGGTTTTGGCCCCTTTGTGGTAATCTGGCCATAGATAAACTTTAAAAAATAAACTTTGGTATTAAAATTTAAAAAAAAGCAAGCCTGAGGTGATTTTAATGTTCACAAGACTTTTCCGCATCTTTTCTAAGGACCTGGCTATTGATCTTGGCACAGCAAATACTCTTATCTATCTTGAGGGCAAGGGGATAATTCTTAAGGAGCCCTCTGTAGTTGCCGTCAAGGAAGACGGAAGATATAAAAAGGTCCTTGCCGTAGGAGAGGAAGCCAAGAAAATGCTTGGTAAAACCCCTGGAACCATTAAGGCAGTAAGGCCCTTGAGGGAAGGGGTCATTGCTGATTTTGAGGTCACTGAGGCCATGATTCGTTATTTTATTCAAAAGGTCCACAATCGCTCTTACTTGGTGAAACCAAGAATAATTGTCAGTGTTCCCTCGGGGACCACTCAGGTGGAAAGAAGGGCAGTAAAAGAGAGTGCCGAGAGTGCTGGGGCAAGAGAGGTTTATCTCATAGAGGAGCCCATGGCTGCTGCTATTGGGGCTGGGCTTCCTATTACAGAGCCTGTTGCCAATATGATTGTAGACATTGGGGGAGGAACGACCGAGGTTGCCCTTATCTCACTTGGGGGCATAGTGCTGTCCCATTCCATAAAGGTTGCTGGAGACAAACTGGATGAGGCCATAGTGCAGTATGTAAAAAGGAGATATAATCTACTTATTGGTGAAGCTACAGCTGAACAAGTAAAGATTCAAATAGGAGATGTCTTTCCCGAGGAACCCTATGCTACTATGGATATAAAGGGAAGGGATCTAATTTCAGGGGTGCCCAAAACCATTACTATATCTTCTAAAGAGATTCAAGAGGCCATTAGAGAGCCTGTAGATCTGATTATTCAGGCTATAAAACAGCTCTTAGAAGTGGCTCCACCTGAGCTCTCTGCCGATCTTGTGGATAGAGGGATTGTACTCTCTGGTGGAGGGGCCCTTCTTAGAAACTTAGATAAGCTAATTGCTAAGGAGACAGGCCTACCTGTTAAAGTGGCTGAAGATCCACTTATCTGTGTAGCCCTTGGAGCTGGGATGGCCCTTGATAACCTGGATAAACTTAAGGATGTAATGCTCTCCGTTTAAAGCCCCTTTCGTCTGTATAAGTCATAGTAGAGTAAAACATTCTTTACATAATTTTGGGTCTCTGGATAGGGGGGAATGCCTCCATAGGCCCTTACTGCCTCAGGGCCTGCATTATAGGCAGCAAGGCTAAGGCGTAGATCACCAAATTGATCAAGGAGCATCCTTAAATATTTGGCTCCACCATAAATACTCTCCACAGGATCAAAGGGGTCTGAAACACCAACAAGCCTTGCCGTGGAAGGGATAAGCTGCATTACTCCCATGGCACCCTTAGGAGACACAGCTCGGGGATTAAAATTAGACTCTACCTTAGCTATAGCCCGTAAGAGATGAGGATCTAAATTAAACTTTCGTGATACCTCCTCAAAAATTTCGTCAAACTTTGCCCTAAGGGCACTCTCATTCAGATCCCTCTTAAGGTTAGCTAAATTAACCTGATCCCTTTGCTTGTATTTTCGGGGAAGCTTCATGTAGATCTTAAAATTTTCATCTAAGGGGATATTGGAATAATAAACCTGTCCTGTTTCCTTGTCCTCATAGATATAGATTTTAGATGCTAAAAGAGGACTTGCAAATAGGAAAAGAAGGATAAACGCCACAGAACCTACAAGCATCACTTCACCTCCTTCTTTTCCTGATACTCCTTAAGACATTTTTCGGAACAAAAATACAGAACCTTAGAACCTTCCTCTAAGCTATGTCTCTCTGAGAAAACAAAATATACTCCGCAAAGTGAACAGGGACGCATTTCCACTTCTAAAGGCCCTCTTTTAGGCTTGGAAGAAAGCCTCCCCTTTTTATAATACCAAAAAAGTAGAAAGAAAAGAAGGGCTAAAACTAAATATTTCATGGGGTAAAAGACAAAGAAAGGCGATATAGTTTTTGTTCTTTGAGTATATTTTTTCTTTCTTCAAAAATCTCTTTCAAAGATTTCTTGGATATGGGATCCTTAAGATCTTCCTCCAGATCAAGCAAAGGCAGGAGAACAAAGGCCCTTTCCCAGGCCTTAGGATGGGGCACCTCTATTAGGGAACTCTTAAAAGAGGTATCTTCATATAGAATTATATCAAGATCCATGGGTCTATCTGAGACCACGGTGCTCCTTTTTCTCCCCATGAGAAACTCTATCTTTTTTAATTCCAAAAAAAGGGGTTCAACTCCGTAAAAAGTTCTGAGCTTAACTATCAGGTTATAAAAAAAATTCTCACTTTCATAGCCAACAGGAGCACTTTCATAAATAGGAGATATCTTCTCTATGGAGGCAGGTATCTTTTGTAACAAAGCTAAGGCCTTTTTGATATTTTCTAAACGGTCGCCTAAATTAGTCCCAAGGGAGAGATAAACTATCTTTAAAGGCTCAGGGTAGATAGCCTTCCTACAGCCTCTTTTAATCGGTCAACCCCTACAGTTAAGGCAATTCTAAAATATCCCTCTCCCTTTTCCCCAAATCCATTCCCAGGGGTTACCACCATAGCCAGGTTTTGAAGAACCCTTTTACAGAATTCCGAAGAGGTAAACCCAGAGGGAACCTTGACCCAAAGATAAAAGGTTGCCTTAGGCTTCTGAAACTCAAAACCTAATTTGGCTAATTCAGAAGATAAATAATCTCTTCTTTCTTGAAAAACCCTTCTCAAAGGGGGCACTATCTCCTCTAAATGGTCAAGGGCATAAGCTCCTGCTTCCTGAAGGGCTGTAAATACTCCAGAGTCAATATTGCTCTTTACTTTGGCTAAGGCTTGAACAAGTTCTCTTCTTCCCACGGCAAAGCCAATTCTCCAGCCAGTCATGCAAAAGGTTTTAGAAAGGCTGTGAAATTCAATGGCTACATCGCGGGCTCCCTCCACTTCAAAGATACTCAAAGGAGGCTCCTCAAAATAGAGCTCCACATAGGCAGCATCACTTGCCACAATAAAATTATACTTTTTGGCAAGGGCTATGACCTCTTTATAAAAATCTCTAGTAGCTATAGCCCCCGTGGGATTATTGGGATAATTGAGCCAAAGGATCTTGGTGCGCTTCAAGATCTCTTCAGGCACCTTACTTAAATCAGGCAAAAAGTTATTCTCCCAGGTCAAGGGCAAATAATAGGGCTCTCCCTCGGTAAGTATAGTCCCTAAATGATAGACAGGATAGGCAGGATCTGGGCAAAGCACTACATCGCCAGGATTTACAAAGGCTATGGGGAAATGGGCAATCCCCTCCTTTGAACCAATAAGGGCAAGGACTTCAGTTTCAGGGTCAAAATTCACCCCAAAGCGCCTCTTCATGTAATTGGCACAAGCCTTGCGATAAAAGAGACTTCCAGGATTGGCAGGATAGCGATGATATTCAGGCTTTTCTAAGGCCCTCTTTGCTACTTCAACAATCTCTTGTGGTGTTGGGATATCGGGATCGCCGATCCCAAGGTCTATCACATCTGCACCTTCCTCAACCTTTTGCCTCTTAAGTCTATCAAGCTCAACAAAGAGATAGGGAGGAATTTTCTTTAGCCTACTTGCAAGTTCTACCATCACAACCTCCTATATTCCTACTTATTAAGTTCCAGCAACCTTTTCCCAGGCAAAGGAAACCACCTCGCCTCTAAGTTGGGAAAAATCAATTCCTATCAGATATATCTCTCTTGCCTTGGCTCTATACTTCTCTACATAACTTCTCTCTTTTAAAGCCTGTAGAGCTTTAGGGACCTCATCTTCCCTTTCTAAAACCTTAAATTCAAGCAAGTAAAATTTATCTCCCACTTTTATGGTAAGATCAATCCTTCCCTTGTTGAGCCAATCTTCGGCAATCACATCAAGGCCTGTGCCAAGTAAAAAACTGTATATTACACTGGCATAATAGCCCTCATATCTTGCAATTTCGTTTTTTCTGTGCCACTCATAGGGTATACTTGCAAAGACACTCTTTAATATATTTCCAAATTTCTCTACATCCCCACTTGCCAGTGCAAGCCCAACATCCCTCATCACCTTGAGGGGAGTTGTAGATTGGGTTAAATATCTTACCAAGGTCTGATTTAAGGCTACTCTAACTTCTTTATTGGGATAAGAAAGAGTATAAAAGACACCACTCAAGGTACTTTCACATTCTTTTATAGTAAGATAACCTGTTTGAAAAAGTAGAGTCTCTGGTTCAATATTTTCAATCTCAAAGGAACTCAAAAGGTCCTCAGTAAGTTTCATCTCCTCAAGTTCAGGAAAATAAAACTTTTTCTCTCCCAAAACCTTTAAAAGAAAGCTTGGAGTGCCTGTTTCAAACCAAAAGGGGCGATATTCTCTCTTTTGCAGATAGAGAAGGATGTCGAAGGGATTATAAACTGGCTCTCCACAAAAAGAATAACCATTATACCAACACCTCAAGGCCTCTAAGTCTACTCCTCCAAGTTCCTCAGCAAAAACCTCTCTTAGCTCCTCCTCTGTGTAGCCACAAATAGTGCTATAAGCTCTATCTAAAGTAATATCATTCAACTGATTTATCCCTGAAAAAAGTGAAACCTTTGAAAACTTGGTTACCCCTGTGATAAAGACAAATCTAAGATAATAATCAAGAGGTTTGAGCACACTATAGAGATTCTTTAGGATCTCTCTTATTTCTTTAGCCTTATCTCTATCTTCAATTCTATCAAGTATAGGCTTATCATATTCATCAATCAACACTACAACTTTACAACCATACTTTTTATATGCCCTAAAAATTAATTCTTCCAAACATTTTGCATAATCTTTGTCCTCATGGCATTCTACATCAAGTAAAACTTGATTTCTTTTGAGTTGATCTATAATCCAACTTCTTAGATAATTACCTTCATCCTTTTCAAGAGTTCTTCCGCCAAAATCAAGATGTATTACGGGATATTTTTGGCTCCAGTCCCAATTCTTTTCCAGATAAAGCCCTTGAAATAGCTCCTTTTTGCCAAGAAAAGCCTGTTTTAGGGTATCAAGAAAAAGAGACTTCCCAAAGCGTCGAGGTCTGCTAAGAAAATAATAATTTCCTTCCTCTAAAAGCTTTTTAATAAAGTAGGTCTTATCAACATAGTAATAATTATCACTTCTTATTTTCTCAAAGCTCTGTATGCCTGTAGGAAGTTTTTTCCTCATCTCTCTCTTTTACCTTCAATGAACTCAAGGACCATCTGGCGAGCGATATGGTCAGGAAACTGCTTAGGAGGATGTTTCATAGTGTAAGCTGAAATAGAGATAAGAGGCCCCCCTATTCCCCTATCCTTAGCAAGTTTAGCACACCTAATGGCATCAATGGCTGAGCCTGCAGAATTGGGAGAGTCCTCTACCTCAAGTTTTACTTCTACAGACATGGGCACTCCCCCAAAGTGCTCCCCTTCAATCCTGATATAAGCAATTTTCTTATCCTTTAACCAGGGAACCCAGTCTGAGGGCCCAATATGAATGTTTTCCCAGCCAATGTCATAAGGAATGAGGCTTGAAACTGCCTCTGTTTTGGACACTTTTTTGGTTGCCAAGCGGCCTCTCTCTAACATATTTAAAAAGTCAGTATTCCCACCAAAATTTAGCTGATAGGTCCTTTTAATAGGAATCCCTCTATCTACAAAGAGCTGCACCAAGGCCCTATGCAAAATAGTTGCCCCAAGCTGAGATTTGATATCATCCCCCACAGCAGGAATCCCTTCCCTTTCAAAACGGGCTCCCCATTCAGGGTCAGAAACAATAAAGGTGGGCATGGCATTTACAAAGGCAACCCCTGCCTTAAGACAGGCCTCTGCATAGAATCGGGCAGCCCTCTCTGAGCCCACAGGCACATAGCTAATCAAAACATCGGCCTGAACCTCCTTTAAATGGGCTACCACATCCTCAAGCTCGTCCTCCTTCTCCTCAGAGAGGACAAAACTTCTCTCTGAAGGAAAATCCTTCATATGTTCTGCCAAACCATCGAGCACTTTTCCCTTTCTAACCTTTACCCCTGTGCGAGGGATATCTTGGTAAAAGATAGTGGTGCAATTTGGGGGAGAAAACAGGGCATCTACTATATCCTTTCCCACCTTTCTTGCATCTATATCCCAGGCAGCCACAACCTCTATGTCACAAGGCTTATACCCTCCTATGTCGGGGAACATGAGTCCTTTATAATCCTCTTCCTTTTTTCCCTGATAGTAGTAAATTCCCTGCACCAAGGAGCTTGCGCAATTCCCCACCCCCACTATAGCAAGCCTAATCCTTTTAGACATTGGTTACCGTCCCCCTTAGGAGTTTTTCATAAAAATAACATAAAAATTTTACCTGACAATTAATTTTAACACTTTTGCTCACTTAAAATTAATTTCGTCAGGCCTATAAGCACCTCCCCAGGAAGCAGGCTCATAAGCCTAACCCCTTTTGTAGTTCTTCCCAGTTCAGGCACTTCCTTCTCTTCGATACGAATAACCTTTCCTGAAGAGGCAAAGATCAATAGCTCCTCACCACCCTTTAAAAGTATTCCTCCAGCAAGACCCCCTGTTTTTTCACTCAACCCATGGGCACTTATCCCCTTACCTCCCCTTCCCTGAATCCTATATTCAGAAATAGCAGTTTTCTTCCCAAAACCCTTCTCAGTCACGGTAAATAAATAGGCTCCTTCTTCAGTCTTTAACAGGGCTACCACTTCATCCTCTTCCTCTAACCTAATTCCAATAACCCCTTCAGCCTGCCTCCCCATGGGTCTTACCTCTTCCTCTGAAAAATGAAGGGCCTGCCCCTTCTTAGTCAAAATTATGGCCCTTTCATCTCCCTGGGTTAGGATCCCCGAAATTAGGCTATCTCCACCCTTGAGATTAATCACTGTAACTCCGCTTTTCCTTAGGCTCTTTAACTCTTCAACAGGAATCTTTTTAACAATTCCCTTTTTAGTGATCAAAAGGAGGTAGCCCTCCCTGAGATAAGGCAAAAGAAAGGCTACCTCTCCTTCAAAGGCACCTATATAATTTTTAAGATGGGACCCTTTACTCTGCCTTGTAGATTGGGGGATCTGCTTTAGTTCTAAAGGGAAGACCTTTCCCTCCTTAGTGAAAAGCAAGACATCCTGTTTTCCCTCTACCTGTAAAGCCACTTTAAGCCTTTCTTCACCTGTAAAGAGAAAAACCCCCTTTCCACCTCTCCTTTGTGCTGAAAACTGCTCTAAAGGGATCTTTCGCAAATATCCCTCTTCACTAATTACCAGAAGCACTGGTTCTTGAGGTTTTGTCTCTTCCTCAAGCAATTCTATATCTCTTTCTAAAATTTGGGTCCTTCTCTCATCTCCAAACTGCTCCTTAATCTGTTTGAGCTCTTCTTCAAGGACAGCCAAAAGGGTTGGCTCATGGGTTAGAATCTTTTCATAATAGGCAATTGCCCTCTTTAATTCTTCATATTCAAGGAGTATTTTTTCCCTCTCTAAAGCTGTAAGTCTCTGAAGCCTTAGGTTTAAGATTTCCTGAGCCTGGATATCAGAAAAGCCAAATCTATTCATCAACCTCTCTTTAGCAGTTTTAGGGGTATCTGAGGTCTTAATCAGCTCTATAATCTCATCCAAATGGGAAAGGGCCTTGAGAAAGCCCTCCAAGACGTGAGCCTTTTCCTTAGCCTTTCTCAGTTCAAATTGGGTCCTTCTAAGGATAACTGTTTTTCGCCAATTGAGAAAATGTTGTAAAATATCTTTAAGGGTAAGAATTTCTGGTCTTCCCTGGACTAAGGCAAGGAAGATGATTCCAAAGGTGGTTTCCAGGGGGGTCAATTCAAAGATTTTTTTGGCTATGCTGTGAGGGGCTTGAGACCATTCCTTCTTAAGCTCTACTACTACTCTAAGGCCTTCACGGTCAGATTCATCTCTTATATCGGAGATGCCTTCTATTTTTTTGTCCCGCACAAGCTCTGCCAGGCGCTCAATCACCTTGGCTTTATTAACCTGATAGGGGATCTCAGTAAAGACTATTTTAGCCCGCTCCCGCTCACGCTCTATCTTATACTTTGCCCTAAGCTTGATTAAGCCCTTTCCAGTTTCATAGGCCTTCTTTATTCCCTCTCTCCCCACAATTAGGGCCCCAGTGGGAAAATCAGGCCCTTTTATATACTCCATCAACTCTTCTATGCTGAGCTCTGGGTTTCTCAGGAGGGCAATTAGGGCATCAACTACCTCTGATAGATTATGAGGGGGGATATTTGTAGCCATCCCCACAGCTATCCCTGCAGAACCATTTACCAGCAAATTGGGAATCTTTGAAGGCAGCACTACTGGCTCTTTAAGAGTATTATCATAGTTAGGGACAAACTCTACAGTCTCCTTATCCAGATCCTCAAGAAGAGCATGGGCCAAACGGGTTAATCTCACTTCTGTATAACGCATCTGGGCTGGTGCATCTCCATCTACCGAGCCAAAATTGCCCTGACCATCAATGAGGGGATAACGCATAGTAAAATCTTGAGCCATCCTCACTATGGCCTCATAAACAGGGGCATCTCCATGGGGATGATATTTACCAATCACCTCACCCACAATTCTTGCGCTCTTCCTAAAGGGCTTATTCCAGTCATTACCCGTCTCATACATGGCATAAAGGATGCGCCTTTGCACTGGCTTTAACCCATCCCTTACATCAGGAAGGGCCCTTCCTACAATGACACTCATGGCATAATCAAGATAGCTCTCCTTGAGCTCCTCTTCTAATGGAACAACTAAGATCTCACCCATAGTCCCCCATTCCCCTAATTAGATTTCATTTTTATTAAGGCCTTTTCAATAAAGTCTCTGGCCATATCTACTAATTTTGTCTTGTCCTTTAAGGTTAACCCTTCAACCTCTATTACAGACCCAAGAGCTACCTTAATCACTCTCCTCTTAAGATTAAACCAGAGCCTGCCCTTGGGAAGGATTTCTACCGTGCCCCATATAGCAAGAGGGCAAATAGGCACTCCTGCCTTAAGGGGTATAAGAAAACCACCCACCTTAAAGGGCAAAAGCTCCCCTGTTGCGCTTCGCGTGCCCTCTGGAAAGACAATTAAAGACACACCCTCTTTCACCCTCTCTACACAGGCAAGGAGACTTTTCAAACCCTCCTTGGGATCCTCCCTATCCACTGGCACATAACCTAAGGCCCTGATACCCCAACCAAAGAAGGGTATACTGAAAAGGCTTTTTTTAGCCAGAAACCGCACATTATAATCCTTTAAAAGGACTTCCAAAACAGGTATATCAAGCTGGCTTTGATGGTTAGAAATAAAGACGTAATTTCTATCCTTTGGTGGCCAAGAATCCACATATACTTCCATCCTTATCCCCAAGATCTTTAAAAGCCATTCACACCAAAGCCTTGCCCAAAAGTGCCTTTTGGTGAGTATAGCCAAGGTCCCAAAAAGAGGCACAGTGACCACCACATAAAGCCAGACAAGAAGGTTCCTCAGAACTTCAACGACTTTAGCTCCCATAGGTTAATATGAGAGAAAATTCCTAAGAAGCCTTACACCCTCAGGTATCTCATCTCCTGTAAAATCCCACTCTATGGGGGGCTTTTTTAGCTTCATCCAGGAAGCAAGGGAAGTGCCAATAGATTCTGGATGAAACTGAACCCCTTCCAAAGGATAACTCTTATGTCTTATCCCCATTATTTCTCCATCTTCACTTCTTGCCGTAATTACCAGCTCAGATGGAAGAGTTTCAGGATCTGCAGCAAGGGAGTGGTATCTCATGGCCTCAAAGGGATTAGGTAGGCCCTTAAAAACCCCTTGGCCATCGTGGTAAATCTGAGAAACCTTTCCGTGCATAAGTCTCTTAGCCCTAATAATTTTACCCCCAAAGGCCTGGGCTATACACTGGTGTCCCAAACAAACACCCAAAATAGGCACCTTGCCTGCCATCTCCAAAATAAGAGCAACAGATATGCCTGCCTCCTTTGGCGTGCAAGGACCAGGAGAAATGATAATATGAGATGGCCTTAAGACCCTAACCTCTTCAATAGTAATCTCATCATTACGATAGACATAAATTTCTCCTCTCCAGAGCTTTTCCACCATCACCCCTACAAGCTGCACCAAATTGTAGGTAAAGGAGTCATAGTTATCAATCACCAAAATCCTCTTCATAGGAAATATCCCTTAGCCAGAAGTTCTAAGGCCTTCTCTAAGGCCTTGGCCTTGTTTATAGTCTCTTCATATTCCCTTTCAGGCACAGAGTCTGCTACAATTCCAGCCCCAGCCTGTAAGTATAAACGATTTTTTTTCTGGAAAAAGGTGCGTATGGTAATGCAAAAGTCCATGTTCTGAGAAAAACCAAAATATCCCACTGCCCCTGCATAGGGGCCTCTTGATCTCCCCTCAAGCTCAGCTATAATCTCCATAGCCCTAATCTTTGGGGCCCCAGAAACTGTTCCAGCAGGGAAACAGGCCCTAAAGGCTGAAAACATGTTCTCCCCTTCCCGCAAGATTCCTCTTACCCCAGAGACAAGGTGCATCACATGGGAATATCTCTCAATAGTTAGCAAATCATAGACTTCCACTGTGCCATAACGAGAGACCCTTCCTGTGTCATTCCTCCCCAAATCAACAAGCATAATATGCTCGGCAAGTTCCTTTTCGTCCCTCTTGAGTTCCTCCTCTAAAGCCAAGTCCTCTTCCTCTGTCTCGCCCCTTTTTCTCGTCCCCGCAATGGGTCTTGTTTCTATTCTATTTTCCTCAACCCGAACCAAGATCTCTGGGGAAGCACCAATAAGGGTCTCATCCTCAAGCCTCAAATAAAACATATAAGGAGAGGGATTAATTTTCCTTAAACCCCTGTAAAGATAAAAAGAGGCATGGGGATTAGCCAAAGTTTCATCCTCTAAGAAAAATCTCTGAGAAAGCACAGTCTGAATCACATCTCCTGCTGCAATATATTCCTTGGCCCTCTTTACCATGTTAAGGAAATCAACTTTGGCCAATTCTGGCTGAAGTTGGGCAATCTTCTTTATCTTAGGTAATTTTAATTTTCTCTCCCTTATGGTTTCAACCAAGGTGAGAAGTTCTTCCTTAGCCTTTTCATATAGATTATCCTCTCTCTTTCCCTCTAAATAGAGGAGAGATATAACCTTTATGACATGCCTAAGACGGTCATAGACAAGGAGCTTTTTAGGAAAGATGAAAAAGAGGTCACAAAAGTCTAAGGTATCCTTTGGCCTGGGAACCCTTGGCTCAAAAAAGGAGACCATCTCATAACTTACATAACCTACTGCACCGCCCCAAAACCTGGGTAAGTCCCTCATAAAAGGGGCTTTATATCTGAGAATTAGACTCTTAAGCTTGCCAAAGGGATCTTCTGAGAAATAGGTTTCTCCATTTAGCCATATCTCTTTATCCTTACTTTTGAAAATGAGATAAGGATCAAAGCCTATGAAGCTATAGCGGGCCCATTTTTCAGGGCCTTCCATACTCTCAAGGAGAAAAAGATGCTCCCTCTCATCAAAGACCTTGTAAAGAAGGCTAATAGGCGTGTCTAAGTCAGCAGGAATTTCCGTATAGAGGGGGATAACATTATAGCTCTCAGAAAGCTCCTCAAATTCCCTTTTACTGGGATAAACTTGCACGCCTTAGCTCCTCATTAACTTTACTCAGAAGCCCATCTAAGGGCACACTTTCTTGCTCGCCCCTTTCCATGTCTTTTAATATAATCCTTCCTTCTTCAAGTTCTTTCTCCCCTAAGATGAGAACAAGCTTTGCCCCTCTTTTATCTGCCTCTCTAAGCATAGCCTTTAAGCTTCTATCTTCGTAAAGGGCTTCTACCTTAAAGCCCCTTTCTCTTAAGCCTTGTACCACTTTAAGCCCCTCTCTCTTAGCCTCCTCCCCAAGAGGGATAAAAAATATCTCTGGATTAAGCCTTTCTTCTAATTCCAGGGGGATTTTCTCCTCGCCAAAGACGGAAAGTCCCCACCTTTCAAGCCCTATAGCAAAGCCTGTTGCAGGAAGCTCTGGCCCTCCCAATTCCTTTAAAAGATAATCGTATCTTCCCCCAGCACATACCGTATCCTGAGCCCCAAGCCCCTTTCCTTTGATCTCAAAAATGGTGCGCACATAATAATCAAGCCCTCTAACCAAATAAGGGTTCCTCACAAAGGAAATCCCCCTATAGTGAAGGAGCTCTTCTATACCCTGAAAATGCTCTTTACAGGCCTTACACCAGAATTCGGAAATGGGCCTTAAGCTCCTAACTATAGCTTGGCAAGGCTCTTTTTTACAGTCCAAAATGCGCAAAGGGTTCCTATAGAGTCTCTCCTGACAGGTTTCGCAGAGGGCCTTTTCTTGTTCACTCAGGGCCTTACTCAAATATTCTCTAAAAGCAGGGCGACACTCAGGACAACCCAAGCTATTGATTTCCAAAGTGAAGGGGTCCTCTTGACCTTGAAGAGGGGCCTTTAAGATAGTTAAAGCAAGCTCTAAGAGCTCAACCTCATAAAAGGGCGTAAGATTTCCCATAAACTCCACATCTATTTGATAGAACTCCCTTAGTCTTCCCTTCTGTGGCCTTTCATGGCGAAACATGGGTCCAATGGTGAACAACTTAAGGGGCTTTGGCCTCATATATAGCCCCTGCTCAATAACCATACGGCAGATACCAGCTGTGGCCTCAGGCCGAAGAGTCAAAAACTCTTTATTGCGATCCTGAAAAGTGTAAGTTTCCTTTTGCACTATATCTGTTACCTCACCTATAGAGCGCACAAAAAGCTCTGTTTTTTCAAGAATGGGAAGCTTAATTTCCTTAAAATTTGCCCTACAAAGCCACTCTCTGGCAAGCTCAATTAAGTAGTGATACTTTACAAAATCTTCTGGAAGCCAATCTTTAAAACCACGAACAGCCTGAAGCTTCATTTTAGCCTTTCACCCCACCTTCTTGGAAAGCTTACTCCTCCTAAGGGCACATAGACCTTTTCAAAACCCTCTGCCTTAAGGATCCTTGCCACATCATAAGCCCTGCGAGAGGAATTGCAGATAAGGATGATCTCTTTGTCCTTAGGCACTTCAGAAAGATGCTTGCGAAACTCCTGATAGAGAATATGTTTAACATTTTTGTATTGCTTTACATTGAACTCAGCCTCTTTGGGATGTCGTAAATCTATAGCAAAGGTATTGGGATCCCCCTCTTGCAAGCGTCTTATTACCTCTTCCCAGTCGATGGGCTCAATAAGCCCCTTCAAAACATTATCCGCCACATGGGCGGTATCATGGATGGGATCAAGGGCTGAATTAAAGGGTGGAGCATAAGCGAGCTCAAGCTCAAGTAGGTCCTCAACTAAAGGTTTATTGGGTAATATACTTGATAGGGCATGAATTCTTGCCATAGTACCATCTGTAAAGGGGCCTACTGCCTGAAATCCAAGCACCCTGGTAGTCTCCTTATCAAAAATCAGTGCATAGTAAGCATATTCAGCACCAGGATAAAAGTGAGACCTTTCGGTCTGATTATTCAGGGCATAGCTTGCCTTAAAGCCCTCTTGATAGGCCTGGGCAAGGGTAAGCCCAACCCCTCCTACTGAGAGGTCAAAACACTTCATAATAAAAGCACCTACTGTTCCCTTAAAAGTGGCCATACCTCCAGCTATGTTTGTCCCTATAACCCTTCCCTGACGATTAGCCAGGGACCCCATAGGCATAACCACCTTTTTGCCTGAAACAA
>CAZBLU010000015.1:0-23816 GCA_964493015.1 uncultured Caldimicrobium sp.
TGAGAAATTAAGGCTACCACCATGAGCTTCCACTATGCGTTTGGTAATAAAGAGCCCAAGCCCCATCCCCTCGTTATCCCTGAGCTTAAAAAAGGGCATTCCAAGGAGGAGAAGTTTTTCAGGCTCAACCCCTGGGCCATAGTCTCTTATATATAGTTCTACCTGGTTTCCAGCAGTGGAAAAGGCCCTTATTTCTATCTTTTCCTTAGGGGGTGAGGCCTTTACGGCATTTTCTAAGATATTGAATAGGGCATGAATTAGGAGCTCTGGAGATCCTAAGAGAGTGATTCCTTCCTCCACTTGAAACTCAAAAATTATCCCCTTTTCTTCAGCTAAGGGACTTACCCAGAAAAGGGCTTCCTCTATGAGCTCTTTCAAATTCAACCTTTCCCTACTTATCTTGATATCCTTAGCCAAATACTCTATGCCTGAAAAGAGCTTCTTTAATAATTTTTCCAGTCTTTGAAAGGCCTCTTGAGTTTTTTGATAAAGGGTAAGGGTCTCCTCATTCACCCTTTCTCTCTCAAGGGCCTCTCCAAGCCTCTCTAAGTAACCAACAGCTATAGCAAGGGGAGTCTTTAACTCATGGGAAAGATAACTTAGGGCCATCTGATAGGCCTCCTTAAAGCTTTCCCTCTCTGTCACATCAAGGAACAAAAGGAGTCTATAAGCCTCTGAGAAGGAAACCTCAAGGAGCTCAAACTTCTTTCCCTTTCTCTGCGTGAGCCTTTTTAAGTCTGCAAGCCTGGGATAACCCCCAAGGTTTTCAAGGGCCCTCTTATTCAAAAAAACTATTTCCTCCCCTTTGAGGAGAATTAGTTCAAAAGGCAGATGGTAAAGGCTATTTCTGTAAAGACTCTCTACCTGCTCTACTTGCCTGGCTTTATGTCTAAGATTGAGATAAAGCCTTAAAAGCAGAATTAAGGCAATAAAGGTGATGCAAAGAAGAGAGATAAAGGCAAGAGCCAAATCAGTCATTATCTTAGAGTTTGTCTACCAATCTGTAGCCAAGGCCCCTTACGGTCTGTAAGAGTTCACCTGCCTTACCAAGTTTTGAGCGGATCCTACAGATATAGGCATCTAAGACGCGAGAATAGTATTCTCTTTCGTTTGACCAGATAAGCTCTAAAAGGTCATCTCTTGAAAAGACCCTATGGGGATTTTCGAGAAAGAGGCTAAGAATTTTAAACTCTGTAGCTGTAAGCTCAAGTAGCTTTCCCTCAAAGTAGATGGCCTTTTTTTCTTTGTCTAAAATAAAAGGGCCTACGCTTATGAGAGCAGAGGGGCCTTTCTCTGCTCGCTGAAGGAGTTTTTTCACGCGTAAGACCACCTCCCTTAGGCTAAAGGGTTTTACCACATAGTCATCCGCCCCAAGCTCAAGACCCAAAACCCTATCAAGCTCCTGCCCCTTGGCTGAAAGGATAATCACAGGGAGATTTTTATACCTGTGACTACTCCTAAGATAACGGAGAATATCTAATCCATTTCCATCAGGCAAAATGAGATCCAAAATAACCAAGTCAAAGTTCAGATTGAGGGAAAAGGCTGAAAAGGCCTGGGCAAACCCACTCCTTATCTCGACCTGAAAACCTGCCTCTTTTAAGGCCTCACTCAAAAGCTCTGCAATTTCCTTATGATCCTCAACAATAAGGATCTTCTTGCCACTCATTTCTTTTATTATAAATCCGCTCTTTAAATTTTAAAACTTTTTTACTCAACTATACGCCTCTAATGCTATACCAGAGCCATTTTCATCTCTCTTCTCTTCTCTCCTTGAAATAGTAGGATATTCCCTTTTCCTTAGAGATTTTTTTGGCATAACTTTTGATCTCAGTAGCCCTTGAAGATAACTCACCAAAGGAAGAAAATGAGGATGAAGGCACTATTGCACAGCTCAAGGTAAGAAGAGAAAAGGTTTTTACATTTCCCTGTCTATCTAAAGACTCATAGTAGTTTCTCCGTAGGTTTTCTTCAGAATGAAAGGCTGAGCGTTCCCTTTCAAAACGTAAGCACAGTTCTTGGCAAAAGATCTCTCCCTTATCTCTTTCTAAAATCACCACGAAATCGTCACCCCCAATATGTCCAACCCAGGCCTGGGGATATTTGGAAGCAAGCTCAATTAAGATATCTCCCAGTGCCTTTATAACCCTGTCTCCAGCCTCAAACCCATAGTGATCATTATAGGGTTTAAAATCATTTAGATCTATGTATATAACCTCAAAAGGCATCCCTGCCTTTATTCTTCTCTCTACCTCACTCCTTATTGCCCAGTTCCCAGGAAGACCAGTGAGGGGATTTGTCTCTCTGGCAAGGCGCAAAGTTTTTTCACTAAGATAATAGAGTAAGATTCTTATGGGCAAAATCCCATGATAAACTCCGCAACAAGTGACAATTAGATCTAACTGCCAGTCAAGAGTGCTCTGAGTTGAAACTAAGGCTCCAGCCTCTTCTAAGGTGAGATTTCTCTCAACTACAGTAATCTCTTGTCGCATGACTTCATAGGCTGGTTTTCGAGAATTTAAACTTATACCATACCCATAGCGCCCCAAAACAACCCTCTCTAAGAATTCAAATCTATAAAGGGCACCCACAGGCTTAAACTCCTTATTCACCACTGGAAGAGTAATAAGTTCCTCTTGGCTCATAAAGATATCAAAAATTTCCCTCACAGGTGTGAGATAACTTACAGGCCTAATCTGGAGGGCAATCTGACCAACTTCTCCGTCCCTTATAGCGCCTTCCTTAGGGCAAAAAGATAAGGGATGAGGTAATGTCGCTAAACTCGTGGTTGCTATGTCTCTCATGAGAGGCCTCACCTCCCCCTTTTAAAGAGGAACTTGGTTTACCAAAGTAATATCCCTGAAAAAGCCTTATTTCTAAATCCCTTAAAGGTTTAAGCATCCTCTCTTCTTCTATCCCCTCAGCAATAACTTTAGAGACTACCTCTCTACAAAGCTCTACCATGTGATAGAGAAGTTTTTGCGATAGATAGTCCCCCTCTGAAAAGGCCCTAACAAAATAGCTATCTAACTTGACGAAATGTGGTTCAATTTCCAGAAAGGTGCGGTAGCCCACACAGCCTGTGCCAAAGTCATCCAAGGATACTTGAAAGCCCTGATTTATGTAGTAAAAAACAGTTCTCAAATAACCCTCTATGTCCTGGGGACGCTCAAATTCCGTTATTTCTAAAACTATCTGATTTGAAGGTATATCTAACAATTCTAACAACTTCAAAATTACACCTTGAGTATGGCCTCTATGCTCAAGAACCCCAGGATGGACATTAAGAAATAGGAGCTCTTCAGGTGATAAACCTAACTTCCAAGCCTTTATTATCGCCCTGATCCTACAATATAGGTCAAATTCTGAAAGAAGTCCCTTAGCTTTGGCACAGCTCAAGAGCTCAAGGATACTTCTTCCAGAAATGGACCTACTAAGCGCTTCATAACCTATCACTCTAAAAGATGGAAGCTCTACAATTGGCTGAAAATAGGTATCTATTTCAAGGAATTCTTCTGGCATTACATGGAATATTTCCCTATTTAAATCCTTCAAAAATACATCTAATTTCCCGTGAAGGCTTCCCATAAATCCTTTCTCTGCAAAGATATCTTCAAAGAAGGCCCTCTCTCTCATCTTGCTATCATAGCCCGAAGGAGATCTGCTGTATTTTCGGCATGACTTGAGAGGGAGGCTATAGTGTCTACTATCTCTAAGAGATGCAGGAAATCCCTAACATCACTCACCTCTTGATATATCTTTTCTTTGAGCTTAAAGGCAAGCTCCTCTGTAAGGTATTGAGACTGCCTTACCTCACGCACAAGGTTCTTTGCCCTCTCCCTTGCCTCTTCATCCCAGGTAGTAATATATCTAAAGGCTTGAGTAACAAGCTCCTCAAAAAAACTTACAGGCCTTAAACTCCGCTCTAAGAGATGATTGAGCTCCTTTTTGAGCTCATCAGAAAGGCTCACCTTGCGTAAAACCAAGAGTTTCAAAAGCTCCTCTCCCAAGTCTGCTAAGGCATCCTGCTCCTTTAGATACAAAAAGAGCTCAAACTTTTCTACAGGCAAGATGAGCCCCTTAGGGAGATGTCCCCTTATGTTGGCCTTTAGCCTATCTGCCTCTTTCTCTATATCCTTTATGTCCTTAGAGATCTCCCTTAACCTTTCCTCATCTCCATCAAGGTAAGCCTCAAGGGAAAGGGGTAGCCTCTCTAAACACTCAATAATAAGTCTTGCATGTCTCTTTAGAAGTTGAAAGGTATGACTTTCCTCTAAACGCTCTAATGGAACCGTAGCTTCCTTCTCTATGGGCTCAGCCTTAAGATAACTTCCCTCTGCTACAAAAATTACACTCTCGCAGATATTACAGGCAAGATCAGCAACCCTCTCTAAGTTTTCTACCACCAAGAGATAATCAATCCCCGTTCTTAAAAGCTTTGGATAGCTCTCTAAACAGGCCTCAATCTTTTTCCGTAAATCTGCTTTCATCTGATCCACAATTTCATCTCGAACTATTATTCTCCGAGCAAGGGCCACATCCTCCTTCACAAAGGCATTAATAGACCCTTCCAGCATCTGCAGGGCCTCCTTAGCCATAGGCAAGAGTTCAAGCTCACAAAGCTCCTGAAGGCCATTTTTCTCCTCAGCAAGCTCAAGCACCATCTCAGCAATGTTTACCCCCTGATCTGCAAGCCTCTCTAAGTTGCGAGATATATCTAAGGCACTAATAACCATTCTTAAGTCCCGAGCTACAGGTTGCTGAAGAGCAAGAATCTCAAAGGCATAGACATGGATCATGTGATCATAATAATCAATTTGTTCGTCATACTGAATTATACTTTCTGCCAGGGCCCTGTCCTTTTCCTTCAAAGACCTAATGACTGCACTTATCATCTCAGCCACTGCACGGGCCATGTCCAAAAGAAGGGTATGGAGAAACCTGAGCTCCTTATTAAGGGCAATTCTTACCATTTGGCCCCTCCCTTTTTAAACCCTTAGCCAAAACGCCCAGAAATGTAATCCTCCGTAAGCTTCTTTTCAGGATTGGTGAAGATCTTTTCGGTTTTACCAAATTCCACAAGCTCTCCTAAATACATAAAGGCTGTGTAGTCTGAAATTCGCGCTGCCTGTTGCATGTTATGGGTAACAATTACTATGGTTATTTTTTCCTTTAACTCCACAATGAGGTCCTCAACGCGGGATGTAGAGATAGGATCAAGGGCAGAAGTGGGTTCATCAAAGAGAAGCACCTCTGGCTCAACTGCGATGGCTCTGGCAATACAAAGCCTTTGCTGTTGCCCTCCAGATAGGGAATAGGCGTTCTCTTTGAGCCTATCCTTAACCTCTTCCCACAGGGCAGCATCCCTTAAGGCCTTCTCCACTTTCTCCTCAATGAGCTTCCTATCAGTAACCCCATTTATACGCAATCCATAGGCCACATTTTCAAAGATAGACTTGGGAAAGGGATTAGGTTTCTGAAAGACCATTCCAATCCTTCTACGAATATAAAGGGGCTCAACTCCCTTAGAGACAAGGTTTATACCTTCTGGATAGAGATAGATTGCTCCCTCATAACGGGTCCCAGGATAGAGGTCATGCATCCTGTTAAAGGAACGCAAAAGGGTGCTCTTCCCACATCCCGATGGCCCAATAATAGCTGTCACCTTTTTCTCAAAAATGGGCATATTTATGTCTTTTAGGGCATGAAAATCTCCATAATAGAAGTTAAAATTTTCCACTTTTATCTTAATCTTATCTTCCATTCTGTTTCTCCTCTTCAAGCCCTACCATTGATATTTTTTCCTAACCTTGTAGCGGAGATAATAGCTAAGGGAGTTTAAGAGCAGGCATAGCACAAGCAGAACGAAGCCACCAGCTGCTGCATTTTTATGGAAGGCCTCCTGGGGACGAGAAACCCAGTTAAAGATTTGAATGGGAAGGACTGTGAAAGGAGATTTTAACATCCCCAGGAAGTCCTCCCATGGAGGGGGTGGTAAGAAGGCTATAAAAGTTAGGGCCCCGATAGTGAGCAAGGGAGCAGTCTCCCCAATAGCACGAGATATGGCTATAATCACTCCTGTAAGAATTCCCCCTATGGAATAGGGAAGGAGATGATGGAAGACAAGTTCATAATTAGTTGCCCCAAGGGCATAGGCTCCCTCTCTAATGGATCTGGGGATCCTTCGCAGAGACTCACGGGTAGTCACCACAATAACTGGGAGCATAAGTAAGCCAAGAGTTAACCCTGCTGTAAGCACACTCTCTCCAAAGTTAAAACGATAGACAAAGATACCCAGAGCTAATAGCCCATATACAATGGAAGGAACTGCCGAGAGATTGGTGATATTAGCTTCAATTATGCGGGCAATCTTTCCTTTGCCTCCAAACTCTTCAAGGTATATCCCTGCAGGGATACCAAGGAAAATAGACCAAAAGATAGCCCCAGCCATTACATAAAGAGTCCCTACCCAGGCAGAAAAGATCCCTGCCTTATTGGGAAAACGAGAGGGATAACTGAGATAAAAATCGGGGTCATAAATGCGGTGTAGTCCATCAATAAAGAGCTTTAAGGCTATGGCAAAGAGAAAGGTTAAAACAAAAAGCACTGCTAAAATCCCAGCTACATTAAAGGCCTTTTCCCAACTCTTATAATTCATCTAATACCTCTCAATCTTGGATTTAATGTACACGGCAAGCAAATTAAAAATAAGGGTAATTACAAAGAGCATAAAGCCTGCAGCAAAGATGGAGAGATACTCAAAGGAGAGAAAGGGGAGATCTCCCAAAGCCACTTGAACAATATAGCCTGTAATAGTTTGCACAGGCTCAAGGGGATTTAGGGTAAGATTGGGATACATACCTGCAGCAACGGCAACTACCATGGTTTCCCCAATAGCCCTTGACATGCCAAGGAGATAGGCGGCAATGATTCCTGACTTTGCCGCAGGAACTACAACTCCAAAGGCAGTTCTAAGCTTACTTGCCCCAAGACTATAGGAGGCCTCCCTCAGATACTGAGGGACCCCTTTGAGAGAATCCTCTACCAGAGAGGCAGTAAAGGGAAGGATCATTATCCCTAACACCAGGCCTGGAGATAGGGCATTCATTCCCTCCATAGTTAGGCCAAATTTATCTAAAACGCACTGCAAGAGAGGTGTCACAGCTAAAAGGGCAAAATAGCCATAAACCACCGTAGGCACTGCCTCTAAAAACTCAAGCCAAGGTTTAACTGCCTCCCTTACCCTATGGGAAGCAAACTCACTTAGATATACGGCAATAAGCAACCCTAAGGGGACAGAGACAGCCATGGCAATAAAGGCAATTAGAAAAGTGCCAGCAAGGAGAGGCCATATACCTATCTTTTTTATCTCAAAGGTAGGGGTCCACTCTGTCTCAGTGAAAAAGCGAATTAAAGAGGTGGGGAACCCCCCACCCTCTGGATGCACGAAAAATCGGACAGTGTCTTCCACAAGGGCAATCACTATACCAAGGGTAACGGCAATAGAAGAAAGGCTCGTAACAATTAAAAAGAGCTTAAAAAGGGTATCAAGCTTCTTTTTAGTTTCTACCCGCATGCTAACAAGAAACCTCTATTCCTTTGCCTCTCTCTTGAGCAACTCCTCAACAGTTAATCCCACCTCAGGCTCACCTCCAAAGACAGTTCCTGCCTTCCTTGCCTCAAAGCGTTTCCTGGCAAGCTCATAGGCCTTATCAGGCAAAGGTATGTAGCCAACCTGCTTAGAGATTTTTCCTGCATTTTTGAGATAAAACTCTACAAATTCCTTTACTTCTGGTCTTTCAATGGATTTGAGATTTATGTATATAAAAAGAGGCCTTGAGAGCGGATTATATTCTCCTGATTTTACGGTCTCTAAGGAGGGAGAGATGCACTTCCCAGTCTTTGGATTTTTGATCTGAACAGCCTTGATTTTACCCTTATTTTCTTCTACATAGGCAAGCCCAAAGTAGCAGAGGGCACCCTTTTCCTTTTGGGCAAACTGGACAAGCACATTGTCATCCTCTGAGGCAAGATAATCTCCCCTCTGAGACTTGGCTTTGCCTACAATAGCCTCAGTGAAATAGTCAAAGGTCCCAGAGTCTGAGCCTGGGCCACAAAGCTTTATCTCCATTTTTGGCCACTTGGGATCAAGGTCTGACCAAGAGATCTTCCTTCCCTGAGACTCAGGCTTCCATACCTCCTTTAACTGCTCTACCGTCATACAGGTTGCCCAGTTATTTTTGGGATTGACAACCACTGCAAGACCATCATAAGCAACAGGAAGCTCAATATATCTGACCCCATTTTTGGCACATTCTTCCATTTCCTTTTTAAGGATAGGCCTTGAAGCATCATTAATATCGGTCTCCCCACGGCAAAACTTTTTAAAACCTCCACCAGTCCCAGAGATACCTACCGTTACCTTTACAGCCCCTTTCTTTGCCTTCTGAAACTCCTCAGCAACACCCTCTGTTATAGGATAAACCGTAGAGGAACCATCGATCTTGATAAGGGAAGAGGAGTTTCCTTGATTGGCTCCAACTAAAAGTCCTAAACCTAAACCCAAACCTAAAAGAGTTTTACTCACTAATCTTTTCATAGGCCACCTCCTACTTTTTTTGTAAATAATAAGAGAACAGCTTTAAAACTTTTTTAAAGAAAAGTTAAAGGAAGGTTAAAATCAAAATGTATTAATAAATTCTCAGAGCTTGCTTGAAAAAATCCTTTGCTTTATATTTAAATAAATATGACTAAGAAACTGCCTATTGGTATTTCAAGTTTTGACAAAATCCGCAAGGATGGATATTTCTATGTAGATAAAACTCCTTTTGTGTTAAAGCTTGTATCTGAGGGAACTTATTATTTCTTAAGTAGACCGCGGAGATTTGGCAAATCTCTTTTTGTGGACACTTTGAAGCAGGCCTTTTTGGGCAGACGAGAGCTCTTTGAAGGTCTCTATCTTTACGAGAAATGGGACTGGGATGATGTCTATCCTGTAGTACATATTGATTTTGGAGGAGATCAAGTTAGGGATAGTTCTCACCTTGAAGAGATTTTGCAGTCACAGCTCATGCTTAATGCCGAAGAATATGAGATTCCTCTTAAAGAGAGGCTCCTTGAGAAGAGATTTAACGAATTGATTAGAGGACTTTATAAAAAATTTGGCAAGCAAGTGGTTGTGCTCATAGATGAATATGACAAGCCAATACTTGATAGGATTGAGGAGAGGGAAAAGGCCCGTGAGATAAGAGAGGTTTTGAAGGGTCTCTATAGTGTGCTAAAGCCCCTTGATAGTTATCTCAAGTTTGTCTTTATCACAGGGGTTACCAAGTTTTCCAAAGTATCCCTTTTCTCAGGGCTAAATCAGCTTCAAGATATAACCTTGAGCCCAAGGTATGCAACCATTTGTGGCTACACTCAAGCTGAGCTTGAGGGAGTTTTTGGAGAGCTTTTCACAGAAGAAGAGCTTCAAGGTGTAAAATGCTGGTATAATGGCTATTCTTTTTGTGGTGAGCCAGTGTATAATCCCTTCGATGTGCTTCTCTATTTATCAGAAAGAAAGTTTCGCTCCTATTGGTTTGAGACAGGCACTCCAAGTTTTCTTGTTAAGCTTATGCTTGAAAAGAGGTTTTATCTCCCCAAAATGGAAGAGTTTATTGCAGACGAATACCTCCTTGGTAGTTTTGATGTAGATGAGATTGAGGTACCCACACTCCTTTTTCAGGCTGGGTATTTAACGGTGAAAGAGTGGCATTCTTCTATTGAGGGGACCTATTATGTCTTGAGTTACCCAAATAAGGAGGTAAGGTCAGCCCTTAATCGTGTGTTATTTTATGCCTTAACTTCCCTTGAAGAGGAGGGAGGGAGGCTAAGTTTAAGGGCAAGGGAGAGTCTTAAGAGGGGTGATGTAGAGGGCTTTGGAGAGGTTTTGAAGAGTCTTTTTGCGGGGATACCTTTTGACTGGTATAGGAAGAACAACTTAAGTGAGTATGAGGGGTATTATGCCAGTGTGATCTATAGTTTTTTGCGGGGGGTAGGTTTTGACATAGTGGCTGAAGATGTAACAAGCAAGGGAAGACTTGATTTGGCAATCAGGGTGATGGATAAGGTGTATCTCCTTGAGTTTAAGGTGGTTGAGAAAGAGGAAGAAAGTGCCCTTCAAGTGCTAAAGAGCAAGGGTTATGAAGAGAAGTACAAGGCTACCGCAAGGGAGATCTATCTCCTGGGGCTTGATTTTAGTGAGAGAGAAAGAAATCTTATAAATTTTCAGTGGGAAAAGGTATGATATTACACCTGTCAGCTGAAAAACTCTTTTCAGAAAGTTTAACCTTGGACTAATAAGATGTTGTATATATGAATCACACTTGACAAGTGTGCAAAAATCATGAAAGCCTATATTCATACCTCAGTAGAACCTTTTTGGAGCCAAGGCTTATAATTACATAGCCTCTTTAAGTGCCACAAGGCCCTTTTCTGTGAGACTATATTCCTGACCTTCCACCTGAAGAAAACCAGCCTGGGTTAGTTCTCTTAGAGAGCTTCTCACTTGAAAAAGGGGGCGGCCCGTGAGCCGCACCACCTCCTCTGGATTAACCTTCCCTCTCTCCTTTACAAGTTTGAGAAAAGAAAGAGCCCTCTCGGAGAGCTTTCCTTCAAGACTTACACATCCCGTGCCCATAGATTACCCCAGCCTTTTCTTACAGAAATACCAGTCTTTTCACTCATAACCCTCCTCAAGCCTTTTTATGGCTTCTTCGTAAGTTGTGGGTGGGGGAACAATTACCTTGGTATTCTCTTCGCTAAACTCCCAGGTTTGTGGTGTTGGCACCCAGTCCGCAGGAGTTGCTACACCATACTTGTCAGCCGTTTGCAAGGCATCTATAAGCCTAAGTATCTCCCTCATATTTCTGCCTGCAGAGAGCGGATAGTAAATAATAGCTCTTATCTTTCCATTAGGGTCAATAACAAAGACTGCCCTCACAGTGACTGTAGAACTCTCCCCAGGGTGAAGCATCCCATAAAGCCTTGCTACCTTCCCATCTACATCTGCCACAATGGGGAAAGGAATGTCTACCCCCATCTTTTCCTTAATATTCATCACCCAAGCAATGTGGGAAAAGGTGCTGTCAATGCTCAGTCCAAGGAGTTGAACATTCCTTTTCTGGAATTCCTCATGAAGCTTGGCAAAACCCATAAACTCTGTAGTACAAACTGGAGTAAAATCTGCTGGATGGGAGAAAAATACTAACCACTGCCCTTGAAAATCCTCAGGAAACTTAATAGGCCCCATAGTTGTTTGAGCCTCATAAGCTGGTGCTGGATCTCCAATCCTGGGCATGCTGACCACTTGTTCCATAGCCCAACCTTCTTATATTGATTTTTATTTGATAACAATTATTATAAACGTATTTTAATAAACTTCAAGAAGCTAAAGATTCAAAAATTTATTGCTTTAAAAGAACAGAAAGGGTATTACATTTGGAAAAAATTTGGTCAAATTAAACCCAGGTGCCCTAAAATAATTTCATATTTTATTGGCTTAAGCCCGAAGCTACTATATTCAATTTTACAAGCTGACTATTAGTTTGAGCCAAAAACCTTGATTTAGCCTTGAGATGTGCTACCTTATTGAATAAAAAAATCCAATACAGGTGGGCAAAGGCCATGTTTGAAAGTTTAACTGAACGGTTAGAAAAGGCCCTTTCTGGTTTCAAAGATAAGGGGAAGCTTAGTCCTGATGATGTCAAAAAAGGGCTTAGAGAGATTAGACTTGCCCTGCTTGAGGCAGATGTTAACTACAAGGTGGTTAAAGACTTTTTAGCTCGAGTAGAAGCTCGGGCTCTCACTTCAGAGGTTCTGGAGAGCCTCACTCCCTTTCAACAGATGGTCAAAATTGTCTATGATGAACTTGTAAATACCCTTGGCGGAAAGGCCCAGGGTTTAAATCTAACAGGGAAACCTTCAGTGATCCTACTTGCAGGGCTACAGGGGTCAGGAAAAACTACCACGGCAGCTAAATTAGCTAATTATCTGCGAAAAAAGGGGCATCATCCCCTTCTTGTCTCTACTGATGTCTACAGGCCTGCAGCAATAGAGCAGTTAAAGATCCTCTCTACCAAAATTAATATTCCCTTTGAGGATGCTCATCCCACAGAGAAGCCTTTGGCGATTGCCGAAAGGGCAGTAAAAAAGGCCAAAGAGCTCGGACGAGACGTGGTGATTGTGGATACTGCTGGGAGGTTACACATTGATGATGCCCTTATGGATGAGCTAACGGAGCTTCGTAATGCCCTAAGGCCCACGGAAGTCCTACTTGTTGCTGATGCCATGATGGGGCAGGATGCCGTTAATGTAGCTAAGACCTTTCATGAGAGGGTTCAGTTAACAGGCATTATTCTCACGAAGGTAGAAGGGGATGCCAGAGGTGGAGCAGCCCTCTCTATTAAAGAGGTTACAGGCTGCCCCATAAAGTTCCTCGGGGTGGGTGAAAAGATCGAGGCCTTAGAGGTCTTCCATCCAGAAAGGTTAGCTTCCCGCATCTTAGGTATGGGAGATATATTAACCCTTATTGAAAAGGCTCAAGAGGCCTTTGACCTTAAAAAAGCTAAGGAACTTGAAAAAAAACTTAAAAAACTTCAATTTGATCTGGAAGACCTGAGGGAACAGCTAAGGCAAATTAAAAAATTGGGTTCCGTAAAAGATATTTTGAGCTTCTTACCAGGTATTGGTAAAAAAATAGAGAGTTTGCCTATTGATGAAAAAGAGATAATCAAGATGGAAGCTATTTTAAATTCTATGACTCCACAAGAACGGAGGAATCCTCATATAATCAACGCCAGTAGAAAAAGGCGTATTGCCAAAGGCTCGGGGACAACCGTCCAGGATGTGAATAAACTTTTGAGAAGCTTTGAAGAAATGAGGGCCATGATGAAACACTTTAAAAGCCCAGGGAAAATGCAGGGCCTTTTGAGAAGATTTTTGGGAGTATAAGATGCCTCAAAAGATTGTTTGCACCAATCGCAAGGCCCATCATCTTTACGAAATTGAGGAGACCTATGAAGCAGGGATTCAGCTCCTTGGATGTGAGGTGAAATCTTTACGGGAGGGTAGAGCAAACCTCTCTGATAGCTTTGCCAGGGTGGTAAACGGTGAGGTCTATCTCTATAACTTTCATATAAGTCCCTATCCCCATAGCTTTGAAGCTAAGAATCTTGATCCTACAAGGACAAGAAAACTTCTTTTGAAAAAATCGGAAATAAAAAGACTTTCTGGTAAGGTTCAAGAAAAGGGTTATACTCTCATCCCCTTGAAGGTCTATTTTAATGAAAGAGGATTAGCCAAAGTAGAGCTTGCTTTAGCGAAAGGTAAAAAGGTAATAGATAGAAGAGAGGATATAAAAAGAAAGGAAGTGGAGCGCGAGCTTAGAAGAAAGTATAAGGGTCGTATAAAATAGAACCCTAATCAGATGCGTCCTCTATATCTCAAAATTCAAGGATTCGGCCCCTTCTTAGAGGCAGAAATTCCTGAAGAAACCTTTCAGCTTATCAATCAGGAAAAACTCTTTCTCATCTCTGGGGAAATAGGGGCAGGTAAGACTACCCTCTTTGATGCCATACTCTTTGCCCTCTTCGGAGAAGCCTCTTTTCCTGATAGGAATCCCGAGGATCTCATCTCCCATTTACTCACAGATCGCTCCTCACTATACCCAGAGGTAAACTTTAAATTCCTCTTGGATGGAAAGATTTATTACATCCTAAGAAGACCTAATTATAGAAACAGAAAAAACACAGTTGCCCTTTGGATTAATAATAGACTATATTCTCAACAAATCTCTGAAGTAAACCTAAAAATCCTTGAGATCATTGGGCTTAAGGCTAAACAATTTAAAAAGGTCTTTTTACTTCCCCAGGGGGAATACAGAAAAATCCTTCTCTCTAAGCCTGATGAAAGAAGAGAACTCTTTGAACTCCTCTTTGACACAGACTTTCTCTCCCGTTTAGAGACCTTTTTCAAAGAGACCCTGAAACAAAAGAGAGAACTTCTTACCACCTTAGAAGAGAGAGAAAAGGAGCTTCTTCAACTTGCCCAGGTCTCTAAGCCTGAAGACTTAAAGAAAAAGAGTGAAGAAAAAAGAAAAAGGCTTGAGGCCCTTGAGGGGGAGCTTAAGGATCTGCAAATAAGGCTTCATAAATTAGAGGGGGAATTAAAATACTGGGAACAAGTCGCTTATCTCTGGAGGGAATTCAAGAGGATTTCCACTCTTCTTTCTGACCTGGAAAAGCAAATTCCTGAAATAGAGATGATGAAAATAAAGCTCCAAAAACTTGAAGCTCTAAAAGAAAAAAGCTTCCATTATGAACATTTGAGAAGGCTTTGGTGGAAACTCAGGAAAGGAAAAGAGACTGAAAAGCATCTCTCAAGAGAGGCAAGAGAGCTTTCATCCCTTCTTAAGGAAAAAGAGAGGGCCTGGGAAGACTTAAAAAACCAAGAAAACTACTATGCTAACCTTAAGACAAACCTCATAAAGAAGGAAGACCTTTTGAAGTCCCTTAAGAGAAGGCTCCTTCTCACAGAAGAGGCCAAAAAATTGGAAAGGGAGTTTCAAACTCAGGTAAAACTCTTTGAAGCGCAAACTGAAGAGGAAGAAAAATGTAAGAGGGCGCTTGAAAGTCTCCTTCAGGAAAAAGACCTTTTAAAGAAATTTCAGGACCTTAGGAAAAGCTTAGAAGAACTTCAAAAAATGGAGAACCTACTTCAGGCCTATCATCAGGGCACTGGGCAACTGAGGGCGCTCTTGGGCAAAATTCAGGAAGAGGAGGAAGAAATTAGGCAAAAAAGGGAGGTGTATGAAAGGTTAAAAGAAAGGGCCCTTGCTGTAACTTTGGCAGGAAAACTTAAAAAGGGAGAGCCCTGCCCTGTGTGCGGATCAAGGGAACACCCTCATAAGGCAACCCCAGATCTCTTTCTCTCTTCAACGCTTGAAAGCTTAGAAAGAGAGCTTCAAGAGAAGGAAAGGCAGCTTGAAAATCTAAAAAAAGAAAAAAATCAACTTGAGGGGAAACTTGTCACCTTAAGAGAGCTTATAAAAATAGAGGAAAGTGAGCTTCACTTACAAAAGAAAGAGATCTTAAGCGAGCTTAGCTCTTTAGAGAAATGGCCCTTTCGTTTTGCTGATCTTAAGCAGCTTGAGAGAGAAGAGGCAAGGCTTAAAGAAAAAGTGGAGAAGCTCTCCAAAGAGAGAGAAAGGCTTAGGGGTTTCTTAGAAACTCTGAAAACAAAAAGGGCAGCCTTAGAGGGAGAACTAAAGGGCCTCTCTCAAGAGGCAGAAGATGTGATTTCTGAAGAGGTTCTACAGAAAGAAATCTCAATTCTAAAGAGAGAAATAGAGGGTTTTGAACAGGCAAAGGAGGCCCTACTGGAAGAGCTTAAAAACCTTGAAAAGAATTTAACCAAGACTGAAATCTCTCTAAAGGAACTTCAAAGGGAGTTAAAGGAGGCTTTAGAGGAATACCGTAAAACCCTAAAAGAAGTATTCGCTTTAATTAAATCGGGAGTTTTCCAAAATATTAAAGAATTAAAGGTTTACTGGGAAGAATTGGGGAAACTTGACCACCTAAGAGAGCAAATCCAGACCTTTGAAAAGGATTGGGCCTCTCTAACAGGGGCAAAGGAAAACCTGCTAAGAGAGTTAGAGGCCCTCTCTATAAGCTTTAACCCAGATTTTGAGGCCCTTCTTGAGGAAAGGCTTTCCACCTTAGCTAATGCAAAAAGGCTTTTAGAGGAAAAAAGGCATTTTCTTACCTTAGAGATTGGTAAGGACAAAGAGGCCCTCTCACAGATTATCTCCATTGAAAATAGTCTACAACAAATCTTAAAGGAAAAGAAAGCCTTAGAGGAAGAGTATGGCACCCTTGAGCGTATAGCCAACCTTCTCTCTGGAAAGCCTCATGGAATTTCCTTTCACTCCTTTGTGCTCTCTCGTTTCTTGGGATTGATCTTGAGGAGGGCTAATCATTATCTTTCTGAATTTACCTTTGGGCGCTATCACTTTGTAGAGGGTGAAGTTTTCTCTAAGAGATTTATCTTAGAGGTCTTTGATATTTACACAGGTCAAAAAAGGGAAGTAAAGACCCTTTCAGGAGGTGAGTCCTTCCTTGCCTCTTTAGCCTTTGCTTTGGGCACTTCAGATACCCTACTTAGGCTTGCAAATAAACGCTCTATGGAAACCCTTCTCATTGATGAGGGTTTTGGTAATCTTGATGAGGGCACCTTAGGCAAGGTTACAGAGACCTTGTTACAGCTTTCGCAACAGAGAAACAAAGTTGTGGGTGTTATCTCCCACCTAAGGGAGCTTCGAGACCGTTTTCCCGTTATCCTTGAGGTTATAAAGGATAAGGAAGAGGGTAGTAAGATTAGGCTTAGGAGAAATCAGTGAATCTCATAGCTTTAGTCTTAGCAGGAGGGCTTGGAAAGCGCATCGGAGGAGAAAAAGAGGCTAAATCTCTTTGGGGAAAACCTCTCCTTTACTGGGCCATAAAGCCCTACTTAGAACTAAGGCTTAGAATAGCCCTCTCTGTGAGAGACCCTAATCAAGAAGCCTCCTTGAAGGACCTTTTAAAGGGGCTAACCCTTCCCGTAGAGGAGTTTCTTTTTTTTCAAGACGATCCCTCTTTTAAAGGACAGGGGCCTCTTTCTGGCCTCTACAGTGCCATGCTTAAGGTGCCTAAGGATACTTTACTTATCGCCTCAGCAGTAGATCAACCTCTTCTTGAAGTTTCTCTTTTGAAGGAATTATTAAGCTTGGGAGAAGTTTTCCTCTCCTTTGCTGTGCTCTGTGAAAAAGAAGATAAACCAGAGCCTCTTCCAGGTATTTATCCAGCAAGCCTTTTGACTGAACTAAGAAGTTATTTGAGGGTTTCCCCTAAATGGAGCCTTAAGGGATTCATTTCATACCTAAGTTCAAAAAATCTACTTGTCACTTTTAAAAGCTGGCCTATAATAGATCCGCAAGGCCAAAGTTTTGTGAACATTAATTCCTTAGTAGATCTTGAAAAAGTAGCTACATGTTTTTACCCGAGACAAATTTAGAGCGTGTTATTAAGATTTTAGTTGTTGATGATGATCCCGCCATTAGAGAAAACATAGCTGAAATACTGAGTGCTGAGGGCTATCAGGTTCATACTGCAGAAAACGGAAAAGTAGCCCTTAAAACCATATCCCTCATCAATCCAGACATCGTGCTTACTGATTACATCATGCCTGAGATGGATGGAATCACCCTCTGTAAGATCTTGAAAAATAATCCTGAAACTATGGATATAGGGGTTATTCTTATAACGGGAGTCAATGATTTAGACACTCGAGTAAAAGGGCTTCTTGCTGGGGCGGATGACTTTCTTAATAAACCCTTTATGATCCCAGAACTGCAGGCTCGTATAAAGTCTCTTTCTAAAGCTAAGCTTTATCACGACTTTATGAAGGACTATCAAAATAAGCTTGAGAAAGAGGTAGAAAAAAAGACTGCCGAGCTACTCAAGGCCAACATTGAATTACAACTTGCCTTAGCTGAGATTAAGGAACTTTCCTTAGAGATCATTTATCGCTTAGCTAAGGCAGCAGAGTATAGAGATGAACATACGGGTTATCACATACAGCGGATAGCCTATTATGGAGTAGCCATAGGTGCCCATATCGGCTTAGATAACGAGGCCCTTGAGGTCCTCAAATATGCCTCGCCCCTTCATGATATTGGCAAACTTGGTATTCCCGATGGTATTCTTCTTAAACCAGGAGCCCTAACTAAAGAAGAGTGGGAGATTATGAAGCTTCACACCACTATTGGGGCTGAAATTCTTAAGGGTTCTAAAATAAGGTATCTCAAGGCAGCAGAAAAGATTGCCCTTTATCACCATGAGAGATGGGATGGAACTGGCTATCCAGAGGGGCTAAAGGGGCAAAAGATCCCTCTCTTTGCCAGGATAACGGCCATAGCCGATGTCTTTGATGCCCTTACCACAAATAGACCATACCGAAAGGCTTTGAGCACTGAAGAGGCCTTTGAGCTTATCTTGAAGGGCAAAGGCTCTCACTTTGACCCTGATTTAGTTGATGCCTTTTTAGCTATTCAAGAGGAAATTCTTTCCATTAAAGAGCTCTTTAAAGACGATACCGAAATTCCTCATCTTTTTAGGTTGACCCAAGCTTTAAGGAGCATAAAGTAAGAAATTTTTGTATCTTAATGTTATATCTTAAGTTATCCTTAACTCAGATTGACAAAGCTCTTTCAATCTCAGGGCATTAGCTACAGCATAACCAAGGGCCGTGTTATCAAAGTAAATATAAGCTTCCGAAGGATTATAGGCCTCAATCTTATTCTTTAAAGCCACAAGCTCTTCCTCTTCATAATTAGAAACATAGAGTTCCTTTGAGCCATGCATCCTAAAGTAGAGAAAATCTGCCGTCTTAACCTCATACCAAGAGGGATATCGCTTGCCACAATCGGAAAAACAAAGACAGATCCCATATTCTCTTAACAGATCTGCCCATTCGGGATCATGAAAACTCTGATTTCTTATTTCTACTACAATTTTAAATTCCTCAGTGGGAAGAAGTTTAAGAAAGGCCTCACAAAGCCCCCTTTCATACTTCAAAGAGGGAGGAAATTGAAAGAGTAAGACCTTAGCCTTCTCCTTCAAGGGCTTAAAGCTTTTGAGAAACTCCTTAAGAGAGTCCTCAATATCTTTGAGCTTTTTAATATGGGTGATCACCTTAGGGGCCTTAAGGGAGAAGACAAAGCCTTGCGGGGTTTCTTCATACCATTTCTGAAAGGTAGTTGCCTTAGGCGTTCGATAAAAGGTCACATTAAGTTCTACGGTATTAAAATACTGGGCATAAAAGGCAAGCCAGTCTTTACTTTTTAATTCTGGTGGATAAAAAATACCCCTAAAGGAGAGATAGCTCCATCCAGATGTCCCTATAAAATAGGCTCTATTTGCCAATTAACTTCCTCTTTAATTTATAGAGGGCCTTTTTGGCAGCCAGATTTTCTGCTTCTTTACGGGAAGCCCCTTTAGCTAAAGCTAAGACTTCTCCCACAACCTTAACTGCCACCTCTATTTGAGGTCTGTGGGCAGGACCTTTTATCTCTATTACTTCATAAGTTGGGATCTCTCCTCTATTTTTCTGGAGAAACTCTTGGAGCTTGGTCTTGTAATCAGTAATTTTTGAGGCCTTCAGGGTTCTAAAGTAAGGAGAAAAAAGCTTTTTAATCACTTCGCAAGTTCTCTCTAAGCCCTGATCAATAAAGAGTGCTCCTATCAAAGCCTCCAAGGTCCTTCCTGCAATATTTTTTTTACTCTTGGGGTCAAGAGACTGTTCCCTTCTTCCGAGCAGGATAAACTCTTCGAGCTTCAGATCTTCAGCTACTTTGATCAATCTCTCTTTACAAACTAAATAGGCCCTTTTTTTAGTGAGCTCTCCCTCCCTGTCTTTGGGAAACTTTTCATAAAGATAAAAGGAGATACAGAGGTTTAACACGGCATCTCCAATAAATTCGAGCCTTTCATTATCCTCAAGGCCCTCTTCTTTGTGACAGAGCCTATAGGAGCTATGCGTTAAGGCTTGTTTCAAGAGATTTTTATTAGTAAAGGTGATCCCGAGAAGATTCTCTAACTCTTCTGGCTCCCTCACCATTTAAACCTGGATTCCTATTTAGCCACTAAAAAGGCTGTGCGAAATCTCTCTCTCTTTAGTTTTCCAGCAAAGACCAGAGCTGAGTCTAAGTCATTAGATAAGAAAATCTGAACCCTATATAATAATCCCATTTCAGGATGCTGATAGGGCTCAATCCTAACCTGAGTGAAGTCTCTTTCAAGTTCCTCTTTAAATCTCAAGGCATTGCTGTAATTCTTAAAGGCGCCAACTTGGAGGTAAAATTCATTAAACCTGAAGTTTGGTTTTTCCCTGAAGACCACTTGATTGCCCCTTAGTTCACCCTCACCAAGGGCTACAATTTTCACTCTGGCTGTGCCCTTTCCAATAATGCCAAGTTCTCGGGCACTGGCATAGCTAAGATCCAGACAGCGATCCTCCACAAAGGGCCCCCGATCATTTATCCTTACTACAAGCTGTCTTCCATTCTCCAAATTAGTTACCAAGACAAAGGTGCCTATGGGAAGAATCTTATGGGCTGCTGTAAACTCATACATATTGTAAATCTCGCCACCAGCAGCTTGCCTCCCATGAAAACCTGGACCATACCAGGAGGCTACACATTCCTCCTCATAGCCCTCAGCCTTGGGCAAGGGGTAATAAGTCTTGCCAAAAATTGTATAAGGCCTTAGCCACCCAGGAACAGGCCTTGTTGTCTCTGAAGGAGGGATACTTATAGAAGCTGAAGGTATCTCTCGAGGGGGCTTAGCACAACTTGTAAAGATTAAGACTAAAAGAAGCAGAATAAACTTCATTTTAGCCTCTTTGCATAAGCTCAGCCACCTTCTTAGCAAAATAGGTTATGATCAAATCTGCCCCAGCCCTTTTGATACTAATTAAACTTTCCCACATGACCCTTTCTTCTTCTAAGTAGCCAAGTTTCCCTGCCGCCTTAATCATGGCATATTCTCCGCTCACCTGATAGGCTGCCAGGGGATGATGGGTATTCTCTCTTAGCATTTTAATGATATCTAAACAGGGCATAGCTGGCTTCACCATTATTATATCGGCTCCTTCCTCTATGTCCATAAGGGCCTCTCTTAAGGCCTCTCTACTGTTTGCAGGATCCATCTGATAAGTCCTTCTATCACCAAATTTTGGGGTAGAATGAGCAGCCTCCCTAAAGGGCCCATAAAAACTACTACAATATTTCACGGCATAGCTCATAATCGCCACATGAGAAAAGCCAGCCTCATCCAAGGCCTCACGGATCCTGGCAACCCTTCCATCCATCATATCTGATGGGGCAACCCAGTCAGCTCCTGCCTTAGCATGGGAAAGGGCAATCCTGGCAAGTTGCTCCAATGTAGCATCATTATCCACATCACCCCCTTTAATTATCCCACAGTGGCCATGAGAGGTATACTCACAGAGACAGACATCGGTTATAACCACCACCTGAGGGAACTTATCTTTCAAAGTCTTTACTGCCCTCTGAATAATCCCCTCTTTAGCGTAGGCAGAAGACCCAACTTCATCCTTATGGGCAGGAATACCAAAGAGGATAAAGGCCTTTAGACCAAGCTCTGTGGCCTCTCTCACCTCTTCAATAACCCTGTCAAGGGAGAAACGATAGATTCCAGGCATGGAAGTTATCTCTTCCTTAATACCTTTGCCCTCACAAATAAAGAGGGGATAGATGAGGTCATCTACAGTTAAAACTGTCTCTCTTACTAAGGACCTTATGGCCTCTGTTCTTCTAAGTCTTCTTGCACGGTATTCAGGAAACATCATGTCCAAACCTCCAAGTTTTACTCGTTTAGAGCCTTTTTCATCAATTCAAAGACTATTTTTAGGTCTTCCCTGTAATCGTTAAAAAGATGAATAAGGAGCACAGGCTTTTCTCTTTCCACAAGGGCCTTAAAATCGCCAAAGGCCTGAGCAAATTGCTGGTCCCAGAAGGTGTAACCTTCCCCAGGAATTACCTGATTCTCTATACGTCCTCTGCGGGTGAAGATGAGAAATCTGGAAAGACGAGGCCCTCCTTTAAAGAGTTGTCCCGTGGAATGTAGGTAACGCGGCCCAAAACCAAAGACAGTGGCACAGTTTTTCTTTTCCCTAACAAAGGTCCTCATGTCTCTTATTATATCTTCTACCTCAGGGTCATAGGGAAGATAGGCCAAAAAACCCACATAGATCCAAGGGGCAAATTCCTGAAAGAACCTCCTTAGGGCTGCTGAGAGTTTGGGATATTCTAAACCCAAAGTTTTATCATAATAAAACCCAAGGCCTGTATCACTATCCACATAGAGGTCTACACCAAAATCCCTTTCACTCTTAAATTTCTCCAAGAGTTCTACCGTCCTTTTTTTAGAGAGCACCACATCAGGCTCATCAAAGGGATTAACCCCTATGAAATAGGCTGTAAGGGCCACAGCTAACATAAATCTATAGGCCTCACCAAAAATCTCGTAGCGATCCTCAAGAAGGATCTGCTTAATCCTAAAGCCCTCCTCTTTGAGATCTGAAATAAGACGATGATAGAGCCTCTCCCTTCCCCTTAAAGCAAGATAAATAAAGGCCCTGTCTGTAGAGTAAACAGTAGGGGATCCTGGGGATTCTCCCACAACAGGGATAATTCCTGCAAAGTTTTTCCCTAAGCTTTCTGCTATCAACTGCTCAAGCCAAAGGGCAAAGGGCTTAAGCAGGGGATCCACAAGTATAGTCAGTTTATCCTGCCCAAGGATATAGGACTCTGCCATAAACTCGGCAAGACTTGAAGCCAGGTTATATTCCCAAGGGATATCTGGTTCACAGGCTGAATACATCTCTTTGGCCTGGTGAAGGGCCTTCTTTAGGTCAAGGCCCATAAGGGCTGCAGGTAAGAAACCAACTTCTGTCAAGGCCGCATAGCGTCCTCCCACATGAGGAGGATGATAGACAACCTTTCTAAAATGATGACTCTTAGCTATTTCCTCTAAGGGTGACCCTGGATCCGTTAGGGCTACAAAGTGATCACCAGGCTTGGTAGAAAGGGCCTTAACTTTTTCCCAGAAGTATTTAAAGTGAGAGAGGGTCTCCAAGGTGGTTCCAGACTTTGAGGCTATAACAAATAGGGTTTCCTTTAAAGGTAGGGCCTCAGCCTCAGCTATGTGAAGGGGATCGTTAGTATCCAAGACCTTTAACAAGGGAAAACCTGGGGCAGGAGTAAACATCTGAGAGAGGACATAGGGAAATAGGCCAGATCCACCCATGCCACACCAGAGGACATATTTAAATTCTTGCCTCACCTCCTCGGCAAACTTGATAAGCTCTTCAAGTCGCGGTTCCATATATTTATAACCATCGACCCAATCAAGCCTTGAAGCTATCTTTCTTTGAAGCTCTGGATCTGCAGTAAATAAAGAGGCCTCCTTTTTAAAGAGCCTCTGCAGTATCTCAGCCTTTTCTTCAAGGGAAAGCTTAGAAGGTCTCTTGATAATGTTAAAGTCTCCATAAACCCTGGTAATCTTAGGGAAAAATGGCTCCATACCAAACTCCTGAAAGATCTTTTAAAGTTGATTATAACATAAAGCTAAGAGAATGACAAAGTCAAAAAAAGCCATTTCATGCTCACATCTTAAGGCAATAATTGGCGCAGGCAACTTGTCAAAATTTAAAAAGTTTCTATACTATTTTGAAAGGAATTTAAATCTTTTAGCCTGCCAAAGGAGGACCTATAGGATGCTTAACGCCCCACAACCTAATTGGCTTGAAACTCAGGAATTTAGAGAAGTCCTCTCTCAAGTCATAAATGAGCTTCTCAGTGCCAAATTAACAGAGCTCATTATTCAGAGGGAAAAGGAAATTTCAAAGATTTCCATCTTAGAGAGGATTTTGAGGGTGGAAGAGGAGCTTAAGAGTTTACGAGAGCTTCAGGAAAGGCAATTTGAGGCCATTTTGAGAGAGATGAACGCCCGTTTTGAGGCCATGAATGCCCGCTTTGAGGCCCTGCAAAAGGACACGTATGCCCGCTTTGAGGCCCTGCAAAAGGACACGCATGCCCGCTTTGAGGCCCTGCAAAAGGACACGCATGCCCGCTTTGAGGCTATGAATGCTCGCTTTGAGGCCCTACAGAAGGAAATGAACACACGTTTTGAGGCAATGAATACCCGTTTTGAGGCCCT
>CAZBLU010000015.1:23916-32658 GCA_964493015.1 uncultured Caldimicrobium sp.
TACAGAAGGAAATGAACACACGTTTTGAGGCAATGAATACCCGTTTTGAGGCCCTACAGAGGGAAATGAACACACGTTTTGAGGCCCTACAGAAGGAAATGAACACACGTTTTGAGGCAATGAATACCCGTTTTGAGGCCCTGCAAAAGGATATGAATACCCGCTTTGAGGCCCTGTTAAAGGAAATGAATACCCGCTTTGAAGCCATGAATACCCGTTTTGAGGCTCTGCAAAAGGAGATGAATGCCCGTTTTGAGGCCTTAGAGAAACGCTTTAATCATATGCAATGGTTTGTTGGAGCTGGTTTTACTATCGTGAGTATACTTATTGGTTTATTAAGTTTTATAAAATAAGTATAAAATATACTAATAGATCCACTCCCCATTTTTTAAATTTCCCCTCAGTTACTATCCTTCTTTCCTTTTTGCAGGGAAGCCCTGTCCTTTCTTTTTGGTAAACTTTTGGGGGTAGTTGTTGACCCTTACAGAACACCCTCATGCTTGACTTGACAAAAATTCTTTAGTAATTATATTGAATATTAATCTCAACTAAAAGTAAAAGCAATGATAGAAACAATCATTGAAGGTTTTAGGCAATTTATAAAAAAGAGGGGGCTCAAATATACACCCGAAAGAGAGGAGATCCTACGAGAAATCCTCTCCCTTAAAGATCATTTTGATGTGGATTCCCTATATCTGCGACTCAAAGGTAAAAATAGTAAAGTCTCTAAGGCCTCTATTTACCGAACCATTCCTCTTTTGGTAGAGGGGGGTTATATTCAGGAGGTCTATAAAAAGGGGGGCCAATCCTATTATGAAGTTACCCTCAACAAATTGCCCCACCTCCATTTTATATGCGTTAAATGTGGAGCAGTTCAAGAGGCCATAGATGAGAGATTAAATAATCTTATTGAAGAATTAGAGCAAAGCTCTAAGTATCGTTTCCTCACCTATCACTTAGAAATTTTTGGTTTGTGCCCCACCTGTAGAGAGGTGAAGTGAGATCATGACCTTGAATGAAGCTCAATGTGGAGATCTCATTCTCATAAAGGAAATCAAGGGGGATGAGGATATCCTCAAAAAAATTATGGCTATGGGCCTTCGAAAAGGCTCTCAATTTGAGGTCTACAGGAAATGTGGAAGAAATCTTTTACTGCGCAATGGCGCTAATCGCTTTATAATTAGTAACAAGCTTGCTGAAAAGATCGAAATTGAGCTTTTAGCCCGTAAGCCAGAAAACTGTGAAAATGTCTCCTGTAATTTGTCAGAGGATACCTGTCCTAAAGAGGAAGACTTCTGTATCCCCAAAAGAAAAAAAAAGGGCTGGGGCTTCTTCAAAAAGGTATACCCTTTCTTTGCTAAAGAGTAATCTCCATGAAAAAACTTATCATCGTCCTTGTAGGGAATCCCAATGTAGGGAAGACAAGCATCCTAAATCATCTTGCTGGAACCAATTTGATGATTGGGAATTGGCCTGGGGTCACTGTGGAAAAAAGGTCAGGTAAAACCTTTTTCCAAGACTATGAGCTCGAGCTTGTTGATCTTCCTGGTATATATACCTTAGAGCAAGCCACCTCAGAAGATGAAAGCATCACTATTGATTATTTAACTAAGGGGCAATATGACCTCATTCTCCATGTGATAGAGAGCCCTCGCTTAGAGAGAGATCTTTATCTAACCACTCAGCTTCTTGAGCTCAAAAAACCCATGGTTATAGCCTTAAACATGATTGATGAAGCCCAAGCCCTCGGTATCTCCATTAATGAAAGGCGCCTTTCTGAACTCTTTCAAGTAAAGGTCGTTAAAACTGTTGGACGCACTGGGGAAGGGGTAAAGGAGCTTTTACCTGCCTTAGTAGAGACCTATGAAAAAAAACTCTTACCCCACTTTGAAATCTTGAGTTTAAGCCAGTTACCAGGCTCAACTGAGGAAGACAAAAGACTTGCCTTAGTTAAGGGAATTTATGCAGAAATAGTAAGGAGAGAATTTTTCCCAAAAAGGCCCCTAACTGAGATCTTAGATAACCTTTTACTCCATCCTGTTTTAGGTTTTTTCTTTCTCTTCTTTATCCTCTATTTTACCTTTAAACTGACCTTTGACCTTTCCTCTCCTTTTATAGACTTCATTGATGGCTTTGTCCAGGATTTTTTAGCTCCAGGTATATTGACCTTGTTAAAGAATTTAGAGGTGCCACTTTTCCTCTCTCGCTTGATAAGTGAGGCCTTTTTTGGGGGCTTAGGCATAGTCCTTTCCTTTGTGCCTCTTGTGGCAGTGATTTATTTTTTTCTCACCCTTCTTGAAACCTCTGGCTATCTTCCACGGGTAGCCTTTCTCATGGACCGTTTTACCCATAAGGTAGGCCTACATGGCCAAAGTGTCATACCTCTTATGCTTGGTTTTGGGTGTAATGTCCCTGCTATTCTTGCTACAAGAACCCTTCAGGACAGATTGGATAGACTACTCCTCATAGCTATGATCCCTTTTATGTCCTGCTCAGCAAGGCTTGTAGTTTTTAGCTTCTTTGCCCTAACCTTTTTTCCCTATCCTGCCCTTTTGATTTTTGCCCTCTACCTTGTAGGAATACTCCTTGCTTTTTTGACCAGTATTTTTCTAAGGAAATCCCTCTTAAAGAAAGAGCTCTCCCATTTTGTAATGGACCTCCCCCCATATAGATTGCCCTCTCTGAAAGTGCTTTTCAAAATCGTCTTTCTTCATCTTAAAAATTTCATCGTCCGAGCTGGCACCATTATCTTTGCTCTATCGGTATTAGTATGGCTTGCCCTTAATCTTCCTCCTGGGGTAGAGAAATTAGAGGATAGTGTTGCAGGTAAGGTAGGTAAAACCTTAGCTCCTCTCTTTGAACCCATAGGGCTTGGAGATTGGAGAATTACTACCTCCCTCATTCCTGCTTTTTTAGCCAGAGAGGCCATACTTAGTAATCTTGCCGTTATCCTAAAGGTAGAGGAAAAGGAAGAAGTAAGCTTTACCTTTGAGGAGAAGGCCAAAGAACAGGTTACAAAGCTTTGGGTGGCTGTGAAAGAAAGCTTCTTTTCCCTATTTTCTCTCTATCCTAAAGCCTTATTAGTGGAAGAGGAAGAAAAGGGCTCGCTAAGAGGCGAGATCAAGAAGGTTCTCTCTCCTACCTCGGCCCTCTCTTTTCTTTTCTTTATTTTGATTTACAATTCCTGTATAGCTACCTTTGTGACCATGTGGAAAGAGGGCTCCCGCAATTTCGCCCTGGGATTTCTGCTCTACAGTTTCCTCTTAGCCTGGACTGTTTCTTTTATAGTATATAAATTAGTTTCCTAAAAGTGCTCCCTCCCCTTCTCTTTATTACCATTTTCTTTACTCTCTTTCTCCTTATGCATCTCTATTTTTATCAAAGATCACCCAGAAAAAACCTCTACATTAAACTCCTCCTTCTTGGGCTTTTCCTTTCCCCTATTTTTATTCGGCTTTCTGACCAACACCTCTCTCCTAACCTTACCTTTTTAATAGGATTTTGTAGTCTCTTTTGGATGGGCTTTCTCCTCTATTTTGTAGTCATAGACTTAGTCTTGCGCCTATTTATAAAGAGGCCCCATCTCTCTTTAATTTTGGCCTTCCTTTTATCCATATATAGCTATGTGGAAACACTCACCCCAGAGGTGCATTACATTACCATCTATTCCCCTAAGATTCCTCCTGGGAAGAGCTTAAAAATCTTACACATAAGTGATCTTCACCTCGGGCCTGTCATGGGCTTAGATAAGGTTTCACTGGTGAAAAGGGCCCAAGAAATATATAAACCTGACCTCATTGTGAGCACTGGGGATCTGGTTGATGGAAATATGAAGAATAGGGCCTTTCTTGCCAAGGCCCTAAGAGAGATTGAGGCCCCTTTTGGAAAGTATGCCGTTTTAGGCAATCACGAATACTATAGAGGTCTGGAACCTGCCATAGCCTTTACGGAAGCGTCTGGTTTCATGCTCCTAAGAGGGGAAATCTTCTATGTTACTCCCTATCTTATTATTGTGGGCCTTGATGACGACGATTGTCAATATTTTGGAAAATGTAAGGGGTCTCTTAAGGCGGTAGACCTTCTTAAGCCTCTTCCCCGAGATAAGTTTATCCTCCTTCTCAAGCATAAGCCAAAAATTGAGCCTGAGGCCATAGGGCTTTTTGATCTCATGCTTTCTGGCCATACCCATGGCGGGCTCTATTATCCCATAGGAAAGTGGCTATTAAAGTTCCTCTTTGACTTGGAATATCCAGGATTTCATGTGCTCTCACCTTCGGGATACCTCTTTGTGAGCAAAGGCCTCGGAACAGGTGGTCCACCTATGAGATTCTTAACCCCTCCAGACCTTGTTATTATTGAACTTAAGGCAGGCCCATACTCCTATCACCTAAACCGCCCAATCCCTTTAGATCTACCTTAAAGTAAAACTTAGTATCCCTTGGCGTAATAGACATGCCCAATCCCAGTAGATAACAATCGTGTAAATAGAGGGCCTCTATCTTTTGTTCGGAGGTCTCCTCCTTCAAGAGATTGCGAGAGACATAATACCTCAAGGCCAAGTTATTTCTAAAGAGATGGGCAAGAGCTAAAGTGGCTTGCCTTGTCTTCCAGGCCTCATCCTCCTGATAGGTAAAATCTATACTACTCAAGATATATTCTCTCAAGCTAAGATTTAGAGAGTGTTTTCTTAACCCGTAGCCATAAAAATTGTAGGCGGTGTCATAGCGTAGACTAAACCTTCCCTTCCACTGGGAAAGAACTTGCAGATAAAGGTCTGATAAGGCCCTATCTTCAGGCTTGGTCAAGAGGACAGATCTCTCTGCCTTGGTGAAGTCATACTGTTGATAGGCCTTAATGGCTAAGAAATTTCTCTGCGTGGGAAGATTTATAAATTGCCAAATACCGTATTCTAAGGCCTTGGCCTTCTTGACAAGGTAATCCTCGTAAACAAAAAGGGGATTTTCCTCCCTTTTGGGAGTAATCTCCCTATAAAAGAAAGAGACATAGGGTTTTAAAACATGTTGAAACTTTAGCCCTTTAGCTTCCTCCCCAAAGGTATAGTGTTTAGAAAGCAGAGTATAGCTGGTAAAAGAGGCCTCAAAAAGATTTTGGTTCAGCCCTTTTTTAGTAAAGTTTCCCTCTTCCTCTAATAGGTAGAGAAAATTTTTATAATTTACTTTGAATTCATTTTTTAGCACCTTATAGACGAAGGGATAGGCAAGTTCAAGATTTAGGCCCCATCTGTGTCCATAATAGTTCTCTTTTCTGTAGAAGTAGTGATAGTCAAGGGAGAGGGAGGGTAAAATTTCTCTAAAGGAAAAGGGTAAAAGATTGAGACGTAATTGGGCCAAGGGCTGAAGGACTTCCTTTTTATTTCCTGGACCTTCGTAATCCAAGTAGGCACTTTGCAAGCGGGTATAGAGGCTATTTCTTGTATATTGAAACCAAAGCTTAGAAGTGCGGTAATCTTGGCTTTTATCCTCCAAATCTCGGTTAAAGCGTTCCAGATAGAGCCCTTTTGCCCGATCAAAGGAGCCCTCACCAACATTAAACTCCTCTAAAAAATCCTTATCAGAGACAAAGTCTATATCCAAATGAAGGTCCCAGTTTTTCCCTGAGGCTATATCTATTTTTCCTGTAGCCCAGTAACGATTTTCAGGGACCTTGGTGGTAAGGTATTCCCCCCTTTTGGTATCCTCAAGGTAACGAACCTTAAATACCCCCTTAGTCTCATTGCTTAAGGCAAATTGATTTTCCAGATCCCAGAGAAGGCCTCTTTTAGTGGTATAGAGAGGGGCAATAGTAAAGTCAATTTGATCCGTAAGAGGGATAAAATAGGGAAGTTGTAAGCCCAGGCCAAGCCTATTTCCCTGGGATATGTTAGGAAATAAAAAACCCTTTTTTCGGGGTTCAAAGAGAGGAAGGCTCATTTTGGGGAGATAGACCTTTTGAGGAAGATATAAAAGAGGCACTCCTTTAGCCCTAAAATAGGTAGCCTTGGAAGAAGTATATCCCTCAGGAGTTAAAATTAAATCCCTTACCTCTACGCTCCAGGGAGGAAATTCTTCCCTTTCACAATCAAGCTCACAGGTTGTAATAAGAGCCCTTTGAGCAAAATACTCATTAAGGGCATTCTTTTTGAATTCCCAGGCCTTAAGCCTAAAACCCTCTTTCTTAAAAAAGATGAAGACCTTGGAACTCATTAGTTCATTATTTCGCAAGTCAAAAAAGGCATGTTCTCCAAGAGTGGTAGCATTTTGGGAAAAATCAAAGAGTTTAAAGTGGAAAAGCTCTAAAAAGTCTCTTTTTCTATCATAAATTGCCCTTTGGGCATAGAGTAGATAGGTTTCTGCCTCAACTATAATATCCCCTTCAGCATATAGTTTTTCTCCACCTTGCAGTAGCTCCACTCTTTGTGCAGTAAATTCAAAGCCTCTGTCCTTGGGCAGGGCATAAGCATAATGAAAAGATAAAAGGATGACTAAAAAAATTGAGAGAGTAAGAAAACCTTTTGGCAAGAGTGTAAAAATCTTATTTCTTAGGACTCTTCTTCCTCTACACCCAAGAGTTCTTCTACTTCCTCTCTTCCCTCCTCTAATTCTTCTACCTGCTCCTCATCCTTTCTAAGAAGGAGGGCCATAAATTCTCCCACGTGGGTTTTCTCCTCTCTGGCCACATCAAGAAGAATTGCCCTTAGGCCTTCGTCTTCGGTAAGGGCTGCAAGCTGTTCATAGAGATTAATAGCATCAAGTTCCGCCATAATGGCAATTCTTAGGATCTGCCTATCCAGGTCTTCCTCATCAATTCTATCGAGGTCAAAGGGAATAGATGAAAGCATGGCTTACCTCCTCTGAGCGATTTTATTTAAATTATACAGGAAAGGCTCCCTCTTGACAAGCTTCACTTTTGAGCTAATTTTAATATTGGTAATCTTTGGGGGATCGTCTAATTGGCAGGACAGTGGACTCTGGATCCACGAGTGGAGGTTCGAGTCCTCCTCCCCCAGCATCAAGGTTCTTGAGGATACTCTCTGTTGATCCTTATAGCTTCGTTTACTCATAACATTATACTCTTTTAACATACCTTATGAGGTTTCAACTTTCTCCTGATAAACTATTTCTTGAGAATTTTACTGCCTTTCTCAGTGACTTTCTACATATTCCACAAAAATTAGCTCTACTTAAAAAAGCTTGAGCTTTTGAGCTCTGGCAGGAAAAAAAACCTTGTTCTGGCTTCAGCTCCTTGATTGTGCTGGCTTTACGGAAAAACTTTTACGTACCTACGACTGGCTCTTTTTGAATACCTACTTGAGCTCGTGGACTTTAAATATCATGAACTTCTCATGTTTGAGACAGGATACCAAGCGGAGAGCATACTCCTCCAGGCCTTTTCGGGAAATTTAGAGGATTTCCTCCTATTGGTTGAGGGAGCTATACCATATCGAGACAGGGAAGCCTATCTTAAATTTCTTGGTATGCCCCTGCTTGACTTTCTATTAAAAATCTCCGAAAAAGCAGAGCTTGTAATAGCTTATGGGAATTGTGCTACCCAGGGCGGCATCCCAGCAAGTTCTCCAAACCCAACCTGTGCTATAGGGCTACCCACACTCCTTGGTCCGAAAAGAGTCATAAGTATTTACGGCTGTCCTGGAAAAAGTAAAACCCTTGTTACCCTCTTGGCCTATTATATACCTTTTGAAAAACTACCTCCCATGGACAAGGGAGGGCGTCCCATAATCTAAAGCTTAATCTATGAAAAAAGAAACCATAATTATTGAGCCCTTTACCAGGATTGAAGGTCATTTAAGAGTGGAAATAGGGCTAAAAAAGGCCCAAGTAAGCAGTGCTCGCTTGAGTGGGATGATGTGGAGAGGCCTGTGGAGCTAATTCTTAAAGGTAAGACCCCTAAGGAAGCTACCACTATTGTTCAGAGAATTTGTGGAGTATGCCCTGTAGCCCATGCAATTGCCTCTTCCAGAGCTGTGGAGTCTGCCTATGGCTGGGCAATTCCTCCTTTAGCACAAAAAGTAAGAAATATCCTCACCGCTGTATCCACCATTCATGATCATCTGGTTCACTTCTATTTTATGAGTCTCCCCGATTGGATAAATCCCAAAGAGATAAAGAAAGCTAATCTTGAAAAGGCCTTATACTTAGGTCTGGATTTTTACAACACCTCTAAAGAGAATTTATCTGAGGAATTAAAAAATTATATGCATTATTTTGATAAATTAGAGAGAACGCCTTTTTTTAGAGGCCCTCACAAAGAGCATCCTGCCCTTAAGGCTTCCCCTGAAGAAGGACTTCTCCTTGTATGTCACTCTTTGAAGGCTCTCCAAGTACAAAGACTGGTGAATAAACTTATCAACATATTTGGTGGAAGCTCCCCTCATGTCCTCAGTATTACTCCAGGAGGGGTGAAAATCAAATTTGAAGGAAGAGGTGTGTCTTTCCTTGATCAAGAGATGTTCTCTCTTGCTGAGCATCTCCTCAAAGAAGTTGAGTTCTACCTCTTAGATTATTATCTCAAAGATGCGCTCTTCTTAGGCAGAATCTATCCTGAGTGGTTTCACATTGGCTCTGGCCCTAAAAATTATCCTCTTTTTCCAGAATTTCCGAAAGCCTCCTTACTTGACACCGAAATTCTCCCTGGGGGTATAATCCTTGAAGACAAGGTGATTAAGATTATTACAGGAGTAGACTACTCTTTACAAACGGACCTTTGGGAGGATATTTCTCATTC
>CAZBLU010000015.1:32758-34335 GCA_964493015.1 uncultured Caldimicrobium sp.
CTCAAAAATCCTCCTTTTAATTCTGTTTTAGGAAGACACATTGCCAGAGCTATTAAAAGTCTTCTCTATTTAAGGATTGCCAAGAGGGAGCTTCAGGAGTAACAACTGCTTTTAGAAGAGGTCAAGTTATTAACATAAAGATCAAAATAGCAGAATAAAAAAAGTAAGTCTTTAACATTTCTACCACACCAAGGACAACAGCCATATACAAATTGTAGAGAATCTTAGTATTAAGGGTCATCTTCAGGGCTACATTTCTTTACTTCACCCTAAAATGACCTACATCCCCTGCTTTAGCGCCCAGAGAAAGAGTTGTCTGAGCGCATAAAGAGGATTGAGATTTCTTGAAGCCTCTTTTCAAGATATATCTCAAGGTGAGCTCCTTAGATGAGATTTTGATGGCATTAGAGGAAGTAAAGAGATGCGATTAGGGCTGACAGTATGCGTCTCTGTGTTTTAGCCTGGATACATATAACGGGTGTATGCTCTTATAAATGGTTAAAGGGGATCGTGAGAAAAATTTCACATTAACTTGAAAAATTTTGATGACGACAATAACCTAAATATTAGTTGCCATATGTTTTATATAGATGATTGTAAAATTAATTAATTAGTTAATTATACAAAGCTAAGCATACCAAATGTTTTATTAATGGAAGTAACAGATATTGTATTTGCTACTTATGATTTGATTAAAAATAAATTAGATTTTGACAAAGACAGTAAAGTAAAATCAAGTCTCAGTTTGCCTCGAATTGAGAACAATAAAAAAATTATAGAACCTTTGATAGAATTTGGAAGAATAAAATGTTTAAAAGATGGCACTACATCTTGTGAAGAATGTGAAGAAGATAAATGTACTATTTTTTTTAATAATTATACCGGCCTTTTTAGTTATTATATAGATGGAAATAATGAACAAGTGGTTCTTGTCATTCATAAAAAACTTTGTAAAATACTCAATGAATGTACTAATCAATGTGACGTATGTTCAAAAGATAAAGATAATATAATTGAGAAATACAACCAATTTTTTGAAAAATTTGCATCAGAGATCATAGTTAATTTAGCTGAGCACCTACCTTTTCAAATTATTTCACCTGTATATGCCTATATAGATGAGATTAATTTTTCAGAGAATATAGTCCTTAAATTACTCTTGATATATCAGAAAAGAAATGAAATCAGAAGTAGTATCAATTGCATTTTGTCATATCCTCATCGGAAAACTATAAATGTAAGTAATCTCTGTAGATATGACGAGGTAACTTGGATAGATTCTGATGTTATCCTTGATATTCTTCATAACCCCCATAGTTTGATAGCTGACAAAAACGGATGTATAGATTTGGACGGCGTCAAATATACTCCTTATCAAGTTATGCAGTATTCTGTTGATGAGAGTTTTGATACTTTAGAGAATAGGTATATAAAAGCTTTGCTTAGTAATCTTACTGAAATTATCCAAGAAAGCATAATTTATATAAATAGTAATTTAATAAAATCTGGGAGCAAAAAGGATGAACTCTATAAAAACATATCTGAGGAATTAGTTAATCTAAAACATGATATTGAAA
>CAZBLU010000016.1:0-32618 GCA_964493015.1 uncultured Caldimicrobium sp.
AAAAAGTATCCATTTAAAGTGCCTTTTTGCCTCCTCGGCTATCTCATGGGTTAGCCGATTTCTTGGGTCAAACATCATAAGCACCATTCCAAAGAGCCTTAGCTCGGGATTGAAGACCTCCTTAATCTTTCTCACCGTCCTCACTAAGAGGGAAAGGCCCTCTAAAGCATAATATTCGCATTGGAGAGGAATAACTATCCCTTGGGCAGCTGTGAGAATATTTACCGTAATTAGGCTCAAAGAGGGTGGAGAATCAATAAAGATAAAATCAAAGGCTGAAAGGAGAGGTTTTCCCTGAAAGGTGCTATTTTCTAAGAGGTCTCTTAGGACAAATTCTCTCCTTTCAAGCTCAGCAAGCTCAAGCTCTAAGCCCACAAGGTCAATAGAAGAAGGTAAAAGATAGAGATTAGGAAAGGGCTCTTTGATAAAAGGTTCGCAGATCCCTTCAGCCAAGGCATGATAGACGCTTTCTTCCTTTGCTACCCTAATACCTAAACCACTTCCTGCATTAGCCTGAGGATCAAAGTCCACAAGGAGCACCTTTTTACCCATGAGACTTAAGGCCCTTCCCAGATTGACACAAAGGGTGCTTTTACCTACCCCACCCTTTTGATTAATGAATGCGAAGACCTTTAAGGGCCTCTCATTCATGTGTAGAGAAGCCTCGCTAAAAGGACTACTAAAAAAAAGAGGATACTTATAAATCCATTTACTGTAAAAAAGGCCTTATTAATCTTTGAGAGGTCCCTTTCCGAAATAAGGCTATGCTCATAGATAAGAAAAAGGGTAAGAAGAATTAGGCCTGGGAAATAAATCCAGCTTGCACCTTGAAAGATAAAACCTAAGGCAAGGAGGGAGAAGAAGGTAAGGAGGTGGAAGAGTTTAGCAAGCCTTAAGGCCCCTTTTATTCCAAAGCGCACAGGGATAGATTTTAGGCCCATTTTACGGTCAAACTCATAGTCTTGAAGGCTATAGAGCACATCAAAGCCTGCAACCCAGAAGGCCATGGCTATGCCTAAGAGAAAGGCCTCAAGAGATATGGCCTCATTAAGGGCTATGTCTATGGCTATGGGTATAAGAAAGTATATTAGCCCAAGAAAGAGATGGGGATAATAGGTAAATCGCTTAGCTAAGGGGTAGAGGAAGAGCAGAAGTAAAACCAGGGGACTAAGATAGAGGGCAAGCTTATTTAGCAGGGCACAGCTTACGATAAAAAGGCCAGAAAAGAGACCAATGAGGAGCTTAATTTCCCAATCTTTGACCAGCCCCTGGGCATGGGGCCAAAGGGCAGTTCGAGGGTTTTGGGCATCAAACTCTCTATCAAGAAGCCTATTAAAGGCCATTCCTGTTAACCGAGCAAAGACAAGGGCAAGAACTATAAGTATTACTTTACTTGCTGAAGGAAGCTCCTCCACAAGGATAATTAGGCTTGCCAAGCCAAAGGGCAGGGCAAAGATAGTGTGCTCAAGCTTCAAAAGCTCTGCATAGTGACCCAACCTTTTCCACATGGCTAAACCCTTTCACACCACATTTTGAACCTGCTCCCGTATTTTTTCTATAAGATCCTTTATCTCCACAGCTAAGCCTGAAATCTTGGCTGATTGAGCCTTATTTGAAAGGGTATTTATTTCTCTATGTAATTCCTGACAGAGAAAGTCAAGCTTTTTCCCAGAATTTTCCTCCTCAAGAAGCTTCTCCATATGCTGGAGATGGATCTTAAAACGCTCAAGCTCCTCGCTAAAATCCATCCTATCAAGGAGAATAGCTACTTCCTGATATAGCCTTCCCTCATCTAAAGATACCTGAAATTCCCTTAGGAGACGTTCTAACCGCTCTCTAAACTTGGCCATGTTTTCCTGCCTAACTTCTTCCTTTAAGTCCTCTAAATGCATGCTCAACTTCCCTAACTCAAGGAGATACTCCTTAAGCCTTTCCTTTAGCTTTGCTCCCTCTAAAAGTCTTGCCCTCTTTAGATCAGAAATAGCCTCCTCTATGGCTTGAGCTACCTCTTCCCAAAGCTTCTCTGTGTCTTCTTCCTTTTCCCCTAAAAGCACCCAGTCCCTGAACTCTAAGAGCTCTGCAAGGGTAATCTCTCCTGGGAGAGAGAGCTCTCTTTTCAGGTTTTCTAAGTTTTCTTTAAGGGCTTTTACCATTTCCAAATCAAAAAGGATTACCTTTTTTTCTCCTACAAAACCTGTAACTTTAAGGGTAAGTTCAAGCTTTCCTCTGGTAAAGGCCTCAGCAAGACGCCGCCTAATCCTTTCTTCAATGGAGGTATATCTCTTGGGTAACTTGAGGGAGATTTCTAAAAAACGGTGATTAACTGACTTTATTTGGCAAAGGACCTGAAAGTTCTCTCTGAGGGTGACACCTTGACCAAAACCAGTCATGCTTTCCATAGGTCTTAGGCCTCTTTTAAAAAGAGTTCTACTCGGGCAAAGATTTTATGAAGCTCTTCAGGGTGAAACCACTCAAGGTCAGGGTCCCTTCTAAACCAGGTTAATTGGCGCTTAGCATATCTTCTGGTATCTCTTTGAATAATTCTCTTAGCCTCATCAAGAGAGAGTTCTCCCTCTAAAACCTTGAGCAAAATCTTATAGCCAATAGCCTTTATCTTGGTAAATATTTCTTTTCCATATTTATCCCTGAGGGTTTTCACCTCTTCAAGCCAGCCAGCATCAAGCATACTCTCCACCCGAGCATTGATTTTAGCATAAAGTTCCTTTCTGGGAAGGTTAAGCCCAAGCTTTAGGAGAGGGTATCTCTTGTTTTTAAAAAAGGGGCTCTCCCTATGAAAGGCTGAAAAGGGCTTCCCTGTGCTATAGATAACCTCTAAGGCCCTAAGAATTCTTACCCTGTCATGGGGATGGATTTTGCGTGCATACTCTGGATCAAGTTTTGCAAGCTCTTCATAAAGCCTTCCTAAATTCTCCTTGGCCTTCTCTTTAAGCTCTTCTCTCAAAGACTTATTGATTTCCACCTTGAAAAGACCATATTCTAAGGCCCTGAGATAAAGGCCTGTTCCCCCAACAAGGATAGGAAGGTTTCCTCGCTCAGAGATTTCTCTTATTAAGGGATCAGCCAATTCCACAAACTTCCCTGCAGTCATCTCCTCTTCAAGGGTAGCTACATCAAAAAGGTGATGGGGGATGCCCTTTTGTTCTGAAGGGCCTGGCTTTCCTGTGCCAATAGTGAGCTCCCTATAAAATTGCTGGGAGTCAAAGTTTATAATCTCCCCTGAAAACTGCTTTGCTATCTCAATAGAAACCTTCGTTTTTCCTACTCCTGTAGGGCCACAGATTGCCAAAACCTTAGGCCTCATAATCTCCTTTTCAATTTCTTTTCAAGATCTGCAAGGCTTAACTTTATGAATATGGGCCTACCGTGGGGGCAAGTTTCTATCTCCATAGCAAACATTTTCTTTACTAAGTAGGCCCTCTCCTCTGGAGAAAGCCAGTCTCCCTTTTTCCTGGCAAGCTTGCAAGAAGAGGCCTTAAGCAGATCCATTTTGGCTTCCTGGGGTTGTTTTAAAGGTAAAAGAAGAAACTCTTCCACTACCTCTTTGGCTATCTCTTTGAGCTCAGAGGGAACTGCCCTAAGTATTAGGGCATCCCTCCCAAAGGCCTCTATTTCAAAACCAGAAGCGGAGAGTAATGCAAGTTTTTCCTCTAAATGCTCTTCCATCTCTGGTAGGAGCTTTATCACCATGGGCAAAAGCAGTCTTTGTGAGTGGGTGGGAGAAAGGCCCTCTTTTAACCGCTCAAAGTGAAGGCGCTCTGAAAGGGCATGTTGATCTATAATGAAAAGATTCTCACCCTTTTCTACCAAAAGATAGGTCTCTTTAAAGACCCCAAGGATTTGAAACTCCTCTTCCTTCAACTCTTGAAAATGGAGGGGCTCAGCTTGTCTTAAGGGCTTATCTTTGGGTTGAGAAAGATACTCTATTGGCAGGTCTTCTTTGACTTGAGGCACTATTTCAGGCCTTCCCTTATCTTCCAAATAGAGGGACCTTTTTTTTCTGTGGAGCTCTGTTAGGGCCTTCTCTAAGGCTTGATAAAGCTCACCTTCTTTGCGAAAGCGCACCTCCCATTTAGCTGGATGAACATTAAAATCTACAAGAAAGACTGGCACCTCTATGTGCACAACCCCGATGGGGAAACCTAAGGAGCCGTAAAATTTCTTTAAAAGGCTATAAAAAACCTTGGCTAATCTTTCATCCTTAATTAGTCTCCTGTTTACTAAGAAGTGTAAAAATCTCCCGTGGGATAAGGTGTGAGTGATTTCACTCAAGAGGAGATGTATTTTATAGGGAAGGGTTTCTATATAGACCTCCCTTAAGTGTTTTTTATCAATCTCGTAGAGATACTCAAATAGGGCATCTAAGCTACCCCCCTCCCAGGAGAGGACTTTTTTCCCCTCAGCGTAGACTTCAAAGTGTTTTTCAGGATTAGTAATCATTAAGGCCTTGAGTAGTTCCAAGTTTTTGGCACTTTCTACCTTTGGACTTTTGAGGAAGGCAAGACGGGCTGGGAGATTTTGAAAGAGATTTTCTACAATAACTTGGGTTCCCTCTCTGAGGTGTGAAGGGCGAAAACTCTTTTCTTCACCAAAGGCAACCTCGATTTCATGGGCAAGGTCTTGCCCTCTTGCCTTGCTAATGATCTTTAGTCTTGAGACCTGGGCTATACTTGCTAAGGCCTCACCCCTAAAACCATAGGAGAGAATTCTATATAAGTCTTCAGCGCTCTTTAGCTTACTTGTAGCATGGGGTAGGTAACAGAGCCTTAAATCCTCTGGGTCCATTCCCTCGCCATTATCGTAAATGGCAATCCTTTCAAGCCCACCTTTAGTGAACTCCACCTTGATATAGCTTGCCCCTGCATCATAGGCATTTTCTATGAGCTCCTTTATAACTGAGGCAGGCCTTTCAATAACCTCGCCTGCAGCAATTTTGTTTCGAATCTCTTGAGGTAAGATGGAGATTTTAGGCATTAAAGGACTTTACTTCCTTTAACTGGGCAAAGACAATTCTTCCTGAGGGAGAGTGTAAAAGATGACTTACGATGACCTCTAAGGTTTCTCCCACCAAGTGCCTGGCATTTTCAATAACCACCATGGTTCCATCCTCTAAATAGCCCACCCCCTGATCCCTTTCCTTTCCTTCTTTGATGACCTGCACGGTGATCACATCTCCAGGTTTAACCGTTGGGCGAAGAGCAAGAAAAAGCTCGTTTATATTGAGGACTTCTACTCCGTAAATTTTGCTCAACTTATTAAGATTAAAGTCTGTAGTTAAAAGCTTGGCAGAATATTCCTGACAGATCTTGATTAGTTTTTCATCGGTAGAGAGGTTTTTATAATTTTGTTCTACAATTCTAAACTCACCTTTGTAGGTTTCTTTTAATTCGTTTAGTAGTTCCAAAGCCCTTCTTCCTTTGCTTCTTTTGGAAGGGTCAGTGCTATCTGAGAGGAGCTGAATTTCTTCGAGGACAATTCTGGGGAGAAGCAGGGGGCCTTCAAGCCAGCCAATTTTAGCAAGCTCCAAAATCCTACCATCTATGATGGCACTGGTATCTATAACCTTGGGATAGCTCTTTCGAGAAAACTTTTTAGATAAGGTGCTAACTGGGGAAAAAAGCTTGGTTAAAAGGCGCTCGCTTACCTTTTCAAAATATTCTCCTACCCTTATTTCCTCAATTTTCTTACTAAAGAGCATAATCCCTAAATAACTTAAACCAAGGGCACTCATTACATAGAGAAAGACCTGCCAGGCTCCACTGGTAAAAATTTCAAAAAAGGAAGAAATAAGCTTAGCTAAGCCTAAACCTAAAATTAGACCAAGAACTCCTCCAATAATCCTTAGCAAAGGAAGCCTTCTAATAGTTTTTTCTAAATAGATAGTTACAATTCCAAGGGCAACACCGAGTAATCCTCCACCAATTACCCAAGGTATTCCTTTAGTGCTGTAATAGAAATAATAAAAGACGGCACTACCCAGAAGAAAACTTATGAAGAGTAAAAGTATTTGAAATCTATATTTTTTCACACAGGGACACCTTTAGGTTTCTAACAAAAGCTTTAATTTCTCCTCAATCTCTTCTGGAGAGCAACCTTCGCAAAAGGCAAGCTCCTTAACTAAAAGCTCTTTAGCCCGATCATAGATCTTTTTCTCACCATAGGAAAGAGGTTTCCTTTTAGAGACCTCGTGAAGCTCTCTAAGCAGACCTGCCAGAGCAGAAACTTCACCACTTTTAAGTTTTTCTGTATACTCTCTGTATCTCTTATTCCAGTTTCCGTTGGGGAGATTTATCTCCTTTTGGGCTAAGATTTGATAAACCTTATGAGCCTCTTCCTTGGGTATAATGGGCCTTAAGCCCACGCGCTTCACTGATTCCACAGGAATAAAAAATTCTGCGTCACTATCTAAGAGTTTAAAGATATAGGCCTTTATGGACCTTCCCTCAATGACTTTCTCCTCTATGGCTAAGATACGGCCAAGACCACAGCCAGGATAAACAACTACCTCACCTATCTTGAACATTTCCCCTTTCACCTATTAATATTTTATCATTTTTTCACAAAAAATAAAGAGTGCCAAAGCCTAAGCACAAGTCCTGAGCAGAATTAGGGCTTTAAAGAAAGAGAAAGGGACTCCAATCTGGGGCACCGAAGTTCCCTCTTCCAGTTCATAAAAATACGGTCCTTAGGGTTATGACAATTGAGACATATTCCTATCTTCAAGATGCGCTCAAGCTCTTCTTTATTAAAACCTCTCATGCCAGGGCGATTGAACTTAACCAAAGTATTCCCCTCAAAATCGACAATTTGAGAAAGCCTAAGGTTTGTGCCTCCAAAGGGTGCTTCAAGAGGCTCAAAGCTAAGTTTTCCCTCTTGCCAAGTGATCTTCCCATAACCAAGGCCAAGCACTTTGGGATCCTGATGACAGTCCTTACAAGATCTTGCCTCTCTCTGGGTGGAGTGAGGGTCAATGTGAGCCCAGGTTATGCTTTTAATCTCTCTCTTTACTTTACCCTTCTCATCAAGAAGGGTTATAAAGTCCTGTCAGCCAGGGGTTACAGGGACAACTTTATTGTCCTTTACAACAAGAGGGGGCTTAAGGATCTCCCGATAACTTTCATACTCTTCCCAAAGACCCTTTGTCTCCCTTGCCTTTATTTTGTCCAGATGTTTTTCCTTAGGGTCAAACCTCACATGACAGCCCATACACTGAGGCATATAGTGAGAGTGACAGGCTGAACAGGAGAGTCTCTGGTGCTTAGGGTCTTTACAGGCCTCTGCTTTCATTTTAACAGGATGAAGTTTTCCCGTAAATTTTCCTTCCTGAAAGAGCTGCCCCTCTATCAATTTTAATTGAGGTAGGATCCTTCCCTTTTTCGTTTTCAAAGTGCCTTCATGACAGGTTTCACAGGTCACCTCCAAAGCCGAGGCGATGTCTCTATAGAAATTACCGTCTCCCATGACTTCCTCCCTGGTATGACAGTCTGTGCAATGGAGCCCTGCCTTAAAGTGCACATCTGGTTTTATCTTTACTAATTCCCTTCCGTCAAACCACCTTTGGTCATAGATACCTCCTTGAGGAGTTTCATAGAGCCCCTGATAAGTAAGGCCTATTCTTCCGCTCCGATTATGACAGAGCACGCACTTTTCTAAGGGAACCTTTTTTACAAGCTTAGGATGAAGCCCCTTTTCCCTTAAATCTGTTCTATTTCCTTGTAGATGACAGGCAGAACAGCCTCCCCCCTTCTCAGAGAGAAAGTCTGGAAGTTTTTCCTTTTCCAGATACAGATGGCAGGACCCACAAAGTTTGCGGAAATAGTCAAGGGCTTCACTCTTCTTGAGCAAGCCTTCCCCTTCATAAAGGTCAGCCACTTTGAGATGGGGATATTGCTTTAGAACTTTTTCCTCCCCAAAAACTTGAAGAAGCCTTTTCATAATGCCATGATTGGTGGCCATGAGAGAGTTACGTATCTTTTTTATATCCTGAGGGTGACAATTAGACTGTCCACAGGTTTTGTCAATAACTCTTAGGTCAGAAGGATTTTTGACTAAACCTCGGTGAGCTGAAGCCTTAGAGGGAGTTAAAGGATTTCCCAGGTGACATCCTGAACATCCCACCATCTCTACCGCATGGGCCTTTTCCTGAATCTTTTCCTCATGACAGAGGAGACAGAGCTCAGGCTTACCAGTAGTTAGTATGGGGATCTCCCTTTTGACCTTTTTTTCTGTAAGGTGAGATGCTAAGATAGAGAGAAGGAGGAAACCTATCCCAAAGAGGGTAAAGACCTTTAAGAACCTAAGCATAATGCTTAATATACTCTGAAAACAATAATTATTAAGTATGGAAAGATGCCCTTTATTCCTAAAGAGCTAAAGCATAGGGAAAACTATTTACTTTCTGAAAAGGGCTACGTGAGAAAGAGATGGAGGGGGAGAATCCCTATAGCCCTTGTTTTCCCTAATGCCTATGCCTTGGGGATGTCAAATCTTGGTTTTCTCTATCTCTATGAGAGGTTGAATAGTTACGAAGAGATTGTCTGTGAGCGCTTTTTTTGGGAGGAAGGCCCCCTTCGATCCCTTGAGAATAATCGGCCTCTAAAGGATTTTTCCATTATTCTCTTTACCCTTCCCTTTGAGGGGGACTTTGTAAATGTCCTCAAGATCCTCAAGGCTTGCGAGATTCCCCTTGAGCCTGAAAAGAGAGATAAGGTGGTGCTTGCAGGTGGGGTTGCCCTTTGGGCTAATCCTATGCCCCTTTCTCCCTTTTTGGATGGGGCTCTCTTAGGGGAATGGGAGGCTATGGAAAGAGAGATTATCCCTCTTTTTTTGCGCTTTGCTGGAGAAAAAGAGAAGCTCCTTGAGGCCTTACATGAAAAGAGTTTTTTCTTTAGCCTCTCAAAACCTACTTCGGAAAAGATTAAGATCCTGAAGAAGTCAAGGCCAGAGAAGCCCATCATCTCCTCCCTTGTCTCCGAAAGGGCGCAGTTTAAAGGAAGTATCCTCCTTGAGGTCTCTAAAGGATGTGGGAGGTCTTGTAGATTTTGTCTTGCTGGCTATATCTATAGGCCTCCCCGAGGATACTCACGGGATACACTCTTAGAGGTGGTTTCTCAGATTCCCCATGGGGCCAAGGTGGGGCTTATTGGCCTTGAGTTTATTGATAGAGAGGAGGTTCTGGCCTTAGGAAAGGCCCTTTTAGCAAAGGGGGTAACCCTTACCTTTTCCTCTTTGAGAATTGATGCCTTAACGGAGGAATTCTTGGCCCTTCTTACCCAAACAAAAAGTATTGCCTTAGCTCCAGAGACGGCCTCTGAAAGGTTAAAAAGGGTGATTAATAAATGGATTCCTAACGATGAAGTGCTATCCCTTTTAGAGAGGCTTGCCTTGAGGCCTTTAAAACGGGTAAAACTCTATTTCATGTTTGGCTTACCTTCAGAGAAAGAGGAAGACCTCTGGGAAAGCATAAAATTTATAAAGGACCTCAAAAAGAGGAAATTTCCCTTTGCCTTTAGGATAAGTTTTTCTCCCTTTGTGCCCAAGCCTCATACTCCCTTTCAATGGGCCTCTTTTAACCTGAATGAGCTTGAGGAGAAAAAGAGGCTTCTTGAAAGGGAATTGAGAGGGGCCTTTGAGCTGAAAATAGATTCCCTTAAAGAGGCCTTATTGCAGGCCCTTTTGGCTCGCGGTGATGCCTCCCTTAAGGAATTTCTCTTAAGTCTTAGTGAAGGTGAGCCTTTAAAAAGGGCCCTAAAAAAGGTGGAAAGGTTAGAGGCTATCCTAAGCCCCCCTCAGGAAAGAGACTTTCCCTTTCCCTGGGATAGGGTGGATATCTCAGTTTCTAAAGAATTCCTGTTTAGAGAGTGGCAAAAGGCCATGGCAGAGAGGTTGACCCCTTTCTGTGAGGTCTCGAAGTGTAAGGCCTGTGGAGCCTGTGTAAGTTTATAAAAAGCTCCTTTCACCTTTGCTTGTCTTTTTCTTCTAAGAGGATAAAATTTGTATAATTCCTTCAAGGGAGGCTAAGATGAAACTTAGCATAATTGGGGCAGGAGCTGTAGGGACAAGTTGTGCTCATTGGGCTATGGTGAAGGACTGTGCCCATGAAATAGCCCTTTTTGACATCGTGCCTGGTCTTGCCGAGGGTAAGGCCTTAGATTTGGCCCAGAGTGCCCCCTTATATGGCTTTTCAGGAAAGATTTATGGCACAGAGGACTTTTCAAGGCTTGAAGGAAGTAAAGTAGTGATTATCACTGCTGGAAGGCCTCGCACCCCTGGTATGAGTAGAGAGGATCTTCTCAAGATTAATGCCGAAATAGTGAAATCCTGTGCCGAAAAGATAAAGACTTATGCCCCTGAAAGCATTGTTATTGTTGTCTCTAACCCCCTTGATGCTATGGTCTATGTGGCCTATAGAGTAACTCAATTTCCCCGTGAAAGGGTTATGGGCATGGCTGGAGTCCTTGATTCGGCAAGATATAGATATTTCATAGCTGAGGCCTTAGGGGTCTCTCCCAAGGATGTGCAGGCCTTGGTTATGGGAGTCCATGGCGATCTCATGATACCCTTAGTGAGGCTTGCTAATGTGGCAGGGATACCTCTTAGCGAACTTTTGCCTGAAGAGAAGATTAAAGAGATTGTCCACCGCACAAAATTCGGTGGAGGTGAGATTGTCAACCTCCTGAAAACAGGTTCTGCCTTCACTACCCCTGGATTAGCCACCATGGAGATGGCCATGGCCATTTTGCAGAATGAAAAGAGGGTCTTGCCTTGCTCAGTCCTTTTAGAAGGGGAATATGGGATATCTGGAGTCTTCTTAGGTGTTCCTGTGATCTTAGGAGAAAGGGGGGTAGAAAAGATTATAGAGATAAAATTAACGGAGGAAGAGAAAGAGCTCTTGCAGAGGTGTGCTAAGGCCTGTAAAGAGTTAATAGAGGCCTTACCGCCCCTATAAACTTTCTATTAGGGCCCTAACCCTTTCTTTAATAAGCTCTCTTACCCTTCGAAAGGTCTCTAATTTTTCACCTTCTGTGGCTTCAGCCTTAACTGGATCAGGAAGGGGCCAGTGCTCTCTCTTAACCCCTGGTATATAGGGGCAACTCTCCTTGGCAGAATCACAAAGGGTAATGACTAAATCAAGTTCAGAGAGGGGAATTTCTTCTAAGGACTTAGGTCTTGCTTGGGTAAGATCAAACCCCTCCTCTAACATAACCTTGATGGTGAAAGGATTAACCTCCCTCTCAGGGTTTGCTCCTGCAGAATAGACCTCTATAGGTTTTTGGAAAAGCTTTGCGAAATGCCTGGCATAGGCTTCAGCCATCTGGCTTCGAGCGGTATTTCCCGTGCAGATAAAGGCAATCTTCACATCTACGAACCTGTTCTAAAGGCTGCTTTTTAATTATAATATATCAAGATTAAAAATAGATTAAAGAGGTAGCTTTGATGAGAGGGATACTCTATGTGGTTGCTCTACCTATAGGGAATCTCAAAGATATAACTCTTAGAGCCCTTGAGACCTTGAAGGAAGTAGACCTTATCCTTACTGAGGATACGAGAAGTTTTTTGAAGCTTCAGAGGGCATATGAGCTTCCAGCAAAAAGGCTTGAAAGCTTTTATAAGGATGTGGAAAGGAGAAAGGAAGAGAAAATTATAGAGCTTCTAAAGGAAGGGAAAAGGGTTGCCCTTTGTAGTGAGGCAGGGACTCCTCTTCTTTCTGACCCAGGCTGTTCTCTGGTCAAACGGGCCCTTGAAGAGGGGGTTACAGTCGTGCCCATTCCTGGAGCCTCTGCCATAACCTGTGCCCTCTCTGTGTCAGGGTTTAATCTCTCCCAGGGTTTTGTCTTCCTTGGCTTTCCTCCAAGAAATAAGGGGGAATTCCAGAAAAAGTTGGCTAAAATACCCCTTGATCTTCCCCTTGTCCTTTTCCTCTCACCCCATCGTTTTCATCAAGAAACAAAAATACTCCTTGAATGCCTTGGAAATAGAGAGGTTCTCTTAGCAAGGGAGCTTACTAAATTCCACGAAGAGATTAGGAGAAGCACCCTTGAAGAGCTATCCCAGCTTGAAAATATCAAAGGGGAGATAACCTTGGTCATTGGGCAGGCTGAGGAGAGAAGGGATAGCCTCCTCAACTTTGAGGTGGATCTCCGTAGAGAATACGAATTACTGAGAGAGAAGGGGTTGAGGAAAAGAGAAATAGCCAAACAAATTGCTCAAAAGAAGGGGCTTTCTGTAAAGGAGGTCTATGAGCTAATCAAGGATTATTAACTATTTAGTCTTTCAGGATGGGTCTCTAAGAATTTTTCTATCTCCTGGAAAAAGGCTGGCAAAAGCTCTTCCTCCTTAACTTTTTTAATGATCTTTCCCTCTCTAAAGATAAGGCCAACCCCTTTCCCCCCAGCAATCCCAAGATCTGCCTCTTTGGCTTCTCCAGGGCCATTTACCACACAGCCCATGACAGCAAGCTTAAGATTTGCCCTGATGTTACGAGCCCATTTCTCTATCTCCCGATAGAGTTTCATGAGATCAATTTCACACCTCCCACAGGTTGGGCAGGCAATAATATCAGGATGGAGAGTTCTAAGCCCCAGATTCTTAAGTATTTCATAGGCCACATAGACCTCTTCAACTGGGTCTGCTGTAAGAGAAACTCTAATAGTATCTCCAATTCCTTTTAGAAGGAGATAGCTTACTGCCATAGTGTTTTTAATAGTGCCTGGGATAAGGCCTCCTGCTTCAGTTACTCCAATATGCAAAGGAAAGTCCGATTTTTTGGAGAACTCTTCATAGGCCTTAACCGTATCCCACCAGTTGGAAGACTTTAAAGAGACCTTTAGATTATAATAGGCAAATTTATCCACTATATAATTAACCCATTTGAGGGCACTTTCTACCATGGCCTTAGGGCTTGGGGTCTTATATTTTTTTAAGATTTCCCCTTCAAGGGATCCTGCATTGATCCCAATTCTTACACAAACCCCTTGTTCTTTGCAGGCCTTGATAAGGGAGTCAAGCCTCTTTTTGTTTTTGAAGGTGCCAGGGTTTATTCTAAGGCCACTAATTCCAGACTCTACTGCCTTTTCCCCTAAGGAGGTATCAAAGTGTAAGTCAGCAATCACAGGAATAGGGCTTTCTCTTATGATCTCTTTTAGGGCCTTTACAGCCCTTTCATCAGGGATAGCAACCCTAACTATTTCACATCCCGCCTCGGCAAGTCTTTGAATTTGCTCCAAGGTGGCCTTAATGTCACGGGTATCAGTGTTAGTCATGCTTTGCACCCTTATGGGATGAGTCCCCCCGAGGAAAACCTTTCCTACATGGATCTCTCTTGTTCTTTTTCTCTTAATCTTAGGAAACATAGTTTATTCCTCCTCTTGAACCCTCTTCAAGATATCTAAAAGGGCATAGAGCAGTGTCTTTACTCCCTCTCCTGTAGCTGCAGAAATGGGATAGATCAGGGGACCAAAGGAGGGGTCAAAAAGCCCCTTGAGGTAATTAATTTTTTCCTCTCTTTTTTCCCTCGCTAATAGGTCAATTTTATTAAAGGCAATGAGATAGGGTTTGGTAAGAAGAGTGGGATTATATAGCTCAAGCTCTTTTCTAAGCGTTTTAAAATCTTCTACTATCAATTCTTCCCTTGAGATATCGAGGATATAGAGTAGAACCCTTGTCCTCTCAATATGTCTCAAGAATTCATGGCCAAGACCAACCCCTCTATGGGCTCCTTCTATGAGACCAGGGATATCTGCCACTACGAAGGTTTCACCTTCAGGAAGCTTAACCACCCCGAGATTGGGCTCAAGGGTGGTAAAGGGGTAATCGGCAATCTTAGGCTTGGCTGCACTTATTTGGGCAAGAAGGGTAGACTTACCAGCATTAGGAAAGCCTACTAAGCCCACATCGGCAATCAACTTTAATTCTAATAGGAGCCAGCGCTCTTCTCCTGGGGTTCCCTTTTCGGCAAAGCGAGGAGCCTGTCTGGTAGGGGTGGCAAAATGGGCATTCCCACGGCCACCCTTGCCTCCTCTTGCCACCACAAGGGTTTGTCCAGGGGTTACTAAATCGCCAAGGAGCTCTCCTGTTTCAGCATCCCTAACCACGGTCCCCACAGGCACGCGAAGCAGGAGGTCTTCCCCATCCTTACCCTTCATCTTTTTGCCTTGACCAGGTCTGCCATTTTCAGCCCTAAAATGAACCTGATGGTAAAAATCATAAAGGGTATGAACCTGGGGATCAGCTACAAGAATAACGTCTCCTCCGTCTCCCCCATCTCCTCCATCAGGGCCACCTCGAGGCACATATTTTTCTCGGCGAAAACTAACACACCCAGGGCCTCCGTCTCCAGCTTTCACATAGATTTTAGCCTGATCCACAAACCGAGCCATTTTTTTCCTTTACCTCAACAACTAAAATATACTCCCTGTTAAGGCTCTTTAAATAGGGGGTTCTTCCTTGGGGAGTTTTTCTTTTTCCTTGACCCTAAAGTATTTCCAGAATAGTTTAATGAGTGTAGCCGTAGTAAATTCCTCTTGGTCATAGGGCAGCTTTTCGAAGAGAATTTCTGCCCTTGCCTTCTCCCTATGGCCTCCAGCTCTACCTAAATTTTTAAAAAGATTTTTTACCAGTTTCCCCGCATCTTTACGATAACCATCACAGCGCACAATTAAAATAAGGGTCTTTTTATATTCTCCCCCTACAAAGACCCAAGCAGTCTCATAAACCTTGTTCAAAAAGTCTGCAACTAAAACCAGTATATCAGGATTGCTCACCTTGCCTAAATAACTAAAGGCCCTATTTCCCTTATACTTGAGATTAGCAAGGGCGGTTTTGAAGTATTTTAATTCAGACCTTCTCAGGTCAGAGGACTCAATTTTATTCAACAGATGTTTATTCATCTTCTTGTAGAGCTTTTGAAAGGCAAGGACATCTTGAAGTTGGGCGCTTTTGCGAAAATTATCGGTATCCGTTTTTATCCCATAGATAAGAGCTGTAGCTAAATAAACATTTGGTCTAAGCTTAAGAGTCTTTAGATATTCAAAAATGATGGTTGAAGTAGCCCCATAAGAAGGCCTTATGTCAACATAGGGGGCCTTTAGCTCAGGTGTCAAGGGATGATGATCTATGATTGCCGTAAAGTTGATATCTTTAAATTCCTCTCGGTGAGAGGGTTGAGAATCAACAAGAATAAACTTGCTGTGCTCCTGCAAAAGAGAGGGCTTAAAAGGGGTAATGGGAATCTTTAGGATTTCTACCATCACCTGATTGTTTAATCTTCGAATCTCATTAACTGAGGAAAGGGTAATTTTAGAGACCCTGTTTTGTAAGATCTTTTTAATGCCATAGGCACTGGCTAAGGCATCAGGATCTGCCCAGAATAGGACAAGAACAGAATCCTTCTTCTCAAAGAGCTTAAGAAAACATTGCACTCTTTCCTTATTAGACCTAAATTTTCTCTCTCCAGGAATATCCTTTTTCATAGAGGGATAGAGAAAAATATACCTCAGATAGAAGAGAAAACAAGCTTTTTATAATAGCCTTATAAGCCATGGGTAAGGTAACCTCTACAGCCTGCGCATTAAATCAGCACGACATGGTAGCCGCACGGCTTCAGCCTGCGAAAATTTACCCCCCTAGATTTTTTTAAAAAATGCGTTATTGATAAATTTAAAGTCTGTAAAAATTGTATAGTTAATTTTTTGCTCTTTGAAAATTGAATAAGGTTATATTGCAAGCCCGTTAAGGGTGCAAAATAGTAAATATATCTATTTAGTCAACTTTTTTATTAAAGCTTGAAAGCATTGACTGGCAGGGCATTAAGCTGGAGAGGTTTTCCCCAGCTTAATTGAAAATCAATTGCAGTTAGAGGGTTAAAATGGGGCTTTCCCTTGAAACCCGCCCTGATTATTACCTTACCTTACACACTTGACAAGTGTGCAAAGAGCATAAGCCCTTGTGTCCTGTTTAAGAAGTGATTGCACATTAGAGTTAAGACCTGCACACTTGACAAGTGTGCAATGGTATGTGCCCTGTTTAAGAGGTGATTGCATCAGGCGAGGGCCATGTTTATAAAGGAATTGCATAGGGTAGTGGTGTCCTTTATGGGTATGTCCCATGTGAAAATTACACGCTTGATAACTTGACAAGTGTGCATTGGTTCTATGTCCTGTTTAATGCATCGTTACACACTTGACAAGTGTGCAAAGGGTCTGATGGAGAGGATGATAGAGGTTTGGTAGGCTTGCCTTCCTTGCCGTGAGGTGAAGTTTGTGGAGGTATCAGAAGAGTAAAGAGTTTAAGAGTAAAGAGCTTCTTAAGAGATTACATAGGTTAAAATTAAGGCAGAAACCTTTAAAGAGGTAAAAAAGCTTGAAGCTATTTTGAAAGGCAAATCTATAATTTTTAGACTTAACTTTAGGAGTTAGATTTACACCAAAGATTGCTTCTTTAATTCTTGTTCAGACAAAAAACCCCTCACAGAAAGGAGGGGCAATTAGGCTAAAATAAGGTGCAATAAGCTTACTATGGTCTAATGTAGATAAAGCCCTCCTTTTGCCAGTTCACTAAGGCCCTTATGCCAGAACTTATCACCTCTGCAGGAGGAGGCACCAATTCTGTTGAGAGACCAAAGGTCTTAAAAGGATAAGGGCCTTAAACATCTCCTCATAGGGCTGAAAGTTTTCTACCACTTTGATGCCCTCAAAATTCACTAAAACCCTTATCTCATAGGGCTCATCTTTAATGGTGGCAAGTAAATTATTGGCTTGCCTAAGACAAGCAGTAAAACGGCTGGAATCTGGAACATGAAAAAGCACCTTCAAGGATTCCATAGCTTCTCCCTCCTTAATAATTTTTAATAATAGTATACAACTATATAAGAAATTTTTCCAGAAAACTAAAATTTTCATAAATTTAGGGACCCTTAAAGGGTCTGAGATTTTAAAAGACACCTATGCGAGGTGTTGAGGTGACGAATAGAGGCGAATTGATTTATTTTCTTCTTTAAAAAGCTCTAAGTTTTTGTTTAGTTCTTCTTCCAGGACTATGTCTTGGTCTTTTAAGAGCCAAGCAAGGAGGGCTCTATTTCCAAGAAGGATCTCAATTGGTTTCTTTTCTCTTTCAAATTCGTAGGGTGGAGGCAGAAAGTCAAACTCTTCGTGGGTATCTTTGATGATTTTTAGGAGTTTTAGGGCAAAGCGCACAGGGTTAAAGCACTTGGGATCTAAGATATGGATCTGGAAGCCAAAGCATCTTTTACCTTTCCACTTGTCAAAGGTTGGTTCAAAGGCAAGAGGTCTCAATTTTAGGCCCCACTCTTTGGCTGGAAAGGCTTCCTCAAAAAGCTCTTTAAGAGGTTTAAGCCTAAGAAAGGGGGCTCCAAAAATAAGGAAGGGCAAAGTGGTTCCTCTCCCTTCGGAGAGATTAGTCCCTTCCAGAAGGACCATTCCAGGATAAACCAAGGCACACTCAAAGGTGGGAAGATTAGGGGAGGGTAAAATCCAGGGCCGTTGAAAATAAGGATAGAGTTCTTTAGGAGAATAATTCTTTAAGGGAATGATCCTCAAATTAAGCCTGGGAAAGTGTCTTTTCTTGAAAAGGAGAGCTATCTCCCCAAGGGTTAGACCATGTCTCATAGGTAGGCTTGTTAGGCCAACAAAACTAAAATAGGAACTCTCAAGGACAGGACCTTCAGGATAGTTCCCCAAAGGGTTAGGTCTATCAAGAATGACCACTTCTTTGTCTAATTTCTCACAGGTCTCCATGAGAAGATAGAGGGTCCAGATATAGGTGTAGACCCTACAGCCTACATCCACCAAGTCTACAAAAAGAGCATCTATTTCTTGGAGATCTTCTAAATCTGGACTTAGCCTTGGGCCATAGAGGCTTTTAACCTTTAGACCAAAGAGAGGTTCCCTTTCATCAAAGGAGGGTATCATATTGGCCTGTTTATCGGAAAAAAGGCCATGTTGTGGCGAAAAGAGAAGGGAGAGCCTTTCTCCAAAGTAGTGATAAAAGAGCTCAAAGGAAAGTCTTAAATTTTCATCAAGAGCTGCTTGATGGGTGAGAAGGGCAATTCTTGCCCTCTTATAATCGTGATAAATTCCCTCTTCAAAAAATCTTTCTAAGCCCAGCCTTAGCTTAAGATTTATCAAGAGAGGGACTCCCAGAGAGTTTTAAACTTTGAATGTAGCTTTCAATGCCTCTTGCTATGCCCTCAGCAATCTTTTCTAAGTAATCTTCTTTTGTGAGCCTTTCTGCGCAGGTGGGGTTAGAGATAAAGCTTGCCTCAACAAGGATAGCTGGCATTCTTGTGCCCACAAGCACTAAGAAGGGGGCATATTTTACCCCTCGGTCTTCAATATCAGGATAATGGCGAGAGAGGGTGCGAACAAGCTCCCGTTGAACCCTCTCCGCAAGAAGACGGGATTCCTTTAGTTTAGTATTAGCCAAAATGGCCTTAACTAAATCCTGAAGATCGGCAAGGCCTTTGTCATTGACTCTATTTTCTAAGGCAGCAACCCTCATGGCCTCTGGATCGGTGGTAAAGTTGAGATAATAGGTTTCAATGCCTCGTGCTTGAGGGTCTGGGGCAGCATTAAGATGAATGGAAACAAAGAGGTCAGCCTTTTGGGAATTGGCAATAGCTGGTCTTTTAGCAAGAGGAATAAAGACGTCTGTTGAGCGAGTATAAATTATTTCCACACCAAGGCGTTCCTCTAATTTTCTTCCCAGAAGCTTTGCTATCTTGAGAACCACATCCTTTTCCTTTAGGCCATTTGGACCTAAGGCCCCAGGGTCCTCCCCCCCATGCCCTGGGTCAATGACTATCCTTTTAACTCCTAAGCCAAATTGACGAGCAAGATTTATGTATTCCTCCTTTTTTTCTTCTTGCTTAGTTTTCGACAAGGCCTCTTCCCTTACTTCACGGGCCTGTTTTCTACTCTCCTTACGTGTAAGCACATTCTTGGCTACTTTCTGGGGTTTGGCCTTTTCTTTACCATGGAGATCTATGATTAGCTGATAGGGTTCTCGAAGCTTAAAAAGCTTGTAGTCCGTCAAGCTCTTAAAATCAAGGACTACTCGCACGGTTTGGCGGTCATATTGGCCTACTCTTACCCTTTCTAAATGTAGGTCTTGAAGATCTATAGCCCTTTGAAGCTTATCATCAAGCACCGCTGGATAGATATCTACGTAAAGCCTTGGGGGAGCTTCTTTACCTCCAGGTAAGATATTGGCTTGATATTCAAAATTACCTGAGACATCCACTATAATCCTTGTATAGTCTGCTCCTGTAACTGGCTCAATCTTAAGCACCTTTTTAAGATCAGCTACGATAAACTTTTCTTCCTTTGCCTTATCTTCTTTGCCCTTATCTTCTTTGCCCTTTTCCTCCTTTGAAGTGGCCCCTTTTCCTATCCCTTTATTATCCTTGGTAACCTCCTTTCCCAAGAAGCTCTTAGCCTTGGGAAACCGTGCTCCCCACTCTTTCTCTAAATTTTTAAGCTTTTCCTCTTCCTTGAGTTCCTTATAGATGTTAGAAAGCCGTAAATAGGCATTTTCAGCCCTCGGATGTTGGGGATAATTTTTAAGAAAGAGCTCAAAGCGTTTAGCTGCCTCTAAAAGGTCTGCTTTTTTAAGGGATCTCAGATAGATCTCCTGATAAAGCTCAGCTGTTTTAAAAAGGGCAAGGGGAGCCTCCTCAGAGGCTGGATACATGAGATAAATTCTTCTATATTCGGCAATAAGAGAGATATAATCCTGTCTTGTGGGGTTCCCTCTTTTAAGGTTTTCTTCTTTTTTCTGGATTTGTTGAAAGAGCTCAGAGACCGTATTAGCTTGTTTAGTTTCCTTAGGTTCTACCTTAGCTTTGTTTTCTCTCTCCGAAGGAAGGCGAATAAGGAGTCTTTGACCTGCCTTGAGTTCTCTGCTTTTTAGATTATTGGCCTCTATAATATCTTCCTCTTTTATGCCAAAGAGCTGGGCAATTTGAGAAAGAGTTTCTCCTGCCTTAACCCTATAGATTATTTCCTTATCTCTCTTACTTTCACCCTTTGGTTGAGGTTCTTTAGCCTGCTCTTTTGATGGTCTTTCTTCTTCCTTTCTTTTAGTTTTTATTACCAGCTTTTGGCCAGGCTTAACACTACGGTTCTTTAGATTATTCCACTCCTCAATCTCTTTAACAGTAACCCCGTAAAGTTTAGCTATTTGTGCAAGGCTTTCCCCTTTTTTGACTATGTGATAACGCTCCTTGGGCTCGTCCTTTTTTTGCTTAATGACTAATTTTTGTCCTGAAATAACCCTATTAGATTTCAGATTGTTCCATTCCTTGAGCTCCTTTTCGGTAACCCCATATTTGCGGGCAATTTTTTCTAAGGTCTCACCTTTTTTAACGGTATGGAGAATTTCCTCTCCCAAAAGAGGCTTAAAAAAGAGAAATAAAAAACAAAGGAAGGCAAAGACTATTTTAGAAAGCTTCATGAGTTTTTTCTCTTATTTTTCCTTTAGACTCCTCTTTAGCTCGTATAAAAACTTGAGGGCCTCAAGAGGAGTCATTTCATCGGGATTTATTTTCTTTATTTTAGCAAGAAGAGAAGATTTGTCATCCTCGGAAAAGAGGGAAAGTTGTCTTTGAGAAAACTTTGGGGTGCGTCCCTCTAATTGGTTAAGAATCTCTTTAGCCCTCTTCCAAACCTCTTCTGGTATTTGGGCAAGCTTAGCCACCTCAATGCCATAAGACTGACTTGCTGCCCCTGGAAGGACCTTATATAGAAAGATCACCTGGTCTTGCCATTCCTTCACCTCTACATGATAGTTCTTGATCTCAGGATAAATCTTTCCTAACTCCGTTAGCTCAAAATAATGAGTAGCAAGAAGGGTGAAAACCTTTCTTTTGTAGAGATATTCTGCTATGGCCCAGGCAAGGGACATACCATCAAAGGTGCTTGTGCCTCTACCCACCTCATCAAGGATGACCAAGCTCTGAGGGGTTGCCTCATTTAAAATCTTTGCACATTCACTCATCTCCACCATGAAGGTGCTTTTACCTCTAATGAGCTCATCTCCAGCACCAATCCTGGTAAAGATTCTATCAAAAAGGGTAATCTTAGCCCTCTTTGCAGGAACAAAGCTCCCCATCTGAGCAAGAATTACTATCAAGGCAACCTGTCTTAGATAAGTAGATTTACCTCCCATATTGGGCCCAGTGACTATAATAAGCTCTGTGTCTCCTTCCATTAGTCTTACAGAGTTAGGAATAAACCTTTCAAAGCCCTGGATCTTCTCTAAGACAGGGTGTCTCCCTTCTTCGATTTCCAATACCTTTTCTTCAGTGATTTCAGGACAGGTGTAATTATTCTCCTCTGCCACTTGGGCTAAGGCAAGATAAAGGTCAAGCTCTGCTATAGCCCTTGAGGTCCTCTTGAGGAGAGGCACATATTTTCGCACCGATTCCCTAAGATTTAAGAAGAGTTGATATTCCAGTTCCTTTATCCTTTCCTCTGCAGAGAGGATCTTGGCTTCTAAATCTTTAAGTTCAGGCACCACGAAGCGCTCAGCCCCAGCAAGGGTCTGCTTCCTCTCAAAATAGGGTGGAATAACCTTGAGATAACTCTTAGAGACCTCAATGTAATAACCAAAGACCCTGTTGTAGCCTATCTTTAAGTTAGGAATGCCTGTCTTCTCTCTGAGTTCCCTTTCCAGATTGGAGAGATAGAAAAGGGCATTCTCTTTTAAATCCTTTAGTTCATCAAGTTCTGCCTGGTAGCCCTCCTTAAATATTCCACCCTCTTTAAGGGTTGATGGGGGGTCTTTAACAAGGCTTTTCTCCAAGAGGCTCCAGAGCTCCTCTAAAGGGGCTATCTCCTCACAAAGCTTAGCCAAGAGATTAGGAAAATTAAGAGAGCCCTTTTCTTCTTTAAGGATAGCCTTTATTTGAGGGATTTCCATTAGTCCCTCCCTTAAAAGGGCAAGCTCCTTGGGAGTAACAACTCCTAAGCTCACCCTACTCGTAAGTCTCTCTAAGTCAGGAAGGGAGGAAAGGACTCTTTGAAGCCCCTGACGCAGGGCCTTCCTCTCCAAGAAGAACTGGATCACCTGCTCGCGAAGAAGGATCTTTTCTTTGTCTCTTAGCGGGTATAGGAGCCAATCCTTTAAGAGCCTTGCTCCCATAGGGGTTTTAGTCTGATCTAAGACCCAAAAGAGGCTATACTTTGTGGAGTTATCGTAGAGGTTTCGCAAAAGCTCAAGGCTCCTTTGGGCATTGCCATCTATATAGAGAAAGTCTTCGGGATAGTAAAACTCTGGCTCTTTTAAACGGTCAGATAGAGAGGGTTGGTAGAGTTTTAAGTATTCCAGAATACCTGAGAGGGCAGATTGAGCTTCCTGCGAGGCTGTTAATCCCTCAAAAAGGGAGATATTTTTCTTAAAAAAGGAGCTCTCCAAAGGAGTTATATGGAGCTGGGGCAAGCTCTCCATGATTTCCTTTAACCAGGGGGCCTCTTGAGCCCCTTTTTCTATGAGGAGTTCCTTTGGTTCCCTCTTCCAAATCTCGGCAAGGGCTTGACTAAGAGGAAGCTCAGTAAAAATAAACTCCTCACAGGAAAGCTCAAGGAAGGCAAGCCCTGCCTTTTTGCCTACTACCATGCTTGCCAGATAGGTCTTTTCTTTTTCCTTCAAAAATCCTGGTTCTATAAATAGACCAGGGGTATAGACCTTCACTACCTCTCTTTTGACAAGGCCTTTAGCTAAGGCTGGGTCCTCCACTTGTTCACAGATAGCCACCTTAAAGCCAAGCTCAAGGAGCTTTTGCACATAAAAGTCACTCTTCTCCACAGGGATCCCACACATGGGGGCTGTTATGTCTTTACCTGCCTCCCTCTTAGTTAAGACAAGCCCAAGAAGAGGGGCTACAGTCTTTGCATCCTCAAAAAACATTTCATAAAAGTCTCCCAGCCTAAAAAAGAGGATACAGTCCGGGTATTGGCTCTTAATGTCAAAATATTGCCTAAACATAGGGGTAAGTTCTTTCTTGGGAGAGGCCCTCATGGTTCCCTATAGAGATTCTTTTCCTCGATATATAAAAAAACTTCTTCAGGCACTAAATAACGCACACTTTTTTTCTCTTTTAAAAGGGCCCTTATCAAGGTGCTTGAAAGGGGAAAGGGAAAAACTTCTAAAAAAGTGACTCTCTCTAAAGCCCTATCTCCCCAGATTTGTAAAGCCCTCTGTTTCACCAAAAGAGGGGCCTCTTTCCAGGGGCCTACCCCTCGGGAAAAGACTATGATGTCCACATAGTGGAGAAATTCCTCGTAATGCCACCAGGTCTCTATCTCCATAAAGGCATCCCAGCCCAAGAGGAGATAAAAGTGATAGCCTGGAAAAAGGGTAGTAAGCCTTTGCAGGGTGAGGAGAGTATAAGAGGGTTTGGCCTGCCTTTCAAGGTCAAGGACCTTGAAGGCAGGATTATTTTTTGTAGCTAAGGTGAGCATGGTTAGTCTATCTTCAAAGGGGAGAGGTTCCCTCTCTTTATGTGGGGGGTAACCAGCAGGAATGAACCAAATCTCCTCTAAAGAAAAGGCCTCTTTTACTTCCTCTGCAACCCTTAGATGAGCCAGGTGAGGGGGGTCAAAGGTTCCTCCAAAGAGACCAATCTTAGGTCCTGATTTGTCCATCTCCGAAGGCAATAAACTTAGTGGTAGTCAGCTCTTCAAGGCCCATAGGTCCATAGGCGTGAATTTTTGTGGTAGAGATACCTATTTCTGCACCAAGGCCAAGTTCTCCACCGTCATTAAATCTTGTTGAGGCATTGACAAGCACTAAGCTTGCATCAACTTCCATAAGAAACTTCATGGCCTTACTATAATTTTCCGTAATAATAGCCTCCGTGTGATTACTCCCATAGCGGGCAATATGTTCCATAGCCTCTTCCAGTGAGGAAACTACTTTTACTGCTAAAATGAGATCTAAGAATTCATAGCCATAATCCTGCTCTGTAGCTGGCTTTGCTTGAGGGATAAACTTAAGGGTCTGGGGACAGCCCCTAATTTCTACTCCGTATTTTTCATATTCCTTAGCAAGAAGGGGTAAAAATTTAGGGGCAATATTGGCGTGAACAAGAAGGGTCTCCATAGCGTTGCAGACCCCTGGCCTCTGACACTTGGCATTTACACAGATTTTTAATGCCTTCTCTAAGTCGGCCTCTTCATCCACATAGACATGGCAAACTCCTTTGTAATGCTTTATGACAGGCATGCGGGCCCTTTCACTAACAAAGCGAATGAGGCCTTCTCCACCTCTTGGGATAACCAGATCTACATACTCTTCCATCTCCAAAAGATATTCCATAGCCTTTCTATCAGGTGTAGGAATTACTTGCACGGCATCTATAGGAAGATTCATGGCTTTGAGTTCTTCTCTGAAGATTTCTGCTAAGGCCAGGTTAGAGTTTAAGGCCTCTTTACCTCCCCTTAAGATCACGGCATTACCACTTTTGAAACAAAGCCCAGCAGCATCAATGGTAACATTGGGCCTACTTTCATAGATGATAGCAATCACTCCCAGGGGTATTCTTATCCTACCTACTAAGAGCCCGTTAGGACGTCTCCACATCTTCACTATTTCGCCCACTGGATCAGGCAGGGCAGCAACCTCTTCAAGGCCTTTGGCCATAGCCTCAATAACTTTGTCAGTAAGGGTAAGTCTATCAATAAAGGCCTTGCTTTGGCCTGCAGAAAGGGCAAGAGTGACATCTTTTTGATTAATCTCCTTTAACCATTCTCTCTTTTCTCTAATCTTTTGGGCAACCCGCTTGAGAAGCTCATTTTTAAGAGTAGTTTTAATTTTCGCGAGTTCCTGTGAGGCCCTTTTAGCTCTCTGAGCAATTTGGAGAATCTCCTCTCTTAAGGTCTCTTCCATCTCTTAACCTCCTTACCTTTTAAGCTTGTCAAGCTAAGTAAATTAAAGTAAAATAAGATCCAAATTTAAATTTTAACATTAAATTATTGGTTAGCCAATGGTTGCTCTTAAAGAGCTTTTAAGGGATGAAAGAGGAGAGGTCTTACCCTTTCCAGATCTTGGATTAAAGATATTACAAACCTTTCTCACTAAAAGTGAAAGAGAAATAGAGGAGTTTTTGACCACTGAAGAGGAAGTTAAAGCCTTTTTAATAGAGTGTGCAAATCTACCTCGTTTTCGTAAAACTGGTGAAGCCATAACCACCATTAGAGGAGCCCTTCTTGTCTTAGGAGACAAGACGACAAGGATCATAACCTTAGGGTTGATTGCCCAAAAGTTGATGAAATCAACCTTTAATGAGTTTAGCTATCAGCGGTTTTGGGCAAGGGCCCTCTCTAATCTAATTACAGGCTATTTTTTAGCTGATTTATTAGAGAATTTACCTTCTCATTTGCCTCTTTCTGCTTATCTACTTGATTTCGGTATTTTAATCATGTATCAAAGTAATCCCGAAAAGTATTTAGAGGTCTTGAGAAGGAGACAGGCAGGAGAGCCTCTAATTGAACTGGAAAGAGAGGTCTTCGGGGTAACACACCCTGAAGTAGGGGCAGCCTATTTTGAAGAATATGCCCTTCCGAGAAGGTTTGTTCTCAATCTAAGATACCATCACGAAGACCCAGAGGAGCCACTTCCCACTGAAATCAGGGGGGATTTGCCTCTTTTAAGAATGATTGATGAGGCTTCGGGAAGTTTTTTTGGCTTTGATAGGGAGCTTAGGTGGGATAACTTTAGCAAGATAGCTAAAAATTATCTCACTCAAGAGGAGATAGAGACCGTTGGTGAGGTCTTACCAACTATTCTTAATATTTACTTAGAAATCTTTGCCTTGGAGGAATACAAAGTAAAGCCACTTAAGGAGTGGAAAGAGGAAAGAGAAAGGGAACTTAAGAAACTTGCTCTAAAGGAAGAGAGTGATTTGAGAGGGGCTTTAAAAGATCTTGAAAATAAACTTTTGGCCATTCTGAGAGAAAAGAAAAATATGGAAGATCGTCTCCATATGCTTTCTAAAAAACTTGAGGAGACCACTATAATAGATGAGTGGACTCAAATTTATCGGCCTAACTATTTTCTAAAACGCCTGAAAGAAGAGATTTTGAGAGCCCGTAGATATGGCAGATCCTTTGCGGTTCTATCTATAAAGATAGAAGGACTAATCTCTATAAGACAGAGATATGGCCTAAGCGAGGGAGAAAATTTTTTAAGAGAATTGGTTCAGGAATTAAAAAATTCCTTGAGAAGGACTGATCTTTTATCCAGGGCTCGAGAAGAGGATAAATTGTGGTTAATACTCCCAGAAACCTCTTCCCATGGGGCTATGGTGGTAGCTCGCAAACTCCTGAGGAAGATAGAGGAAAAATTTTATAAAAAGTATAAAATCAAAGGGTCTGCCCTAATAAGTCTCCTCTCTTATGAACCAAAGAATATTAATTATAAGATTGAACCAGATGAAAGGAGGCTTCTTTTACTCTTAGAGCAAGGGCTTTTAGTATTGGAAAGAAAGGGCCAAAACAAGATCCTTTTAATAAGGATTGAGCAAGATCTTGAGAGTTGAAAAGCTTCGAGCAGATAAGCTTCTTTTGGAAAGGGGTTTAGTAGAATCACGGCAGAAGGCTCAAGCCCTTATACTCTCGGGTAAGGTCTTTTATTCCTTGGATGGAAGTAAATTTACTTTGGTAAAAAAACCAGGTGATCTCTTACCTACAACGTGCCTTTTCAAAATAGAGGAAGAGATTCCCTATGTTTCAAGGGGAGGACTAAAACTGGAGGGAGCTCTTCAACTGTTTGGTATTGACCCAGAGGGATTTCTGTGTCTTGATGTAGGGGCTTCAACTGGAGGGTTTACCCATTGTCTTCTCCTCAAAGGGGCTAAGAAAGTTTTTGCCGTTGATGTGGGGAAAGGGCAACTTCACTACAAACTCAGAGAGGACCCAAGAGTAATACTTATGGAAAAAATGAATGCCCGCTACCTTACTCCAGAGCTGTTTCCTGAGAAATTTGACCTTATAACTGTAGACCTTTCCTTTATCTCTTTAAAAAAGGTCCTTCCCGTGCTTATTCCTCTACTCAAAGGGGGTGGTTTACTACTTGCCCTCATAAAGCCTCAGTTTGAATTGTCTCCAAGGGAGGTTAAAAAGGGTGTGGTAAGAGACCCTAAGCTTCATTTTAAGGTAGTTCAGGATATCTGGGATTTTGCCTTAAGTCTCAAATTAAAACCTCTTGGGGTGGTTGAAAGTCCTATCCTTGGAGCTAAGGGGAATAAGGAGTTTTTTATTTGCCTTAAGAAAGAAGATATGCTATAATTAAATCCAAATCCCCATTTAAGGAGGCTAACATGAGAATTGTAGTAGCCTATGATGGTTCTGAAGATGCCAAGGAAGGGCTTAATTTAGCTCTAAAATTCCTCAAAGAAGATAAAGGGGATCTTACAGTCATCACCATTGTGGCTAAAAGAGAAGATATGAGTAAAGAGGAAATAGAAAGGCTAAAGAAAAAGGGAGAAGCCCTCCTTGAAGAAGTAAAAGCTATGGTAAAAGATATACCTCTTAAGACCGCCATACTTGAGGACTATTCTGTGGCAGAGGCGATTTTAAAATATGTGGAGAAGGTAGAAGCTGATCTTCTCATCATGGGAGCTAAGGGAACCAGGGCAGACATACTTAGATTTACCCTTGGCAGTACCACAGCTAAGGTGGTCTCCTTTGCTCCTTGCTCTGTTTTTGTGGTCAGAAAGAAGGTAGTTGAGGATTAAGCTTAAGTCCTATAAATGAAATCCTTTTTTTTAGACTTAACCTTAATTACCTATCTTGTTTCCTGGATAGGTTTTGTTTTTTATTTTAAAACATTAGAAAAAAAGGCCCTTAAGATTTCCCAGATAGTTCTTTTGGTAGGGGCCTTTTTTCATAGCCTTTATCTCCTTTTTATCTTGAGAGACCTGTATTTTCAAAATTTTTTTTCTTTTAAAGAGGTACTAAGCATCCTGTCCTTTCTGATGGTGGTTACCTATTTTTATTTCTCTTTAGGTAGGGAAAAGGCATATACCTTGGGGACTTTTCTTTTGCCCTTGCCCATTCTTTTTCTCCTTCTGGGATTTTTCCTATTTAAAGAGGGGTCTCCATCCCCTTTTTTGCCCTTGGTCAAGAGCCTCTGGTTTCCCTTACATGTTTTTTCCTCTCTTTTATCCCATGCTTTTTTACTGACAGGTCTTGTTAGTTCTGCCATGTATCTCCTTCAGGAGAGGGAATTAAAGAGGAAACACTTTGGCTATTTTTTTCATAAACTACCTCCTCTCTACTCTTTAGAGAGGATCTCTGAAAAGGCCTTGTATCATGGTTTTCTCTTTCTCACTCTTGGTATCTTAAGTGGTGCCCTTTGGAGTGAGATGGCCTTTGGGGATTACTGGCGCTGGTCGACAAAGGAGGTTGTCTCTCTCTCCCTTTGGTTAATTTATGCGGGAATGATTCATCAAAGGATCCTTATTGGTTGGAGAGGTAAAAGGCTTGCCTATATGTTTATCATAGGAAGCTGCCTCTGGTTTTTTACCTTTTTTGTAGTAAATTTTTATTTCAAAGGCTTTCATACCTATGGAAACTGATTTTTCTCTTCTCTTAATTGGCTTAAATCACAAGACAGCGCCTGTTGAGATAAGAGAAAAACTCTCCTTTTCTACAGCTGAAAATTATCCCCTTAATAAGCTGAGAAAACCTCCTTACCTCTTTAGAGAGGCCTTTTTTCTATCTACTTGTAATAGAGTAGAATTTATTTTTGTTTTGAACAGGGCAGAAAAATCTCTATTATTAGAAGAATTTGCCAATTTTATTGAGAAAGAAACTGGGCTTTCCTTTGAGGCCTTAAGACCCTATTTTTACATCCTTGAAGAGGACGAAGTGGTGAGACATCTTTTTGAAGTGGCCTGTGGGCTTGACTCTATGGTCCTTGGAGAGCCTCAGATCCTTGGACAGATGAAGGAGGCCTATAAGAGGGCTCTTGAAAATAAGACCTCAGGTCTAATTCTTAACAAGCTCTTGCATCGCGCCTTTTTTGTAGCCAAGAGGGTACGCACGGAGACAGGAATTGGCGGGGGAGCAGTTTCTGTGAGTTATGCGGCAACTCAGCTTGCCAAAAAGGTATTAGGCTCTCTAAGGGATAAGAAGGTGCTCTTAGTTGGAGCAGGAGAGATGGCAGAGCTTGCCTGTCAGCACCTAATCACGGCAGGGGTTTCCGAGATCCTCATTGCCAATAGAACGCTCTCCAAAGCTGTTGAACTTGCTGAACGCTTTAAAGGAAGAGCTTTCTCTTTAGAGGAACTACCTGAAATCTTAGCAGAAGTAGATATTGTTATTTCCTCTACTGGTGCACCTGGCTTTATTATAACTAAGGCCCAATTGGTGCCCCTTCTCAAGGCAAGGAAATTTAGACCTCTTTTCATCATAGACATCGCTGTGCCAAGAGATGTTGAGCCTGCTGTTAATGAACTTGAAAATATCTATCTCTTTGATATCGATGATCTCAAAGAGGTGGTGGAAGAAAATCTTAAACACCGTCAAAAAGAGGCTTTAAGAGCAAAGACTATAATTGAGGAAGAAGTCTTTAAAATGAGAAAATGGTTTGATGGGCTTTCTCTCCATCCCACTATTAAAAGGCTTGCTGAAAAGGCCGAGCACATTAGAAAAAAAGAGCTTGAAAAAACCCTCAAAAGGCTCAAAGCTCTCAGCGAGGAGGAAAAAGAGGCCTTAGACATTCTTACCAAGTCACTCACTCAGAAACTTCTCTACTACCCTATTCAATTTCTCAAAAGCGGTTATCACGATGAAGGCAGATACGCCATAAGTCTTATAAGAGAAATCTATAAACTTGATGAGCCCTGGGGAGAGGAACTTTCCCTCCAAGAACAAAACCAAGACTTGGAGGAGAACCCCCTTGAGTCTCATAAAGCTTCCCTATTTCATGAAAAGAAAATTTTCCAATAATGTTTTCCCTTGAGGCAAAGGAAAATCACTGGCAAGAAGCCCTTTCTCTGAAAGCAAAGAATACTTTAGATAGAACCCAAGTAATACTTCTTCTACTCTTTTTCTTTATCCTTCTTGACTTTTTCTTGCTTATAACCCTCTTCAAGCCCCTTTGGGATGATCTTAGGTATTTAATCTCTCTTTTAGTTATTTTTCTTATGCTTCATTTGTTTATTTTATCCTTAGTAAGTATCTCTTTTGTACCAAGATTGATATCTTTAAAGGCTACTTCTACAAGCCCTACCATAGAATTACAAGTATTGCAGAGACCTTTTTCCAAAAAAAAAATATCTCTTCTCAAAGGAAGAGATAAAGAGGATGTATCTTTCTCTTAATCAGGGAAAAAGGCAAAACCTCATTATTATGGATTTAACTTTAGGTCAAGAAAAGGTTTTGAGGACAATCTTTGCTATGGATAAAGCCTATTCTAAGGAGGAAATAAGTAAGCTTTTTCTCAATCTCGCTCATCTCTTAGAGATGAAAAGTTATAGAGCCCTCTCTCACTCAAAGGGCTTTATTATAAGTTTAGCCCAAGACACTACAGAGAAAAACTTGATAACCTCTAAGCTGGATACCTTTCTTTTTGAAAGCTCAGAGGGGTTGAACAAAGAGCTCCTAAGACTACCCTTTATCACTGTTAAAGAATTATCCCCCTGGCGTATTCATCTTTATAAAGGTGTCTCCCTCTATGATATTTTGAGATATCTGGCCCTTTTTGTTTTAGTCCCAAGTCTTTTTATAATAGCTTACCAATCCAAAGCCCCACAGAAGTATTTGGCCATGGCCATTAGTTCAGTGATTTATCTCTGGGCCCTCTATTTTCTTCGTAATTTTTTAAGCCCCATTGAGATTTTCATAGACAAATTGAGGGGGATGGTTAAGATAAAAAAGCTGTTTTTAACCAAGACTATTTCACTCCGAGAAATAGAGCACCTTGAGGTTAAGAATGTTAGTCTTCGTAGAGGCCCTTTTGTCTTTCATATCTTTTTAAGGCTAAAAAATAGCAGGCAAATCCACTTCTTTTTTATAGAGATACCATCCAAGGAAACTTCCCAAATTCAAGAAACCTCTGCTCATTTAAGTATGTTACTTGATTACATAAAAGAGCATTATGATTTTAAGGTTCTCTGGAAACTAAAGCAGATAGAAAAATGAACCTTTAAAAGGGGATATCTTCATCTGAGAGGGGAGGGAATTCCTCAGGCAACTCAGGTATTTCCTCTTTTGAGGGGAGGGATTTTTTAGCTTCGGAAGCGGTTTCTTCCCCCTTTCGATCAAGGATTTGGAGATTTTGCACCCACACCTCTGTGACAAAACGGGTTTGCCCATGTTTGTCCTCGAACTTTCTTGTGCGAAGCTTTCCTTCCACATAGACCCTTGAGCCCTTGCTCAGATATTCTCCACAAATTTCAGCAAGCCTTCCAAAGGCCACAAGCCTGTGCCATTCAGTAAGAGTTTCTTTTTCACCATTCTTGACCAGAACTTCATTCGTGGCAATCCTAAAGGAGGCCACAGGTTTTCCGTCAAGGGTGTATCTGATCTCAGGATCAGCCCCAAGCCTTCCAATAAGAATAACCTTGTTTACGCTCATGGCATACTCATTCCACCTTGAATAATTTTTTAAATTTTAGTTTCTCTATTGAAAATTATAATGCAAAGCCAAATTTCCTCAATCCCCTCTCCTTTCCCTTTATTTCTAAGGCTTTTGGGTAAAGCCCTTAACTATTTTTTAAACAAGTTTTTTTTTGCTGATCTGATTCCTGTTCCAAACTCATCTTGACTCAAATCCATATGATTAAAAATATGTCCAAAAGACTGCCCATCGGGATCTCAAGCTTTGAAAAAATTCACCAAGAGGGCTATTATTATGGGTTATACTCAAGCTGAGCTTGAGACAGTCTTTGGAGAGTTCCTCACTGAAGAGGAGCTTCAAGGTGTAAGAAGTTGGTATTATGGCTATTCCTTTGGTGGAGAGCCTGTTTATAACCCCTTTGATGTGCCTTTGTATTTGCAGAAGAGGTAGTTTAGGCCTTATTGATTTGAAACAGGGACTCCTAGTCTTCTTGTAAAACTCATACTTGAAAAAAGTTTTATCTGCCCATGATGGAAAAGTTAACCGCAGATGAATACCTTCTAATTGATGTAGATGAGATTTAGGTGCCCACACTTCTTTTTCAGGCTGGATACTCTACAGTGAAAGAGTGGCATTCTTTTGATAAGGGGACCTATTATGTCTTAAGTTATCCAAATAAGGAGGTTAAGGTTAGCCTTGAATCGTATGTTATTTCATGATTTAACTTGGCTTTACATTTAGGGAGGCTAAGTTTTAGGGCAAAAGAGAGTCTTAGGAGAGTGATATAGAGGGATTTGGGGAGATTTTGAAGAGAATCTTTTCAGGAATAGATTACAACAGGTAAAGAAAGACTTATATCTAATTTTGTGTAAGACAAAAAATAATTTTATTTTATTAAAACATCTTTTATAAATTTTTCAAGGAGTTGTGAAATTTTTAGCATATTCTCTCTCTTTTCCTCAGGTTTACTACCTTCACTTCTTCCTCAACTTCAAATCTCAGGGCATATAACTGCCTAA
>CAZBLU010000017.1:0-10919 GCA_964493015.1 uncultured Caldimicrobium sp.
CACTTGAACATATCAGTCGCAATCCCTTTTTAAACAGGGCGGGTTTCAAGTCATTTTTTTTCTTACCCCTGGGTCTATAGGGCGATTATACTTTCAAGTCGCAATCCCTTTTTAAACAGGGCGGGTTTCAAGATAGTCACTTCTTTCCATTTCAATTACATCTTTGATAAATTTAGTCGCAATCCCTTTTTAAACAGGGCGGGTTTCAAGTAAAGGAGGTGGTAAGTATGCTAAAAATTTACATTCATGAGTCGCAATCCCTTTTTAAACAGGGCGGGTTTCAAGATATGAAATTTGGAAAAAAAGATAAAAGTTGTTGCCAATAATACGTCGCAATCCCTTTTTAAACAGGGCGGGTTTCAAGAATTTACTTGAAGATTGGAAATAGAAAAAATCCTTTATAGTCGCAATCCCTTTTTAAACAGGGCGGGTTTCAAGAGTAACCCTTTGTAAGCCTCATAAATCAAGCCTTGTGAAAAAATAGTAATAATTTAATTTTAAAAATTGACCCTCTAAAAGCCTTACCATTCCTTGCTTCCAAGCCTTTTTCCAAAGCCAAAAATTAACATCAAATCAATAACTTAGAAAGCCCCATTTTTACCCTCTAACTGCAATTGATTTTCAATTAAGCTGGGGAAAAACTCCCCAGCTAAAAGCCTTGCCAGTCAAAACTTTTAAGCCCCAACAAAAAAGTTGACTAAATAGATATATTTACTATTTTACACTCTTAACGGGCTTGCAATATATCCGTATTCAATTTTCAGAGAACAAGAGGTAACTTGCCTTATTTTACAAGTATTCGGATTATTTATAACACATTTTCGAAAAAAATCAAGGGGGTTAATTTTTCGCAGGCTAAAGACCTGCGGCTACAAAAATTTGTTTCTAAAAAACAAATTTAAAAGTCTCCCAGAGCTTGCCAAGGCGTAAAATGTCGCCATCCTGGCGAACCCTAAAAACAGCTACCCTGTAATTTTCTCCCTCCTCAAGTAAGGCATTAACTATTTTTTGATATTTCTCTTCACTTTCAAAGACACTCCACTGGGCATGAAGCCCTAATTTTTTCAAATTTTTTCTTACCTTGCTTCTTACTCTTTCAGTTTCATAGTCATAAAGAACAACTCTTAAAGCCATAGTGGTAGCCTCATGGGAAGTTTTCTATTTCAAGCAAGAGTTCCTTTAAGAGAGCTATTAAATTGTCTCTCTCAGAGGCTATCCGTTCTAAAATGGTATTCAAAGCTGTTTTCTTAAGATAAAAGGTCTCCTTTTCTTTGTCAAAATGAGTCTTTAAGAGTTTCTTCTCCTTTATTAACTCCCCCACAAGATATGTTAAATGAGGCCTTATAACTTCCACAAGGTCTGAGGCAAAGGAAGCATGTTCGCCGCGTTTGGCATGTAAGAAAGATATATAGGGATCAAATCCCTGAAGAGTAATTAAGCCAAGAGCCAAATTATAGCCCAGGGTATAAACATAGCTCAAGACAGCATTGACCTCATCTTTTGGAGGGTTATAACTTCTCTCAGTAAAAACAAAATCAGAGCCAGCTATAAGCTCATTCAAGGCAGTATACATTTGACGAGAGGCTACCCCCTCAATACCAAGTAAACGAGAAAAATCTGGAACTGCATCTGTAGCCCGTTTCAAATTTTCAAGTTCAAGGTCAAATACATACTCAATTTCCAAAATCTTCTTTTTAACAATGTATTTAGCAACTTCAAGCCTCTTCTTAAAATAAAGGGAGGCCTGTTTAAGCCGTCTGTTGCGTCCAGAGCTCAAATCTGGTCCAACAATGAGGGCTTTAATGTTACCCATTTTGCTCAAAAAGATAAGGGGAATGCAATTTTTCGCACATAAAGATATGGCATCTGAAGATATAGTTGCCTTACCATAAATTAAGATGCCATCAACATTAGTTAGAGGAAGTGTTGATTTTTTGTCCTTTAAGAGTATTTTCAATCTGTCTGCCTCTTTACCTATATCTACATAGTCACTCATTATTACCACAGTTCTTTTCATTTCACCAATAGCTAAAAAATAAAAATCTTCCAAGGTTCAAGGGGATACCCCTTAAATACTTCTGGAGGGTCAACTGGATAGAAAAATACTCTATCGCTTGATTTATCTATTAGATTTGCTATTTCGTTATATAAAGATTTAATAACTTTGTAATCGATATCTATGAGATAAAAAGCACTATATAAAATTCTGTATCCATATTTTTGTAACATCCTTGATATCTTTAAACGAGTTTTATAGTTAGATATATCATATACTACAAGATAATCCATAGAGGGAACTCCTAAAGTTTGTAGGAAAATATCTTTCTATTATTCTTCGCAATTGCCACTTTGCACCTTTCCAGAGAAGATAGGAAATAAAGGCTTTACATATGGAAAGATGGTCTTTAATCTTATCATTGAGAAGGAGATCAGAGGTAAATTCAAAGGTAGTAAAGATGAATACTATAGGGAAAAATAAATCATCAAAAAGGTCAGTTCCATAGATGAATTCTAAAATTTGGGGATATTCAGAGGGAAGACCAATTTTAGTAAAAAAGAGGCTTATAAGTATTGATGTAGCAATACTATAATAAGTATAGTTTGTCTTCATTATAGCCTTGACCTCTCGTATAAGTGATGATAGGTTTGATATTTTGGGAGATGAAAAGTGAAATAATTTGTGGTGATAATAATTTAGTGCAAAGGAGGCAGGTCTATAGAAGTGATCGCTTAAATTTGCGGGATTGATTAGGGCTTGATAGACTTTATTACATATATCTTTTTCCATTACAGGAAAATTATGATAGATACGTCTATAACCATTTTTGGTATCTATGAAAATAGTAGGTCTGTATAAAGCAAGTTCTGAGGCTAAATGTTCCTTTTTAAAGGTTATGATGCAGGCAATTTCTGGATTTGTGGGAGGGACTTTGTCTTCTGTTAGAAAAATCTTGTGGCCCAGATTTTTCATGAGGAAAGCAAATATTGTTCAATTATTTTGGAGACCCTTCTATTAGCATAGGATTCTGCATAGCGTAAGAGTATTTGCTCGCCCTCTCCTTTGACCTCGGTTATATTTCTCTCAAAGCCACAATGGGCAAAAAAGTTCCTTTTTTCAAGATTTTCCTCCACCTCTCCCTTTTCAGACAAAGCAGACTCCCCTGATGCCTCTTGAAGTTTAGCAAAGTAGATTTTTAGAGGTGAAAATTCTGAAGTAGATCCTCTGGAAGCCTGGCTATGAAGGTTATAATAAAAATTGCGATTAAGTTCATGCCTGAGATAGGGGATGTTAGCAGAGAGGCCTAAAAGATGATAGAGGCTATTCTTCTCATCAGCAAAGGTATTGCTTAACTCACTTAGGCTTACAGCTTCTCTCTTGGTTATGCCATATTTTCTGAATAAATTTATCATACCAATATAAAGAGCAAGCATGGGGAAAAATTTGCGAAGAAGTGATAGATCAAAATCTATGGGTTTAACATAATCCTCTCTTAACTTTTTCTTAATAGCCTCAACAAATTTATTAATGGTTTCATAGATAGTGGAAAGGTCATCATATTCCCATTGATAAAGAACAAGGGGAGCATTGTTTTTCAGGGCTGAGTAAAAGAAATAGGCTCGAGAGAGTAGTTCATTAATTCTCGCTTTTAGCTCTGAGTCCTCTATGGCAAAGGCCTGAAAAAGGGGTTTCACTATGTTTGTGGAGAAGGCATTCTTGAGAGTGTATTGAGTAGGTCTCTCAGGCATGGAAAAGAAGACCAGGGCTTTTAGTTCATAATCTTTATAGATATGATAGGGGCCCACGCGATTTGTTATGGGTTCTGAAAAGGCAATGAAGACCTTGGGAAGATGCTCCCTTTCATGAAGGAGCATAAGTTTTAGGATGGTGAGAAAAAATCTCCCAGCTTCAAGGAGGGCTGAGTTGTAGATATTGTGTCCACCTGAAATGTCAAGGTAAATCTCTAAGTCTTGGGGAGGAAGTTGGGATGAGGAGAGGTCTTTCCCTGCAAAGATATCTTCCCACATTTTAATAAAGATCTCAAGGACTAAATGGTCTAAAGTGGCAAGAAAGGAGAGGCCTTCATATGTGCCCACACTATGAATAACTTCAAAGTCTTCAGCAAGTGGGAGATGGGGATGCTCTTTGAAATACGCATGGGGATTAGAGAGATATCCCTGAGGGTCCTTCAATATCTCTTCAATAGTGCGAGCGATAGTTAGGTCTTTCCTTTTTTCTGAGACATTCTTTTGGAAAAGAAGGCTTACAGGAAAAATAAGCTTGAGAGCACTGGCCATCTGTAGGGAGTGAAAATAACTCTTTAGGGCATAACCTGAAAGGGAAGTCTCACAAGAAAAGCTATCACCAATAATAAATTGGAGGAGTCTATCAAAGTTGGGATCAAGCCTTCCTATTTGATAAATGAGCTTCATGGCAAGCTCACCTCGGTGAGGATTCTATATTTTCCTAAGCCAAAGGAGGTGTTTTTGCCAAGGTGAAGGAGCTCACCTGCTTTGAGTATACTATAGAAAGGGGCTAAGGGACCTACAAAAGTTACTCTCCCCACAAGGCCCCCAAGAAGCATGCGCCTCCCCTGACGATAAGAATACCTCTCCCAGTCCATCCAGTAGAGATTTTCCTCCTTAATTTCTACCTTTTCGGCAAGACTTAGGAGTAAGTTAACTGGTATTTCCGGCAAATGGGGGTTACAATGAAAATAATAAATGGAAGTAACACGGCGTAAGAGGTTTCTAATTAAATAATGAAACTCAAGCTTTTTCACAAGCTTCCCTTGATAGACAAGACGAAGGGGAGTAGCAAAGTCTAAGGTTAATTCTTGATCAGGAGGTGAAGCCTCTTTAACTGGTTCCTCAACAGTGATGTTTAATTCCCCTGTAGATACACTATAATTATTTATTCTAAATTTTTTATTTCCTTTGCCCACTCCATGTTCACCAGCAAGTTGGAGAGCTAAGACAAAATGGGGCACATACTCAGTTGCTTTCCCAAAGAGAAGTATTTGTAAAGTAAATGCTTCTCCCTTTTGATAAAGGGTTTTTTGCTCCTCAGGGGGTTCAAGCACATAGGGGTGAGGAATAGAGGGGTATTTATGGAAATTGAAGGGGAGAGGTTTTGAGGAATCAGGTATAGTCTCAAAGATGTAGGCATAATAACAACTTTGGTAGAGAGGACACTCACGGCAATTTTTAAAGGTTTTCAGTGCACAGAGGGCTTTACGAAGGGTTCTCCCAAGAACTCCACGAAAGGTAGAACCTTTAAAGGCTGGAAGATAAAGCTCATCTTCTGGTTCACCTTGGAAGGAGAGTATTCTATAGGGAATAGTTAGCTTTACTTCCTTTTTCATAGATCCAAAAATTCTAAAACTACCCAACCAAAGGGTTCAGCCTGGGAAATGTCCCTTTTATTCAAAGTGGCTACCCAAAAAGTAGTTGCAGAGTCCTTAATAAATTTTCTTCCCCCAGTGGTTTTAACAAGGATTTTCCTTAAACCCTCAATAGTTACAGCAGAGGCTCCTGAGTGATGCCCTAATTTGAGTAAAAGGGCCTTTTTTTGGTCAAGGGCTTCTTTGTGAGGCCTTAATCGTTCTCCCAAGAGTTTCTTTAAGTGGGTAAGTAAGGCTACTTCTTCTCTAAGTATGGCTTTGTAATGGGAGGAATTAAATTTAATTAGTTCTTCCAGTTTGATTGGGCTAACTATATCGTGATCGTGGGGAGTAACCAGTTTAATCTGGCCCTCAAAGACACTTCCAGGAGGTAAGATCTCTATAGGGACACTAAGGCTCCCTATGGAACTGGAATTTTGTTTCCTTAGATTCAAGGCAAAGACAATCTCCTTAGCAACCTTGGCCTTAGGTGAAAGGTCTGATACCTTAAGATTTTTAAAGGGGTCAAGTTTAATATCCTCTTCGCCATTTTTTAGTAAGGTATTTTCAAGTTCCTTAAAGGCTCTTTCTTTCAGGCTCTTATAGCTTCCCTCGTTTGAAATTTGATCCACTAAACCCTTGATGTGTTTTACTTTCTCTGGAGAGATTTTAGAGGTTTCTTTATATAATCCTTCAAGGTAGCCTGTTCTTAAGGCTCCCTTAAGGGAGCTTCCTGGAATGAGGGGATCACCTGTAAAAGTATCTTTGAAGTGGCTTCTTATGGCTATAGAGTTGAATTGCTGGTATATGTCTCTCTCTCTGGTTAGCTTAAGGGTCCGCTCAAAGGCTTGGGTTAATTCTGAGGGGATTTTATAGCAGTTACGGGAGATCTGGATAATTTTAGGCAAAATTCTGTAGCAATAAAATTTTTGGAGTTTCACCAAGGCCTCAGCACTTGGGGTATCGGCAATCCTCTCAAGCTCCTCTCTTTCAGTAGGACTTAGATTATTCACAAGGTCTATGAGGTTAAAGGCATATAGGAGATTATTTTGGATGTCTATGGTGACCTGAGTGAAATCAAAGGTCTCGCCAGTGCCAATATGAAGTGGAGTGAGGGTGGTTAATCTTACATGATAGGTTTTGAAGGGGCTATTCATACTGCGGCCTCCTCAGGCACTTTAACTGGGATTACTAAGGAATAGCCTTGATGCACAGTATTTGGCTCTATACTTGAGTGTCCCTTGATGGCTCTCCCCAAGAATAGTCTTTTGTCTGCATCTTGAGGCACATAAATAGCACCTTCCTCTGCCAGAAGAAGCGGAGCCTTAAAGGGATTTGGGGAGCAACTCAGTTGGTCCCCATGTCTCCCAAACCTAACAAAGGGCTCATAATAAATCCTTTTGTATTTTTCTTTAGGTAAGTCAGGAAGAGAGGGGGAAAGGGTATAATAGGCGTTGAAGGACTTAACCTTATCATAAAAATCAATTTCTCTCCAAGATAAGACCTCAAATTTACCCAGGCCTACAGAGGCATCTTTGCCATAGCCTGTGAGCCCAACTCTTCTTAAAGCCTCAATTAAACCCTCAAGAGGAAGCCCATCTCTTAGACCACAAAAAAGGGCAAGTTCAGTGAGATACCAGATTTTTTTTACGGGGTAGGGGGTAAAAGGAGCCTCTCCAGTTGTGTTCGTTAGGCGATGAATTGAGGCTCTAACCTGTTCGTCAACTCTTATTATATTTTCAAGCTTCTCAAAAGGGGAGTTGTCCACAAAGTTTAGAGGTAAATCCAGGGGAAAATATTTCTTTTCTTTAAGTTCTTTTCTTTTTTCTATCAACTTATCTTTTTTTTCATTGAATAAAAAATGCAGAGGGAGAGAGGGGGTCTTTAAATATATCTTCCCCTCAATTACAGGAAAGGCTGAAGAGACTATGAGAAAGGGAGAAGATGAGTAGTCTGAAAGGAGCACTTCAAGAGATTTCCCCAAGAGCCCTGGATCATAATAAATCTGCCAACAGAGCTGACCAAAAAGGGTGTCCCCTTTGATAGGTGAGCCAAAGCCAGTTAAAGGCCTTATGTTAATTTGATATATCTTCAAGGCAAGACCTCCTAAGAGTTCCTCCTTAATCAAAGAGTTAGAAAACCTTGATGTTTTCAAATTTCTCTCTCAAGGCAGGATCAGCAAGGTGGATCTTAATTCTTCCATAGCCCCTTGATCCAGAGCCTCCAAGATAGTCAAGTTCTAACAGTTTTAGCCCTTTGAGGAGCTCTTCAAAGAGGGCTTCATCACCCTCTGCAAGGACCTTAAAGGTAACCTTAAACTCAAATTTTGCCCCTCTTGGGACCCTTTCAGTGAAACGAGGATGCTCCGCCGTGCCAGTTATGCGGTTAATTCTATTTTCTGCCTTAATCTCAGTGTAGGGGAGATTTCTTTCTCGTAGTTCTTTTCTAAAGGCTTCGGTGAAAAAGCAATCATAAAAAGCAGACCTACAGGGACCTATTTCCTCCAATACCTCTGAACCAGCTCCAGAGAGCCCAAAAAGCTTTAAAATCGTCTTTGCCTTGTCAACAATTTCCTTGTTCTGGCTATAGTGCTGAAGGAGTTTGTGGGTAGTTAGCCCACCATCTCTCTTATCAATTTGATAGGAATAAGAGGCAAGTCCATAATAAAGCTCAAGAAGGGAGCGAGTTTTTCCTTTGATAGAGGAACCAGGTATATAGGGCTCGTTAGTATAAGGATGCTTAATTACCAAATTGTCTACCCCACCTATGTGCATTTCTGTGTTACCCGAGCCAATGTGTAAACCAGTTAAAAGCTCAATTTCACCACTTATGACCTTTATTTCTTTTAGTTTTAAAGGACTAACAGCCATAACTCTACCTCCAAATTAGTTTATTATCTATATGATCTTGAATAATAGCGGTAATAGCCCATAAAGGCCTCAAAAAAGGTCTTTAAGACCTTAAAGTCCTTGTAATCATGCACATTATTGAGGCAAGTTTCAATAAAATCTTTAAAGTGCTCGGTTATATGCTGTCTACCAAGAGAGTAGTAGGCAAGGGGCTTAAGCATTTTCAAATAAGGCAAAAGTTTTTTAAAATTCTCATTTATATCACCTTCCAAGCTCTGAAGGGTATTGTCCAAGTTGAGGATAGCATCATAGAAGCGTCTAAGCTGTGAAATATTGTTTTTTCCACTATTTCTTCTACCCTCTTGATAAATCATTTCCGCATATTTGTGAGCCACTTCTGAAAAAAGTAAGGGATTTACCAATTCTTTTGCCTTATCTTCCCAAAATTTGATGCCCATTTCTTCCTTACTCATCGCTAACCCTCCTTGTTTCATAAAGTATGTGCCATAAGGGGACCCTAAAGGCTCCCCCATATTTATTCAAAGCATCTGTTAAGGTAACTAAAATTTCCTGAAGTTTCCTTTCCTGCTCCTCCTTAGGCAATTTCAGACGAATATTTCTTACCCCAAAATAATAGAGTTTACTTCTCCAAAGCAGGGCCCTAAGACCATCAAGCTTTATCCTTCCCTCTTTCATCATTTCCCTTTCAAGTCTTCTCATCTCTGAGAGCTCATTTAATTTGAAAAGGAAAACCTTGGTAAAGAGCTCCTCACTAAGCCAGGCCTTAAGTTTCTCGTATAGCTCCCCAAGTAGGATATCAAGCTCCTCCCAGAAAACAGCTTCACCAAAGATATGAAGACTATCCTTTGTTCTACCTGAGGCCTCATCTTTATTGTTCTTAGCCTCATAGAGCTTGCCTTCCACCCTTTCGGCAATTTCTGATACAGGAATAATAGGCTTAGTTAAGAGATATCCTGCAGAAATAGTAAAACTTGGGTTAAAGGCCGTATACTCTCTAAAGAGCTTTCTAACCTCACGGATGAAGGTGATGGTTTGTCTCCAAGGTCCAACTACAAAGAGATCATCACCCCCTGCAAAGACATTGTAGATATACTTGTGCTCTTTAGCACAGTAATAGGGTAAAAAGTAGGCAAAAAAGAGATTAAGGAAGCGCGAAAGGGTGAGATACCTGGAAAAGGTCCTCTTACTCTCTCTAAAACCTTTAGCAAAGATGTATCCCAGGTTATCTAAATCGGCTTTGACTACTCCCAGGGCAACTGCTCCAACCTTTCCATTAGGGGTATCTTCAAGGGATTTTCTTGCCAGATCCTCAAAGGATAATACCCCTTTTTCCTCTCTTGGCACATAGGCATTCAAAAACTTCTTGGCAAGATAAAAATTTTCATCCTGTTTACCAGCATCTATAGGGAGACGAATGTCCCATAAATAAAGGAGCCTATCTGTCTTCAATTGGGATAGCTCTTTTTCATCAAGAAAGGAGATTTTATAGCTATAGAAATAGCACTCTTTAAGGGTAGTCTGCTTCACTTGGGAATTATAGATAGCTAAAAAGGGCTTTTTAACTAAGCTCTCTCCTAATCTCTTTTGGTCTGCACAAACAGAGCATATCCTGATCTTTGAGTCTTCCTCAAAGAAAACCTCTTCACTTGCAGGTCTTCGCATACATAAGTCACAAATACTATATCCTGAAAAGTGTTCAAAATAATCTCCGGGAAAGCCACCAAATTCGTATAAATCAAACTTTTGAAACTTTTTTTCCTCTGCCTTTTGGCCAAGGGAAGATATCAAGCTTTCATAACCTTGGGGAGAGAGTAAATCTCTTGGAGCAAAGGGAATCCAAGTAATACCAATAGAGGTCTCTCCATAAAATCTCTCATAAAGCCATTTGTTGATTTCTGTTTCCAGTGCTGGTAATTTATCTCTAATTTCTGGGAGATTAGGTAGTAGAAGGAGAAACTTTCCAGCAGTGTTGAAGAGGGTAGAGACCTGATTAAGACCTAAATTTCTCAAAATATAGTCTGCACAAAGCTCACTCATAAGAGAGACCATGAAAGAGCGCCCACGCAGGATCTTTGCTGCATATCGCCGCGTGGAACCACCCTCGGAAAAGATGAATTTTTGAATACCATAGAAATTGCCTTCCAAAAGAAGAAATTTATCTTTTTCTCTGTTTTTTATCTCACTTTCATTTAGGGTATTGCTTTTTGTGTGATACATATAAAGAGCTGAGGCAAGGCTTGCGGTAAAATAAAGGTGATCAAAGAGGGAAATATCACTCCAAAGATCAGTAAAATCTCCTTTTGAGGTTCTTGCCTTGGTAGCAGAAGGAATAAGGGAGAAATATTCCATTAGTAAGGAGACAAGATGACTCAACCATAGCTCAGGGCTTTCTTTATGATATAGTTTTGAAAAGGCCTCTAAAAAATCACTAATAAGGTCCAAGTATTTTCTCTTTGCAACTTCCTCTATTTTTTGGTTCTTATCTACAATCTCTAAAAGTCTCTTGGGAAAAATAGCTTTTGGAGAGAGTTTGCAGAGATCATAATAAATTTTTGCTTCAAGATCAGGTTTCTTTTCCCATGTTCCAGAGAGGCTTATGTCTTCAAAAATGGTGGAAGCAAAGTAATTTCTTGGGCTTTCAGAGCTTGGCTTTTCTTCCTGTTCTTCA
>CAZBLU010000017.1:11019-31873 GCA_964493015.1 uncultured Caldimicrobium sp.
GCCCTTTGAAAGGCCTTTCCGAGGTCGTGAAGTAGGGCGGCAAGGATTATCTTTAAGTGCAGGGTATCTAAGTTGCTCATTTTGCTCCCTCTTTAAACGGTTTGGTCCTGTATGTAAAGGGCCTTTCCCTCGCTTAAAGCAAGCCATCCCTTAATAGTCCTATAAATAAACCATATGAGCCCAATTAGGCCAATTATAACTCCCAAAAAGGCAAAGAAGGCAAGAAAGGCAAAATCGAAAGAGAGTAAGCCCATAAGCCCAATCAAAAGAGGTAAGCCAATGAAAGCAAGATATCCCCAAAAACTATTAATTTGCCAGGTAAAGTTATCTTCAAGCAAGGGATCTCCTATCTCCCTTGCCTTGTCCCTTGAGAGGTAAGCCAAGATAATCCCCACAAGAAGGGGTATCCAAAAAATAAGGCCAATTAGATAACAGATATAGACTATATGCGCCCTGGTTTTAAGGTTGGAAAGAGAAAACTTTTCCTCTGACATTTAATTTCCCTCCCCAAAATGTTTTTATATATTTTAAATTATTCTTTTCATTGAGACCTGACATTTTCCTCTCTAATATTTCTTAAGGTTCTAAAATCGAGCACAGCCTCATAGGTGCTTCCTTCTCGCTGATAGTTATAGATTTTCCCATCCACATAGTGGCCAAAGGCAAGACCAACCATAAAGGCAAGGGCTACAGGGCAAGAAAAGAAGAAGTGATAACTTCTAAAGGAATACTCCGCCCTTAGGTTTTGAAGAAGGCTTGCTGTTTCCTGGGCTACAGGAATAAATTTATCTAAAGGTAAATTACCTTTCCACTCGGTCTCAACAATAAGCATAGAGGGGATCTCTCCAAGTTCTCTTAACAAATGATTTTCCACAAATCTCCTTACATCACTTGTGGGCTCATGATGGGAAAAATTCAAAATAGCTACCAAGTTATCACCCTTTTTCTCAAGGGTATGCTTTATAATTTTTAAGTGCTGAATCCTCTCTTTAAGAATTCGAGGAGTTAACACTTTTAGGGGATAATAATGTGTTTTTCCTTCTATGGCCTGATAGTGATAGAAAACAAAGGGATTAAAGTGAGAAAAGAGCACACCCAAGGCAAAACTCAAAGCCACAGGCCCTCGCATAGCTAAGTGATAAAGTTTTGTTCCAGAGAGCGTATTGTTGATATGATAAAGCCTCTGATAAAAGGCCTGGCAAGTTGATACCCAATGAGTTGGCTCTTTGAGCTGTCCAGTTGAGATAAAGAAGTCTTCTTCTGTCAAACCATAAAAGAGCTCTAAATTTTGCAGGTATTCTCTCAAGTCCTCAGAGACTTCAGGGGTTATAGCCTCTAAGAAACTTTTATATTCCTCTTTACCTGCTGAGGTTATGTATAGTGGGATAGCCCAATCTCTCCTCTTGAGGAAAGTCTCAATCTGAGAGATATTTTTCACCCTTGGTGGAGCTATTAATCTTATGTTATGCTCCTTACAAAAGGATATTTTAGCCTGCAAATGCCCAACCTCTAATATATCCCCTCTCTGATTAATTTTTCCTGAAAATCTTAGATCCTTTGGGACTTCCTCTAACCTTAAGGCCACAGCTAAAGGGAGCATGAAGCTATCGCCTTGAAAGTATGTGTCGAAGATCACGGCAAAACTCTGCCCTACATAGTCTTTAATTATTTTGAGTTTTCTCGATAGATGTGACAAATTGGTAAATAGCCTCGAAGTGCCAGGAATAACCAGACCTCTCGCAGCTTTGGCTTGAATGGAAGGCTTTGACAGGTCTCTTCCCGTTAAAATAATCTCAAAGGGACGGCCTGGGTTAAAAAGAATTTTTTCACCATCCCCTTTACTGAGAGATAAAAATTTGGTTAAAACTTTAGGGGAAATAGTCTCTCTAAGTCGTTCTCTTAGGTAGATTATTATTTCATATTGCACCTTTGGGCTAAAGAGGAAAAAACGCTTAAGAAGTTCAGGAAAATAAGTATCAAGCAAGCCCCCCTGCAGAAAGGCAAGGAGATGTTCTTCAGCAAAGGCTTCAAATCTGAACACTTAAAGCCTCCTCAAGAAAAGAGTAATCTGAAAAGAGGGGTATATCCTCCAAAATTATCTGGTCACTCTCCAATTCACCTTCAAAAAGGACCTTTTCATCTAAGGTTATTTTTATCTTTTTACCCAGATAATCCTGAGGAAGATAGAGGATGAGCCTTGCTTTGCTCTCACTTTCCTCTACAAGGGCTAACCAGTTTTCTCCCTTAAAGATGCGTTTGGAAGAGGCTGCAAGGGAAAACTGATATTCCCTGTAGGGCTCAAAGACCCTTTCTTCAAGACGAAGAATCTGAGGAGCCTCTTTTTCCAGAGATTCTAAATATTCAAAGAGAGAGGAAGTATTTATGGGAGAGAGAAACTTGGCTATAGCTTTAATATATTCACCTTGAGGGGTCTCTGGAATAGGGGTTTTTTCCGCATAGTGGATGAATTCTTCAATTTTTTCTAAAGTGAAGCTTCCTATCCATGTTGAATAGTCCTGCAAAAGAGCATCCATGCTATAAATCCAAAGAGGGAGCCCGACAAGAATAGTCCTTTCTCTCTCTAAAAGTATAAATGGGGTATCGCCCTTGAGAGTGCCAAGCTCAATATCCTCAGAAAAAACAAGGCATTTAAAGAGTTTCTCTTCATGTAAGGGATACTCCTCCACCAAGAGGAGATATATAGGAGGCATGGCTTCAAGCCTTCGCAAATCCCCTATCTCTGGAGGCTTGGGGACAAGACATTTATTGAGTCTAAGTTTTTTTTTCAAAAGCCTAAGGCTTGTCTTTAATTCCCTCTCTAAAAGTTCGGAAATTTCTTTCATTAGCCTCACCTATCAATAGGGCACTCTTAAAAAATAGAGAGACCTCTACACATTAATAGGGAATACTTATCCACCCACTGCAGGTTGCCTCAAGTGTAGTCTTTTATTTATCATAAAGCAATTTTATTACAGAATTCTGACTTAATTCTCTCCACAATCTCCCCCCAATAGTTGTATGCCTCTTGGTCATGTTCAAAATAAAGGGCAAGGAGATTTCTCAATTTTGGTTTAAGTCTCTCCCATCTTTTATAATAAGCGTTTTTTTCTCTCTGGGAAAGGCCCTTCGTTCCACTTCCTGATAATTCCTTTAGATAGAAGCATAAAGCTTCCCAATCCTTAGGAGTGAGATTTCTTTTAAGGGTAAGCCATATTCCCTCAATAATGAAACTCTTTAGATAGTCGTTGACATAGCTTAGGCGTATTTCCTTTGCAGGGTTCCAAATTTCATCTAATTCCTCATCAGAGGGATCTTCAATTATAGGTCCTTCCTTTTGCACATGAGTTTTTCCTTTGGCCAGTAAATAGTAGATTAGATTTTTAGCACTTTTCACTAAGTAAGCTTCGCTGAGATCTTTTTTCTCTATAAGCTTAGGTATATTTTGATATAACTTTAAGAGGAACTCCTGTGTAAGGTCCTCCATGAAATCTTGTCCATAAAGCTTTGTTAGGGAGTCGTAGACTAAAGGATTGGGAAAGGATTTTAAAGCCTTTTGCAAAATTTGTTTAGTCTTTATGTTTATGAGTTCTTTCTTCTCATCTTCAAGAGGCTTTTCAAATAGGAGTTGCAAAAATTCTTTTACCTTTAAAGTGGACATTTTAAAGCTCCACTAAGGGGATCTTCTCAAGTTCCTCCAAATTCTCACATCTTCCACAGTAATGCACTTTTTCCAAGAGTTCCATGGTCTTCAACTTTATACAGAAATAACCAAGTCTTCTCTCAGCAAAGAGATAGGACCTTGGGTAGAAGGGGAATTTACTGCAGAGCTTTGTTTTTTGGGGACATAAATTGAGGTCTATGGCTATTTGGCTAACTTTACTTGCTGTCAAAAATAAAAGTTTAAAATAAATTTGTTCTTCATTAGTCGATATAATTAAAAGAGCAGGACGCACTTTATTAAAACTGCTTTCCGAGCCAAGATAGATACCTTTTTCTTTTTCAAATTTAACTAATTCTCTTTTTTCAACAAGTATTAAAAACTTCTCATCTTTTTGGAGAAATTTTGTGAATTTTGAAAATAATCTATTTTTTCTAAGAGGTCTCACGAGAAAAATTGTATTAAATTCTTAAAGATTTTCAAGTTATATTTTTATGGGTTTTAAAAATTTTTGAGCTTAAGATGTCAGATTTATCTCAGTAGATTGATTTATAAAGAATAAAAACTATGAGGAGGAGGTGGAGGTATGGAGTTCAGGTGGAGGTATCTCACTATGCTACTTTTCCTTAGCCTTACCCTTATTATAGGGGGATGTGCAAGTTACACTACTCAAAGTCTGGACACAAGTAGAGACCATCCTTTAATGGTCACTCAAACTACAGAGAAGTTTAAAGTCACCGCTATACCCATTATCACTAAAGAGGATGGTAAACGGGTCTTTGACAGAGATGACCTTAATAGAAAGGGTTTTGTCCCAGTTTTCCTTTCAATAACCAATTTTGGTACCTCAGCCCTTACAGTTAGATCCGTTTCATTGGTAGATCCTCAGGGCAATGTAAGTAAACAGTTATCTGCCACTGAGGCTGCAGAAAGTGTTAAGAAGAGTGTAGTTGGTAGAGCTGTGGGATGGCTAATCTTAGCTGGAGGTATAGGAGCTATTGCTTCTGCTGCTCATTCTGCCTCTGTAAACGAAAAAATTGTAAATGACTTAACAGAAAAACAATTTAAAATGAACCCAATTCCATCAAAGGATACAAGAACTGGGTATGTTTATTTTGAGGTGCCTGAGAAGACCACCTCTCTTGATGGGTTTAAATTGGTCTTAGAATTTGAGGCAGACGATAAAGCCCAAATTGTGCTTCCCCTAAAGGGCGAAATTACGGGTAAATAATTTATTCTACTTGCCCGCAGGTATAAGCCCTGCGGGCTAATATGGAAAATTAATATGGAAATTTTAATCTTAGTTATTTTAGGCTTTATTCTTTACTTGCTCTTTAGGCATCTAAATCCAGAAATTAGCTCTTCCTCTTCAAGCCTGTATCCACAGCAAAACTTTTACGCTGGCTCTCTTAATAAGTATCCCAAAATAGATATCGATGACGATTGGGATGAGGAGTACCTTGATAACCACTGGGTGGACGAGGATGACCATTTCACATCTACTACTATAACTACGGACTCGGAGGATGATTGTGATCTAAGTAGAGCTCTTTGGGATCCCTCTTGCCCTCTCTATTCAGCTCTACAGGATGATTCTGATGATTATCATAGCTCCTGGGATGACGACTGGTATTCAAGCTCTTCCTGGGATGATGATTAGTCTTATCTGAATCTCTAAACAGAGCACTTTCTCCCTTCCCATCTACATTATGACGCCCTTTTTCAAGACTTTTCTTAATGACCAATTACCCTCAAAACCTTGCTGCCCTTTTTTCCACGTTTTATCTTTCAGAAGACCTTGCAATTCCTTTTGTTTGGTTTATATTTGGATATGATAGTCCTACTTAAGGCTTCTTTACAGATTAACCCATTGGATGAATTTCCTGTAAAAGATCTTTCATGAAATAATGTTGTAAATTTTAAAAAGAGATTTATAATTTCTAACTAAAAAGTAATGAGGAGGTTAGAGGTGCCAGTACGCATTAGGCTCATGAGAATGGGAAGGAAAAAGAGGCCCTTTTTTAGAGTGGTAGCTGCAGATTCCCGTTCCCCAAGAGATGGAAAATTTTTAGAAACCCTTGGCTACTATGATCCTCTTAAAAAGCCCTATGAATTCAAAGTAGATCCTGAAAAAATAAAATCCTGGCTGGCAAGAGGGGCTGAACCTACAGAAACCGTTAGAGCCCTCTTAAAGAGAGAGGGTCTTCTTTAAAGCTCTTACTATATGACAAACCCAGAAGGAGGAGTGACTATGAGCAAACTGAAGGATCTGGTGGAACAGATTGCTAAAGTGCTGGTAGATAAGCCTGAGGCTGTGCAAATTAACGAAATTGAGGGGGAACAGACCTCTGTTATTGAATTAAGGGTAGCTAAAGAAGATCTGGGAAAGATTATTGGAAAAGAGGGTAGAACAGCTAAGGCCATCAGAACCATTCTTGGTGCGGCAGGCAGCAAGATCAAAAAAAGGGTGGTCCTGGAAATTATTGAATAATTCCTTTGATCGAAAGAGATCTTTTACCTCTATTTAAGATCCTTTCTACTCATGGACTACAGGGCAACCTTAAGGTTGCCCTGCTTACAACTAATGAAGATTTACTGAAAGAACTCAAAACGGTCATACTTTTAGATCCTGAAAAAAGGTCTTTTAAAATTAAGACCCTTCAAAAAGGGCCAGGCCTTCAAGTCTATATCCTTGCCTTAGAGGGCCTTGGTTATGAGGAAGCCCAGAAACTCGTAAACAAATATTTGTATATGGAAATAGAGGATCTACCAAGTCTTTCAGAAGAAGAAATATATTACTACCAGCTTGAGGGTTTAGAAGTGGTGGACAAATCGGGGAAACTCTGGGGTGTAGTTAGTGAGGTAATGCCTTTAGGTGAGTATGAGTTACTTTTGGTAAAGAGCCCTGAAGGAGGAGAGTTTTATCTACCCCTTGTCTCTCACTATGTGGAAGAGATAGATCTGGAAAAGAACCAAATTATAGTTAGAGATATAAAGGATCTGGTTGAAGTCCAGTCTTAGATGAGATTTCATCTTCTTACTATATTTCCCGAGTATTTTGATTCTCCCTTAAAGATAGGCCTTTTGGGAAAGGCCATAAAAGGTGGCCTTATTGATGTAAAGATACACAATTTGCGGGATTTTGCTGAGGATCCTCACCGAGTGATTGACGATGCCCCTTATGGAGGAGGAGAGGGCATGGTTTTTAAACCAGAGCCCCTCTACAAGGCCATCAAATATATAAAGGATAAAGACCCTGATACTAAGGTTATCTATCTTTCTCCCCAGGGGAAGCTTTTCCACCAAGGGCTTGCAGAGGAACTCTCCAAAGAAAAAAGTCTATTACTAATTTGTGGGCGCTATGAAGGTATTGATGAGCGCATCAGGGCTCATTTTATAGACGAGGAGATCTCCATCGGAGACTATGTGCTCTTTGGAGGAGAGGTAGCCTCTTTGGTCCTGCTTGAGGCAATCTCCCGCCTAATTCCAGGGGTTGTGGGTAAAAAAGACTCGGTGGAGAAAGAATCTTTCACCTCAAACCTTCTCAAATATCCCTGTTACACCAGACCAAGAGATTTTCTTGGTTTAAAGGTCCCAGAAGTTCTCCTTTCTGGTAATCACAGAGAAATTGAAGAATTTAGAAGAAAAGAGAGCCTAAAGCTTACCTTAGAGAGACGCCCAGAACTCCTACATAAGGCGAGGCTATCTCCCCAGGACCTGAAGATCTTAAAAACCTATTTAGAGACCCTCAGGCTCTATCTCTTTTTAATCCACTATCCTGTCTTCAATAAAGAGGGGGAAAGGATTGCCTCTGCCATCACCAACTTTGATTTACATGACCTTGGACGTTTGGGAAGAACTTACGGCCTAAAAGGGGTCTACATCATACAACCCTTAGAGGATCAAAGGGCCCTTGCTGAAGAGCTTCTCCATTATTGGCTTCAGGGTAAGGGGAGCCAAAGAAATCCTCTAAGAAAGGAAGCCCTTAAGCTTCTAAAAATCTTCTCTACCCTTGAAGAGGCTATTGAGGAGGTCCAAAGAGAGGAAAAGGTTAAGCCCCTTTTAGTGGCCACAGATGCCTCACCCAAAAGACCAAGTGTATCTGCTAAGGATATTAGAGCCCTCCTCTGGAAGCATCCCATAGCCATTCTGCTTGGCACAGCCTGGGGTCTTGCCGATGAGGTTTTAGAAAAATGCGACCTCTTCTTAGAACCCATCTGGGGTCGCCTTGACCCATATAATCATCTCTCGGTGAGAAGTGCAGCCTCCATTTTGGTAGATAGAATCTTAGGTATCTACGCCTTTTTTAAAAAAACTGCATAGCCTTGGCAAAATTTGCAAACTCAAACTACCAAAAGAAGAAGGTCTTTTAAAAAGGCCACTTAAAGGGCTTTTTAAAAAAACCAAAAAAGCACTTTATTTAAGGGATAATAGGCATATTTTTTGAATAGTATAAATAAAATATTTTTAGGAGGAGTTAGGACATGTTAGGACTAAAATTTAGAACCCTTGTCTCTTTAGCCACAGCCTTTTTCTTTTTTCTATCTCTCCTTAGTGGTCTTATCCTTTACTTTACTCCTCAAGGAAGGATTGCCAACTGGATTGGCTGGAAATTTCTCGGGCTTACCAAGACGGAGTGGACAAACTGGCATATTCTTTCCAGTGTCTTTTTTATAGTCTTTGGCCTTTTTCATTTATATTACAACTGGTCAGCCTTTATCCAGTATCTTTACAAAAGGGCAAGGCTCTTAAAGACTCTCCCAAGGGAAACCATAGTGGTCTCTATTTTAAGTTTATGGGTTCTAACCTCTGCTCTTTATAGCCTCCCCCCTCTTAGTTATATCCTTGAGGCAAGCGAATATTTAAAAAAGAGTTGGGTAAAGAGTCCTGCCCATGAGCCGCCCATTCCCCATGCCGAAGGGCTTTCCTTAAAGGCCTTTTGCTTAAGGCAACAAATTGATCCAGCCAAAGCTTTGGAGATCTTGCAAAAGAGAGGAATCAAGGTTACCTCCCCTGAGGAAACCATAAAGGACATAGCCAAGCGTAACAGGGTCTCTCCTAAGGATATTTATGAAATCATCAAACCCTTGGAGAAGAGAGAAACCTTTGATTGGTCAAAACTCTCTCTTGAAGAATTAGAGGCAAAGCTTGCAGGAAAGGGCCTTGGCAGAAAGACCCTTAAGGCCCTCTCAGAGGAATTAGGCTTTGATTACCTTAAGGCGAGAGAGAATCTCAGGAAAAAGGGAATAGAAATCAAAGAAGATGAAACGCTGCGAGAGATAGCAGATAGATATCAGAAAAGACCTATAGAAATCCTTGCCGAAAGTTTGAAGCCCTCCACCTCCTCTTGACAGCCCAGTAAAGTTGATTATATTTTATAAACAAGCGCAAAGGACGCGGGGTAGAGCAGCCTGGTAGCTCGTCGGGCTCATAACCCGGAGGCCGTGGGTTCAAATCCCACCCCCGCAATTTTTTATCTATTCCTCTTAAAGCCCAAGCAATGAGGTCCTTCCGTGTCAGAACTCGAAAGGATAAAAAAACAAATTTTGAGATATTTAGCTCTGAAACCAGCTACCTTTTGGGAATTAATCAATTATCAAGATGCCCATCTGGTTAATTTTTTAGAGGCCCTAAAGGAACTTCTCAAAGAAGGGACCATTCTCTACCAAAAGCCCTATTTCAAAATTAAAGAACTCAAAGAACCTGTAGAGACTTATCACTCTCCAGGATGTCTCTTTTGTTCACCCTTTAAGGATAATGCCTATTGGGAAAAATTGTTTGAAGATTTTAAAAGACTTACTCAAGACAGACCTTTACCCACCAGTGATTATGATCAGGGTTTCATACGCCCTGAAGATACCATGAAAAGAACAGCCTTCATTTACGAAAGAGGCGATCTTGAGGGAACTGAGATTTTTATTTTGGGGGACGATGACCTTATTTCCCTCTCCATGGCCTTAACTGGCCTACCTAAAAGGATTGTTGTAGTGGAAATTGATAACAGATTAAATGAATTTATCTTGAAAAAGAAAGAGGAAATAGGTTATCCTAACTTAGAGGTTTATAACTATAATGTTATTGAGGCCCTACCTGATGAACTTCACAGAAGCTTTGACCTGTTTGTTACCGATCCTGTGGAAACAAAAAAGGGTTTAAAGCTCTTTGTTTCTCGTTGTATAAGCAGTCTTAAAGGGCCAGGTTCAACTGGCTATCTCGGATTTACCCATAGAGAGGCCTCTCTCCAAAAATGGAGAGATCTGCAAAAATTCATGTTAGAATCAGGCTTCGTGATTACAGATATCTTAAGGGATTTTACCACCTATCCAGAAAAGGATAACTCCTGGGAAGATTTTTATAGAACCTACAGAATCATGAAGGAATTTGACTTAGATCTACCTAATGTGGACTGGTATAAATCCTGTTTTCTTCGCTTTGAGGTAGTTGAAGGCCCTTATCTTTTGGAGGTAGAAGTCCCGGCCAATCTTGAAGAACTCTATTTTGATGAAGAGGCTTGGGCAACTCCTCTTCCCTCTTATCTGGAGAAAAAAAATCAGGAGGTTTAATTATATGAGTTATACCACTTCAGACTTCAGAAGAGGTTTGAAGATTGAATGGGAAGGGAAACCTTACGAAATATTAGAGTTTCAGCATTCTAAGGTAGCTCAGGGACAGGCTACCGTAAGAACCAAACTCAAAGATCTTGTTACGGGAAGGGTTTTAGAAGTAAATTTTCGCTCTGGTGAGAAATTTAATAAACCAGATCTCCAAGAGCGAGAGATGCAGTATCTTTACAAAGAAGGTAATCGTTATGTCTTTATGGACCTTGACGACTATGATCAGATCTATATAGATGAAAAAGATATTGGTGAGGCAGCCAAATTTCTCATTGAAAATTTACAGGTTTATGTATTATACTATAAAGGTAAAGTTATAGGTATAGAGCTACCTAAGGTAGTGGAAATAAGAGTGGTAAAGACCGAGCCTGGAGTAAGGGGAGATACAGTGGGAACAGCTACAAAACCTGCTACTTTAGAGACAGGAGCTGTGATCCAGGTGCCCCTATTTATTCAGGAGGGTGACCTTATTAAGGTAGACACCCGCACAGGTGAATATTTAGAGAGGGCAAGTTAATGCTTACTATTAAAAAACTTCAGGAATTCAAAGAGTATCTTGAAAGTGGTGCCTTTATAGAGGATTTTGAGATGAGGACACCTGATGGGCAAGCAGAAATGCTTGATCTATTGGAGCTTCTCTTTGAAACCTGTGAAAAGGCTGACGAAATCTTAAGTAAACACTTTTATCGCAAGTGGGGAGAACAAGTGTTGAAAAAAGATTCTTGAAATGGTCTACTTCATTCGCGCCCGCACTCATTATCAATACGCTTTAAAACTTTGGCAGGAACTAAGAGAAGGAAAAAGAAAACCCGATAAAGCCCTTTTAAGGGAGATCTTTCTACAAGGGTTAAAGGCCCTTCATGCTATCACGGAAGTCTTACCGTCGGAAAAGAAATTAACCCCAGAAGAGATTCTCATAAAAATTTTACCTACCCTCAGAGAGGAAGAAAAGAAGCTAATCCTTGCTTTGAAAGAATATCTCCTTTCAGAAGATTCTGAAAAGTGGGAACCACCCTTAGCTGAAGTCTCCCAATTTTTGGAGAATGTGAAAGAATGCCTCTCACCCATTCTTTAGAGATACTACCTCAAGGGAAATTAACTCTTGATATCCTTGAAAACCTTGGAAGTGCTATCATTATCGTTGATCTTAATAAAAGAATTCTTTATGTTAATCAAAGAACTCTTAGCCTTACTGGGTTTTCTAAGGAAGAGCTTATAGGACAAAAGTTTGTAAGTTCTCTTTTTGCCTTCCTTGATGAAGAAAGATGTCCTATAGAGATATTACTGAATTCCTCTTCTCCCTGTGAATTTGATGCCCTACTTAAAAGAAAAGATCAGAGTGAGTTCTATGCCCATATAATCGTCTCGCTAATAAATCTGGATAGTGGGGAGAAATTACTTATCATTAATTTCTTTGATATAACCGAAAAAAAGGAGTTAGAAAAAAAACTTTTCCAAGCCTCCGTTACAGACTATCTTACTGGCCTTTACAACCGAAGATTTATGTCAGAAGCCCTACAAAAAGAAAAGGAACTCTCTGATAGATATAATATCCCCTTTAGCCTAATTCTTTTTGACCTTGACTATTTCAAATATATAAATGACCTTTATGGTCACGACCAGGGAGACAAAGTGCTCATAGCTATTGGGGAGCTTTTAAAGAAAAAAATAAGGGCCTCAGACTTATCTTCCCGTTGGGGTGGAGAGGAATTTTTAATTTTGTTGCGTAATACCACTTTAGAGCAGGCAAAAATAGTGGCCGAAAAATTGAGAAAGGAGATATGTTCTCTCAAACTTTCTCCTATAGAGAAGATTTCGGCAAGTTTTGGCGTAGCAAGCTATAGACCCAAAGAGCCTATTGAGACAACTATTAAAAGGGCAGACCGTGCCCTTATGCAAGCCAAACTCCAAGGGAAAAATTGCGTAATAGCCTTTGAGGAGTAAAATTAAAATATGGAAAGAGAAAGGATAGAACAATATTTGGAAGTGCTTGCCTGCCCTCTATGTAAGGGAGATTTGGTTTATTTAGAGAAAGAAAAAATCTCTGGCTTTTTTTGTAAGAAATGTGCCCTTTTATATCCTATTGTTGAGGACATACCTGTGATGCTCCCTGAAGAGGCTATTCCCCTTAAAGATGAGCCATCCTAAAAAACCCCAACCTGTCCTCTATTTTCTTGCCGTCATGGAAAGGGAAAAGGATTTCTTTGAAGGTATAAAAGACTATTTCACCTCTTCCCTTGGAATGGTGGTTATTAAAAGCCACACCTTTGATTTTTCCACTTTTACCTCCTATTATGAGCAGGAAATGGGAAAACCCCTTTGGAAAACCTTTTATTTCTTTGAACACTTAAAGGAGCCTGATTTTTTGGTCGAGCTTAAGCATGAGTGTTATTCCCTTGAGAGGAAATATACCGATTCCGAAGGAAAGAGAAGGATTAATCTGGATCCAGGTTATTTAAATCTCGCCAAGGTGGTCTTAGCTACATTCAAAGATTATGCCCACAGAATTTATCTTGGTAGCTCTGTCTTTGCAGAGGTAACCTTAATTTACAGAGAGGGTAGCTATCAGGACTTACCTTGGACTTATCCAGACTATAAGGAACCTCTCCATAAAGCCTATTTTAATAAGGCCAGGGCCTATTATAAAGAGAGACTCTCCAAGTTAGATACCTATGTTGATAGATAGATTTGGCAGAAGAGTAGAATATTTGAGAATCTCTATCACTGACAGGTGTAATTTCCGTTGTATTTACTGCGCAAGACAGGGCCCCTTTACCTGGATACCTCATGAAGAGATTTTAACCTATGAAGAGATTGTTACCATAGTAAGGACTGCCGTAGAGCTTGGGGTATTTAGGGTAAGGATAACAGGCGGAGAACCCTTGCTAAGAAAGGGAGTTGAAGATCTGATACGAGAACTTTCCACTATTGATGGACTAAGGGACTTAAGTCTTACCACAAATGGCTACTTTCTTTGGGAAAAGGCAGAGGCTTTAAAAGAAGCAGGTCTTAAACGGCTTAATGTTAGTTTAGATACCCTTAATCCTCAAAAGTTTTCTCAGATTACAGGGGGCTTTAGTTTAGATAAGGTTTGGCAAGGGCTCTTTAAGGCTATGGAACTCAATTTTTCTCCCTTGAAGATTAATGTGGTCATCATTAGAGGGTTAAACGATGAGGAGATCCTTGATCTGGCTAAATTAACTCTCAAATACCCCTGGGAGATAAGATTTATAGAGTTTATGCCTGTGGGGAATAAGGAGCTTTGGGATGAAAGTCATGTGGTCACTATTGAGGAGATTAGAGCCCTTTTAGAGGCCTATTCTCCTTTGTTCCCTGCTTCCTCTGAAGGTGGAGGCCCAGCACGCATTTTTCAATGGAAAGAGGCGGTAGGTAAGATCGGTTTTATCTCACCCATAAGTGAACACTTTTGTGGTAGATGCAATCGTTTTAGAATAACTGCCGATGGCAAACTAAGAACTTGCCTCTTTAGCGACCAGGAAATAGATCTTAAGGATTATCTTAGAGGTGGGAAGGGCTCTTTAAAAGAGGCCTTTGCCCTTGCTTTAAAGCTTAAACCAGAAAAAAGGGAACTTCATTCTACTTCTCGCCAGATGAGAGCTATAGGAGGATAAGCTAATGGAAGAAAAGGAGACTTTTATAGCCTTTGGTTTACTCAAGCCTAACAGGCCTGATATCCTTCTCAAACTGTCTAAACCCGTAAGTAGAGGAAGCTACGTATTTGTAGAGCTACCAGAGGGGAGAAAGGAGGTTTACCAGATCAAGGACTATTGTTTTCGGCTACCTTATGAGCCAAAGGAAATGCCTGTAGTTCTGCGCAAGGCTAATCCTAAAGAAATTGATGCCTATAAGAAAAAACTGGAGCTGGAAAATAAGGCCAAAGAACTCTGTAAGAAATTTGCCCAAGAGTTAAACTTGGAGATGAAGCTTGTGGATGTGGAGTGTTATTTTGATAGAAGCAAGATAATCTTTTACTATACCGCTGAGGGAAGGATTGATTTTAGGGAGCTTGTTAAGCAACTGGCAAGGGCCCTGCGTATGCGGATAGAGATGAGGCAAATTGGGGTTCGCAATGAAACAGCCCTGCTTGGAGGTATAGGCATCTGTGGTAAAGAATTCTGCTGTGCCCAGTTTTTAAAGACTTTCGAGGCCCTATCCATTAAAATGGCTAAAGACCAGGGGCTTATTTTAGACCCCAACAAGATCTCTGGGCCCTGCGGGCGACTCCTTTGCTGCTTAGCCTATGAAGAAAAAAACTATGCGGAATTTTTGAGTGATCTTCCTAAGGTGGGAAGTAAACTCTCCATAGGAGATAATACCTTTCGGGTGGTAAAATATAACTTCTTTCAAAAAAGTGTAACTTTAGAGGCTTCCTCTGGTGAAATTTTTACCATCCCTGTTAGTGAGCTCAAAAACTACATAATTTCGGAAGAGGAACCTATAGAAGAGGGAGGAGAACCTTGAAAAAGGGTGATAAAATTATTTATTTCACAACCCCTATCTATTATGTAAATAGCTATCCCCATCTTGGGCATGCCTATACTACCATTATCGTAGATGGCCTGTGCAGGTTTTATCGCCTTAAAAACTATGAAGTCTTTTTCTTAACTGGCACAGATGAACATGGAGATAAAATAGTGAAGGCAGCCTCAGAACGGGGAAAAGGTCCCCAAGCTTTTGTGGATGAAGTAGCTAAAGCCTTTAAAGAGGCCTGGGATTACCTTGGTTTAACCTACAATCGCTTTATTCGCACCACCTCCTCAGAGCACAAAAAAACTGTGCAATATGTCCTTCAGACCCTCTATGATAAGGGTGAGTTTTATTTAGATGAATATGAAGGTAATTATTGCTTTGGATGTGAGCGTTTTTTGACCTCAAAGGAGCTTGATGAAAGAGGCTTTTGTAGGGATCATCAAAGGCCGCCTGTATATCTTAAGGAGAAAAACTATTTTTTTAACTTAGAGAAATACAGAGGATGGCTAAAGGACTACCTATCAAAGGAAGACCTTATCTATCCAAGCTTTTACAAAGAAGAGGTCTTAAATCTTTTAGAGGAGCCCCTGCCGCCTTTATGTATCTCCAGACCCAAGAGTAGGCTTTCCTGGGGGATAGAGCTTCCCTTTGATCCTGAGTATGTGACCTATGTCTGGTTTGATGCCTTAATCAATTACCTCTCAGGAATTGGCTATCCAGAAGATCCCCGATGGCAAGTTTACTGGGAGAGAGCTCACCATGTCATAGCTAAGGATATCCTTAAGCCCCATGCTATTTATTGGCCTATTATGCTTAAAGCCTTAGGCCTTCCCCTCTATAAGAAACTCTATGTCCACGGCTACTGGCTTATGCAAAAACTCAAGATGTCTAAGTCCTTAGGAAATGTGGTTGATCCCATAGAGGTCTCTCAGAGATATGGTAAGGATGCCCTAAGATACTTTCTTTTTAGAGAAATGGCCTTTGGGTATGATGCGGATTTTGACTATGCTCAATTTATTACTCGCTACAATGCTGACCTGGCTAATGATTTTGGTAATTTAGTGTTCAGAACGCTTAATCTTGTAGAAAAATATTTTCAGGGGAGGGTCCCAGCCTATGGGCCCTTGACCTCAGAGGATTTAAACTACCGCAAAGTAGTAGAAGAGACCCTGGAGAAGTATCTGAAATTGTTTGAGGCATGGCAGTTCCATTTAGCTTTGGAAGAGCTTTGGCAGGCTATTCGCTTTAGCAATGTCTATATAGATAGAATGGCTCCCTGGAAGGAAGCTAAAGAGGGAAGACTTGAACGGGCAGGCACTATCTTGAGGAACCTCCTATCAGCCCTTAAAAGCTTTGCCCTTGCTTTATGGCCAGTTATGCCCGATACCTCTCAAAAGCTACTGAGCTCGCTCTCCTTAGAAATCAACACTCTAAGTTTTGAAGAGGCCTTAAATTGGGAGTTTCCACCAGAGGGAAGTCTAATTTATAAAGGGGCACCACTATTTCCGAGAATAGAATTGCCTAAGGAAACAACCACTTCGGAGGAGACAAAAATGGCTGAAGAGAGAAAAGAGGTTTACTCCATTGAGGAATTTCGCAAATGGGACTTTCGCATAGGTAAGATTATCCATGCAGAAAGGATTGAGGGCACAGACAAACTTTTAAAACTTGAGGTCCTCTGTCCTGAAAAGAGACAGATTGTCTCTGGCATTGCCCAGTATTATAAACCAGAGGAATTGATTAATAGGGAAGTTATGTTAGTTCTTAATCTCAAGCCCACAAAGATTAGGGGTGTCCTTTCAGAAGGCATGCTTCTTGCCGCCCACGACGAAAGGGGATTAACCTTGATTGTGCCTGAAAGAGAGGTTACCCCTGGAGCCAAGGTTTCTTAACTTAATACAGAGGTTTGAACATGAAATTAGACCCTTTTAGAGGTGGTAAATTTAATCCCTTTGAGATACCTTTTGAGGAGCTCTTAGAGATCTGTAAAGAGAGGCATGGGCATCTCTGTGCAGGGCAAGTTTTAGGAGCAAGGCTTTCTCTTCTTGGGCTGGAACTTATTGGTATAAGGGATCCTCAGGGGGCAGACCGCAAAAAGTTTCTCGTCTATGTGGAGATAGATAGATGTGCCACAGATGCTATTCAGACAGTTACAGGAGCAAGCCTTGGCAAGAGAACTATGAAATACTTGGATTACGGTATTATGGCAGCAACCTTTCTCAACTTGGAAACAGGTAAGGCCTTCAGGGTTTTGGCCTTAGAATCTGCTAAAGAAAGGGCTAAGCAATACTATCCTGAAATAGAGTCCCCTGCTTTAAGAGAACTTATGGCCTATAAGATTATGCCTCTTGAAGAGCTCTTTGAAGTTAAGGAAGTTAAAGTGAAACTTAATGAAACGGATCTCCCAGGTAAACCAAGGGAAAAGGTTGTTTGTGAGCGCTGCGGTATTGTGGTTCGTGATGGAAGGCATGTAGAGATAGAAGGTAGAAGACTTTGTAAAATCTGTGCTGGATTTTCCTATTTCACTTATTAGCCTGGAGGCCAATCCATGGGACGCCCGGCAAGGACATGAAAATGAACATGAAAAACAGTCTGCCCTGCCTCTTCCTTACAATTTACCACCACTCGAAAGCCCCGTTCAGCAAAACCTAAATCTTGAGCAATCTTGTTAATAGTCATATAAATGTGACCTATGAGCTCTTTATCTTCCTCACTTATCTCCAAGAGAGTAGAAAGGTGCTTTTTGGGAATAACCAAGATATGATAGGGGGCCTGTGGATTAATATCATGAAAGGCAAGGACCCTGTCATCTTCATAAACAACTTTAGCAGGGATTTCTTTGTTGACTATCCTACAAAAAATACAGCTCATCTGGAACCTCCTTCATATTCAAAATTATTTATTTAAAATTTAAACAAAGGGTTTTAAAATGGCAACTGCCTCTTTGAGTTTTTGAGAGGCAGACCGAATGGCCTCTGCGAGAGCTTCTCCCCCCTCTTCTTTTTGTGCCTTTTCAGCAAGCTCTGCAAACTCTTGGGCATGCTCCTCAGTATGTTCTATGAAGTGTTGAAGCAGGTGTTTAATCTTTTCTAATTCAGTCATTTAATGCCTCCAAAATTTTCTTCTACTATTTTCTCTACGCTTTTACTTTCTTTTTTTAGTTATTTTAGTAATTTCTTTTCATTCGTCAACCTTTAAATAGAGAATGTTCTTCACTTATTTGATTTCTTCGATTTTACACGAAAAGAGAGAGAAATAAAATTGGAAATTCCACCGTATAATTTTATGAAGTTTTTTGAAATACCATTAGGGTAGGGATATAGGAAAAATAAACCAGTAAAGAGGGAAATTTTTTCCTAAGTGAGGGCTTAAGAAACCTCCTATTCTCTGATCAAAAGCTCTGAACGAATAGGCATGACTTTTGAATTTAATATATTGAAAATAGGAGAAAAACTTAAAGCGGGAGGAAAAAATGGATGGCCCTATAGGTTTGAAAACATTAGATAAAGCCTATGGTTTATTAGAACTTTTTGGAGGCTCAAGAGAGGTTCTTAATGGGGATTTGCCTTTTAAAGAAGTATTCCTGCTAATTTTAGCCAATTTAAACTCTCAAGCAGATAGTGCTAAGGTGCCCCTCTTACCCTCTGAGTTTTCCCCTCTTGATGGGGAAGAAAATCTAAAGACAAAGCTTGGTGTGATGTTTGGGGAATCTGAGCCCAGTTTGATATTTAGGGAAATAGAGAAAATGAACACTTGGGAGAAGATATCTGAACAGATTTTTCCATCTGAGGATCGAAGGGAAAGCCTAAAAGAAGATCTCGATGCCTATAGAGCTATTGCCTTAGCTTATTTTCACTTTTTACAAGAGAGACTGGGAATTGAGGACTATCAGTCAATGAGAGCAAATCCTATCACACCCGGGGAAGTTAACTTTTCCTCTTCTCAAGAGAGAATTAATAGTCTTTTAGAGATATTAAGAAGAGAGCTCCTGCAAAGACTGAGTGAAGACAAAGAAAGTGATTTTTCCACCGCATTAGGAGTAACCAATGAAGAGAAGGATATCTCCTATACTGGTCTATTAAGTCTAAGCAATGAAGTTCCAGCCAAAGAGAGGAAAAGATGGTTAGATGATGTAAGTCCAGCTGGTGAAAGATTGGCTTTCGAAAAACCTTCGATTTTAGGAGATGAAAGTAAGAAAAAAGATAGCACCTTGAGTGGTGATGAGGCACTTAGGATTAAGGGCTTAGAGGTTGAGAGCTTAAATCCTAAGAATATTTCAAAAAGGGGAGCTACTTCCCAGGAAGAAATGTCTAATTTAGAGAATCTCTTAATGAAGTTAGAGAGGGAATTTGAAAATTTGCTTCACAATTCCTCTCTTAAGGATTCACAAATAAGTAGGCATATAGAGGGAAGGGACGCTACGCTAAATGAGGTGGCGGGCCGAGAGATAATTAAGGAGTTTGAGAAATTGCCCTTAGAGCTAAAGGAAGCATTTAAAAAGGAGCTTAAGGCCCTGAGGAGGGAAATAGAGGGAACGCCTTTGGAGCAAGGTCTTATAGATCACGTAAAGGCCATGGGCCCAAGGATTAGAGAGGTTGCTCCAGAAGGCTTAGAAGAGCGCATTATTCATAGAGTTTCCCTGGATCACCTTTCAAACTTCATAAAAGATTTTTCTACAGAGCTATTCCCTACCGGGGAGAAAAGAGCTCGCATCCAACTTGAGCCCCCTGAGCTTGGAAAGATGGAGCTTGAAGTCAAGGTCTTAGATAAGGAAGTTGAGATTAGGGCAAAAGTGGAAAAACCTGAAACCTTCGCTCAGCTTCAGCAAGATTTGGCCCAACTCAAGAGTCAACTTGAAGAACTTGGTCTGAGATTAAAAGAGTTTGAGCTTCTTTTTGGCTTTGCCGAAGGTAAGGGCTATGCTGAGTATAGAAGAAGTAGGGAAGAAAGAGGGGGCCATACCTCTGAGGAGAGCCCTCATTTGGGGGAGCAAGATCCTCAAATTTATCATACTGGGAGGCTTTATAAGATAGTTTAGGGAGGTCAGGGCCATGGCAGTGATCAATAAAATTAATGAAAAAACAGGACAACCTGCAGATCTGAAAAGGATTCCTAAGAAAGTGCTTGATAGAGAGGCCTTTATGCAGCTTTTTATCAAGCAACTTCAATTCCAGGATCCCATGAAACCTGTAGAGAATCACGAGATGGCCCTGCAACTTGCTGCCTTTAATCAGGTTGACCAGCTCATGAACTTAAATGAGAAACTGGAAAGATTGGTAGACCTCTATAAGACTAATGAGTATACCCTCTTTGCCAATTTAGTGGGTAAAGCGGTTAAAATTGAAGGGAATATTTTAAGGATAGAGGATGGTAAATTTCTTGGAGGGGAATTTGAGTTAACGGAACCAGCAAATCTGGTAACCATAACCATAAGAAATGAGATGGGACAGATAGTAAGGACCCTTCAGCTATATAACCTTCCCAAGGGACTGCACAAAATTGATTGGGACGGAAAGGATCAGGGAGGGAATCCTTTACCTGATGGAAATTACAGGGTTTCCATAACTGTGGGCTCTGGAGATGAGGTAAAGAGTATACCTGTAAGGGTAATCTCTAAGGTAACTGGAGCAATTTTAGGTGATAAACCTCAATTAGTAATTAATGGAAGGGAACAAGTTTCTCTTGAGAGAATAAAGGAGATCTTGGGAGGGTAAGGCTATGGGGCTCTTTGGCACCATGTTTATAGGATACTCTGGACTTTACAGCGATTCTTTAGCCACAAAGGTTACGGCAGATAATATTACTAACCTTAACACAGTAGGCTTTAAGGGAAGCCGCACTGAATTTGCTGAAAGGTTAGTGAGATATAGTGAAGTTTTTGGGAAAGAGAGAGGATATGGGACTAATATAAAGGATATTCGCACCCTCTTTACTCAAGGCGGAATTCAAACAACTGATATACCCACGGATCTTGCCATAGTGGGAAAGGGATTTTTTGTGGTTGATGACGGCAAGGGAAATAGGTTTTTCACCAGGGATGGGCAATTCTTTGTAAACGAGGTAGATGAGCATTATTTTAGCCTGCAGAATG